>DEJH01000090.1 GCA_002353275.1 Caryophanales bacterium UBA2753 | reverse complement strand
TAATCGTAATATTCCCTTCCTTTGCGGTTCATATCTCTATTTGAGTGCGACGGCCAATTTAGCCACCTGTAGCGGCGAATTTAGCCAGTCATAGCGGTCTATTTAGCCACCTACCCTTGACACTTAAATCCAAATTGTTGATATTTGTTTCAACAAGGAGGATTTCATTTATGCCAAGGAGTATGAAAATGGCGGAAATCAAAAGAATATTACAAATTAAAGAGTTAAATCGAGATTTTAGTAACCGACAAATAGGAAAAATCGTTAATTGTTCCAAGGATACAGTTAAAGTCATCCTTTCTTTAGCAGATACCTTATCAATTACTTACGAAAAGATTAAAGATTTAAATGAAGAGGAAATTCATAAGCTCTTTTATCCAAACAACAATCCTTATCAAGGTGTTCCTGAACCAAATGTTGAGTATTGCATTAAGGAACTCAAAAAGAAACATGTCACAGTGCTTTTGTTATGGCGCGAATATATTGAGAAATATCCCAACGGACTTAAATATACTCAATTTAAAGAAAGGATTTTAAAAGCTAGTAGCGCTTCAACCATCACTGCCCATTTTGAAAGGAAACCAGGCGAAAGAATGGAAATCGATTGGTCTGGTGATAAAGTTTATTATTTTGATAAAGAAACAGGAGAAGCGATTCCTTGTTACGTTTTTGTCTCGGTTATAGGAAGAAGCGGATATACCTATATGGAAGTATTTAGAGATACAAAATCCCCTTCTTTTCTTACGGGCGTGATACATGCTTTATCTTATTTTGGTGGTGTCCCTAAATTTTTGGTACCTGATAATGATAAAAGTGCGGTCATTAATCATGGAAAATACGAGATTATCTTTAACCGTGAATTTTCTTTTTTAGCAGACTACTATAATACGATTATTCTTCCAGCTAGAGTAAGAAAACCTAAAGATAAACCTCTTGTGGAAAATGCTGTCTTTAATGCTGCAGAACGTAATCTAATTGGTAAAATGCACGATAAAAAGTTTTATTCTTTTGATGAATTATCTAGTTTTGTATTTGATGTTTTAGAAAAGTTTAATAATGCCCCTTTTTCTAAAAAAGAAGGAAGTAGAAAAAGTGTCTTTTTAGAGGATGATAAGTCTGAATTAAAATCCCTTCCAAAGACACCTTACGAATTGGTAACCGTTAAACTTGCGACAGTAAATAACAATTACCACATAGAGTATAAAGGATTTTATTATTCTGTTCCATATCGTTATGTTTCTAAGAAGGTAGAACTAAGAATAACTTCAAAAACAGTGCAGATTTATTATGAAAATCTCAAAATAGCGGAACATATTCGTTTATACGAACATAAAGGAAGATATTCAACCATCAAGGAACATATGCCTATTGAACATCAAGGGATGAGCAAAGATAAACTCATATCTTGGGGTTATAAAATTCATAATGATGTCGGCGAATTTTTGAACAAATATTTTGCTAAAATTCCTTTTGAAGAACAAGGATATAAAGGAGCTCAAGGAATTATCGAATTATCAAGGAAAAATCTCCCTAGACTCATTACCGCGATTAATGAAGCTAATGATTACGGCGTTTATACTTATTCAGCGATTAAAGCGATTTATACAAGATTAGAAAAGCAAACCTCTTTTGAAGAAATGGTCAACAATTCAAATCTCCGAGGTCCAGATTATTATAAGGAGAGCAACTAATGACTATTGAAGAAATTAAAAACCAATGTAAATTACTACACCTTCCAACCGTATATTCAGTTATCGCCGAACAAGAATCGATTCCTGAATCAAATCAATTATCTTTTATTGATAGAATAGGTCTTATATTTGAACGTGAATTAGTGGATCGTCAAAACAAGAAAATAGAGCGACTTATCAAATCAGCGGCGTTTAAGTATCAACCAGAAATCAATTCCATCATTTATAAAGCCGAAAGAAACTTATCAAAAGATATGGTTCTCAATCTTATAAGTGGAGGGTACATTATCAACAAAAACAACATCATCATCGTTGGAGCGACAGGAACAGGTAAAACTTATCTAGGATGTGCGATAGGTATTCAAGCTTGTCGAAATATGCATTCCGTTAAATATATTAGAGTTCCAAGATTGTTTACCGATTTAGCAATGACCAAGGATACATTGGATTATCGGAAGATGATGAATTCCTTAAAGAAAACTGAGGTATTAATACTTGATGATTTCGGTATGAGTCCAATGAGTCTAGATGAAACAAAAGATTTTCTAGAAATCATTGAGGATCGATATCAAGTAAGTTCAACTATAATTCTTTCTCAACTACCTATATCGGATTGGTATCAGGTATTTAAAGATCGTACTTATGCGGATGCGATTATGGATAGACTCTTCTCAAGTAGTACCAAAATCGAACTAAAGGGAGATTCCTTAAGGAAGAATTAAAAAAATATCGCTTTCTTCTCTTCCCCAGCCGGATAAGAAAGCCAGCGGAAAGAAGAGAAGGGCTTCCAAAAAAGAAAGGAGTGATTGATTTATAAGAAAAATATGATTAATTTATTTGTGTTAAGGGGCGTGGCTAATTAAGCTGATACGCCTGGCTAATTAAACCGATATACTCACTCTATTTTCTTGATATTCATAA
>DEJH01000079.1:2410-2681 GCA_002353275.1 Caryophanales bacterium UBA2753 | reverse complement strand
AAGAACAAGAAGAGAGAGAAAAAAGAGAAGAATATCTAGCAAAGAAAGCAGCAATTCTATTTGTTCACGGGTTGGATAAAAGAGTTGATGAAAATATGATCTACAGACTCTTCAACAATTACAGTGTTAGTTATATTAAGCTTGCCAAGGAAGAAAAAACAGCAAATTCTCTAGGTTATGCCTTTGTTGGATTCAGAAGTAGAGACAAAGCAGGTCAAGCCCTTCAGGAAGTTAATTATTCTAGATTAATGAATAAAACGGTGAGACTCTC
>DEJH01000079.1:0-2311 GCA_002353275.1 Caryophanales bacterium UBA2753 | reverse complement strand
CAATTCGGAAAAATACTTGCAGCGAAAGTAGCCGAAGATGAAGAAGGAGATTCTCTAGGATATGGATATGTGTTATATGAAGATACAAATTGTGCTAAAAAAGCTATCGAAGAAACTCATGGTAAACCTTGGAAAGATACGGATATGAAACTCTATGTATGTCAACTTGAAAGAAAAAGACCAAGAAAGCCAATTAGATTCAATAATTTATATGTGAGAAATATTCCAAAAGACTGGGATGTAGAACAGTTGAAAAAATATTTCTCTAAATATGGTGAAATTAGTTCAGCGATAGTTCGTTCCCCAAAGAAAGAAAGAGTTGATAAAAATACTCCTAATTGTATCAGTTCTAATATATTCGTTCATCAATATGGTTTCGTTTGCTTTAAATCCATAGATGGTCCAGCCGAAAAAGCCGTTATCAAAGTACCCTACCTAAAACTAAATGACGAAGCCTACAATAAACAAGTTGAAGAGTATGCCCAAATTTTCAGAGAACAAGGTATAAAAGAAGAAGATGTTTATAAATGTACTTGTTATGTCCATGAATATAAACTCGATGACAAAATGAGCACAGAAGAAGGCTTAGCAGAGATAAAAAAGTCTTTTCTTGAATTAATGGACTTCTATGATGGCCATTATGTTGTGAGAAATGTTGATGATAGATTACACTGTTGTCGTGCCATGAAAAAGAAGGAAAGAGAAAAATTATTAAGAATCATATGCGAAAGATTGAAAACGAAAGTCAGAGCCCGATATAAATTTTGTAATTTATATGTTAAGCATTTACCCGATAACTTCGATAAAGAGAAACTCTTGCAATTATTCGGAGAATTTGGCCCAATTCGAAGTGCTAGAATACTCAGAAGTGCTGCAACTGACAACAGCTTCAAATTCATTAAAAGAAAGACTCGTGTTTTCGCCTACGTATGTTTCTTAGATCCTGAACAAGCTAAAAAGGCTATTAAAAAATTGAATGGAAAGGAGTATATAAGAAATGGACCAAGATTATACGTCGATTACCACCAAACTAAGAAAGAAAGACTTCAATTCCTTAAATTAAGAATGATGCGTAGATTCGATTTATCGCCTTATATGGATCAGGAGAAAAAAGGATTGGTTCAGCCTGGAATGCCTAATGCCCAAATGGTACCAGGAATGCCTAATGTTCAATTGGCACCCGGAATGCCTAATGTTCAAATGGCTCCGGGAATGCCCAATGTTCAAATGGTTCCAGGCGTGGCTAATGCCCAAATTGTTCCAGGAATGCCTAATGTTCAAATGGTGCCAGTTATGCCTAATGTTCAAATGGTTCATGGAATGCCTAGTACTCAAATGGTTCATGGAATGCCTCTCCCTCAAGTAATGCCCGTTGGACCTAATATTCAAATACCTATCATGCCTAATGTCCAAGTGGTTCCTGTTAATCCAAATATTCAAATGACTCAACCCAATAATCAAAATGTTCAAATGACTCAGCCTGTTAACACCAATATCCAAATTGCTCGACCTTCTAATGCTAATGCCCAAGTTGAGCAACCTGTTGATAATGATAGTCAAATAGATATCAATGAAAATGATGAAAATATCTTTAATAGAGTTATTCCATTTGAACATCATAATGAGAAAAGTAACAACTATTCTCAACCCCATGCTCATGATATACGAATTTCCCCACATGGATACAAGCCACTTCCTGTATTTAAGGAAATTACTGGTAGGGAACTAACCCAAGAAGAAATTAATTGGCAAAATAAAATATATGAAAAACTAGGGTCAATTGAAAAATATTCTAAATATCAATATCTTTATCCAAAAATTGCGAAAGTTTTACTTCGATTAAGGACAGAAGATCTTAAACTTCTTTGTGATAATACTGAGTTATTCATTCATCACATGGATAATATGATTCCTGTCATTATAAAGGAGATGGATAGAGAAGCCAAAGCTGAGAAAAAGAAAAGTGATGAACAGAGAAAACAGTACGAAGAAGAAAGAGAAGCTGATTTGTGGAAAGTAGGAGTTGAACGACATTATGAAGGCGAAGAAGAAGATATTATGACTGAAGAAGAACAAAAAAAATACGAATTAGATTTGACCAAGGATGTAGATTGGGAAAAGTTTATTGGATTTAAAACATTCCTTGATGATGATGAAAAATAAAATATATATAATTAGGTATATTGATGTTTTATTTGATTTGGTATTTTGTTTGTGAATTTTATTTTTGTGTTTGTTTGTGATTTAATTTAAATTATCTTGAATGTTTGATAAGCGATAGTTAATAGTTAAATTATCATTTTTTCTGTAT
>DEJH01000005.1 GCA_002353275.1 Caryophanales bacterium UBA2753 | reverse complement strand
ATTTATTAATAGTTAAATCTCCTCTATTTTTTATTTCTGAGTTCTGTTAACTTAGCGTTAAATTCTTCTTTAGTGATTTTGCCTTGTAAATATTCACGTTTAAGTTCAGCGATTTCAGTAGAGTTATCCACTTGTGGTTTAGATTGTTCCACGACTGGAGCACTTTGTGGTTGTGACTGACTATGAGCTAAGCCCTGTTGAGCTTGTTGAACATTAAGGCCTAAACCTGGAGGAAGACCTAATTGACTTATTGGGTTATCATCAGATTTATTGTATCCAGTAGCAATTTCTGCTTCTTCGCGGGTCATGCCATATTGTTCCATTGCGTTTTTAACCGCGACTTCTTTAGGGTCATCAGCAGCAACTTGACGTTTTGGTTTTGGATTGATGAATGCTTCATCTTTATTATTTGGAAGAACGCCACGTTCTTTGACGTAACCACTATAACCAACAAGAACAAGGATAGAGGTCAACAATAAGAAGATGTAACCAACAATGGTAAATAAACGATTGAAATAGAACACATCTTTAATGATGAACATGCTGATAAGATTTAAGAAAACAAATACTAAAAACGCAAACGAAGAGAGGAAACATAACCTTGAATGAGTTAAGGTTAAGAATTTTTTATTTCCCTTATATTGTTTGGAATTCTTGCTAACCAAAATCATCATAATAAGGATGGCAAACACGAATAAGAAATTCGCGACTAAAGAAAGTGATAAAAAGAAACGACCTTCGATTACTGTAATTGCGTATCTACTAGCGATAAATGCTGCTACAAAAAATCCATATCCTCCAAAAATCATTGAAGAAGGATTGTAGGATGCGTCTTTACACTTAATAAGTCCAACGACTACATAAATAATCGCAGCGAAAGAAAGCAATAACGCTAAAAGGGTAATGATACCTGCTCCTGGAAAATAATGAAATATATCTCCAAGATAGGTAAAGTAGCTAATTACAAAGGCTAAATTGGCTATTACTAAGGTAATTAATGAAGCAATTAGTGCACTTTTTTTCATAAATGAAATCTCCTTAATTTTTTATTTATTTCTGAGTTCTGCTAACTTAGTGTTGAACTCATCTTTACTGATTTTGCCTTGTAAATAATCACGTTTAAGATTGGCAATTTCTGCACCACTACTTTCAACTGAAGTTGGTGTATTAGTACGAGCAGCTTGCATTGTTTGTTTATCAAAATCATTAGTAGCAGCAGGAGCGCTTTGATTTGAGCCTTGTGGAGTTTGTTGAGTATTAAGACCTAGACCCATGCCCATAAATTGATCAGCTACAGTAGCAGGTTTGTTATATCCTGTTGCTTCTTCTGCTTCTTCACGGGTCATGCCATACATTTCCATTGCTTTTTTCACAGCAGCTTCTTTGTTATCAACGATACGTTTTGCTTCCACTAAGCCAAGGCCGGTCTCTTCTTGAACTTTTTTGATTTTATCAACTTTGGAGTCTGAAGCAGGTTGATCGTTAGGAATAGCAATTCCACGAGCCTTCGCACTAGCGCGATATTTCTCTTCGAATTTTGGAGAACATAAGGATGCATATAATGCAGCTGAAACGACTGCAGGCATCAAACCAACAATAACCAAGATGTATTGTCCAGGCCTCATGTAAAAACTATAGCCTCCATAACCAGCATAAATGTATGGAGCATTCATTTGAGGATAATAAATCATAGTGAAAAACACAGTAACGAACAAAGCAACAGCAGTCAAAACATGACGTGCCTTAAATTTCTTTAGGAATGCAGCAAGTAAGCAAACTGCAACTGAAATAAATGAAATAATAACGGTAATTGTCAAGAATCCAGTTTTTGGATAATATCCACCAAACTCTCCACCTATAGCAGCAATTTTTTTAAATGAACTATGAATGGTTAACAAATTAATAGCAGATTTAAGTGGTATAGTGGCAAATAGAAGTGAACCAATCATCACATTATCGAATTTCTTGCCTTTTCGAACGCCAAAAATTGCAAAAATTGAAACTCCAATGCCAGCAATATTAAGAATAATGCCTAAAACTGCGCCAAATATTAATGAACCAAACGCATCATAAAATTGAGAAAAACCAAATGTGTGTTCGGCTTCATAACCAAGTAAAACAATTTGATAAATGAAGTTAAAAACAAAAGCGACTGCCAGCGAAACAAAAACAGCAGTCCATAATTTCTTTTTTACGATTTCCATATAGATAAAACCCTCTAATAATTATGATAGGAAATCTATCTATTAAAGTAAAGAAAGAAAACTTGATTAAATCTAACTATTTACAAAGAGTAAAGTAATATTCACTGATGACTTCTGGCTTTGAATCACTGTTGTGTCGGAGATAATACTGTAATAATGCAGTATAACCATTTACATATTGATGAGTTTTCATTTCTATTGGAACGTTATTATTTCCGATTATTTTCTTCTCGATTAAAGAGAGGACTAAAGGTTTGAGCCTTTTTCTTAATTGATTTAAAAAGATTGAGGAAGCACCACTATTAAGGATCGTTAAGACTAAATCTCGATCTTCTAGAAAATGATAAAAAGAATGAGTGATGATATGTTTTAATTCATCAGGATTCTCTTTGGAGAAATCATGATGTTTTTCCTTAGTGAGTTTATGATTAAAGATGTGATTAAATGTATCATCACATATCGTCGAGATGATTTGATCTTTGTTTTTAAAATAAATATAGAATGTTGAGCGAGAGATATTCGCTTTCTTGATGATTTGAGAATTGTTAATTGAGGTATAACTCTTCTCAGTTAATAAAGCGATAGTCGCATTATAGATTTTTTCTAAGGCAGTAATTTCTTCTTTTTTATATCTCATAATTCAAGTTTAGCAGTTATCGAACACTTTATCCAATTATTGTTTCTTTTTCTCTATATATCAATATATTTATATATTAAGATTTAAAGGATGAAATCTTTATCCTTATCACAAAAAAGAGCAATATTTCTCACTATCATGAGTATTCTCACTCTTCTTTTCTTTGTCATTTCTGTTTTTATTGGAAGTAGCAAAATGAGTATTGGAGAAGTTCTTAAGACTCTTTTTGGTGGAGGAAACTCTACTGAGAATATCATCATCTTCAATATCAGAATGCCTAGGGTGCTCGCCGCTATCGTTGTTGGAGCAGCTTTAAGCATCTCGGGCGTCATCATGCAAACAATGAGTAATAACGTAATGGCTTCTCCTTCTACTTTGGGTGTTTCTAATGCAGCGGTACTTGGCGCTAACGTCGCAATTATCATCTTGGGAGGAGGAATAATTTCCCATTCTGGGTCAAAACCTCTATTCGATAACCCTTATGTCGTCTCTTTATTCGCTTTTATGTTCGCTTTAGGTTCGATGATTTTAGTCTTAACCTTAGCAAGAATAAAGAAATTTAATAATGCGATTACCGTTCTTATCGGTGTGACATTTGGTACTTTCTGCACTGGTCTAACAACATTAGTACAATATTTTGCGGATGATCAAACTTTAGGCACTGCGATTTATTGGGCGTTTGGTGATTTAGGGAGAGCGAATTACACCTCAGTGTTAATTGTCGCTATTGTCTTAGCAATATCTTTGATATTCTTCCTCTTATTCTCATATAAATATAATGCGATTTTATTAGGAGATGCGACTGCTTCCACTTTAGGAATCAATCTTAAATGGTTTAGATTTATTTCTCTTTTATTAGCTTCACTATTATGTGCGGTTTCAGTCTCTTTATTTGGAATCATTGGCTTCATTGGATTAATCATCCCTCAAATTGTGAGGAGGCTGATTGGAAATGACCACAAATATTTGATTATTGGTTCCGCTTTATTAGGTTCTGTCACTTTACTATTTAGTGATATCATTTCACGTATTTTACTTTCTGGATGGGCTCTCCCTGTTGGAGCAGTTACTTCAATATTAGGCGCGCCTATCTTTATCGTTATCTTGTTACTTAGTAGGAGGAAGAAATAATGTTAGAAGTCAAAAACTTATCTTTCTCTTATTCAACGAATAAAAAAGTATTAGATAATGTCTCTTTCGTGATAAATGAAGGAGAAATCGTCATCATCTTAGGTCCAAATGGAGCGGGTAAATCCACGCTTCTTAATTGCCTTATCGGAGAAGAAAAAATCTCAAGCGGAGAAATCCTCTTTAACGGAAAAATTAAGAAGGATATCTCTAAAGAAGAAAAGAACAATCTCTTAGCGTATGTCCCTCAATTAATTGAAGGAAATGATTTAACTGTGAGAGAAACAATTCTTTTAGGAAGATTAACCAAATTTGGTTTATATCCTTCAAAGAAGGATTATGAGATTGTTGATTCAATCATTGAATCTCTTAGTTTAGCTGAATTAAGAGATAGAACAACTGCTTCTCTTTCTGGAGGAGAAAGACAAAAGGTCGCAATCGCTAGAGCAATTGT
>DEJH01000039.1 GCA_002353275.1 Caryophanales bacterium UBA2753 | reverse complement strand
TAAATATGTTTATAAAAAAATTATAATTAAAGCTAAATTAAAAAAATCTATTTTAAAATACTTAGAAGGAAATGGTATTAATTGGGAGATGTTAAAAAAAGTAAAAGAAGATAATAAATCCTTAGAAGCAATCCAATTGCCAAATAAACAAGTCTAATAAACTTATAAGAACAGTCATAATCGGTGATATAAATGTGCTATCTCAAATAAATATTGATCTTTGTTCTTTCTATTAGCGTTTCTTCTAGCTGCGCTGCTTATTTAATATATCTAAGTAAGAAGAACATTATTACTAATTTAATAAATTGGTTAGTTCCTGTTTTGTTTTTAATAATTTACTCAGGGATTTTAATTTTGCTATTTTTGTTCTTTGTGCTGTTTATGAATTTCTCCTATTTTTTGTGACTTCCATATTTTTCTCGGCTGCAATCCAAGTTGTAATGCACCTGTCTTTATCATCAGCAATCACGTTATCTATTACATCGCTTAATTCATAATTGCGATTTCCTTATTCTATTTAGAATATAAAAACATTAAAATATTTGATATGGATAAAATCTCTATCATAGTGTGTTCCTATAAACCGGACTTTGATAAGTTTAAAAGAACTCTTTTATCTATATTTAGGCAAAAGGAAGTTGATGTAGAAGTTGTTTTAGCAGATGATGGCTCTATTGGCTATGACTTTACAGATGTTAAAAAATGGATCAAAGAAAGAATCCCGTCAAACTTTGAAGTTAAATATTCATTATTAGAAAAAAATGTTGGCACGATTAAAAATGTTTTAGCGGCCTTAGATTTAGTTACATCAAAATATGTCAAACTCATCTCTCCTGGAGATTATTTAAATACCGAATATTCTTTAAAGAAATATTATGAAGGATTAGATAAAGGTGGTTACTCCGCTATATTTGCAAAAGCGATATATTTTGCTGCGGAAGAAAGTAAGTGCCAGACTATCAATTCAAGAGCACCTTTATTAATCAAACCTTATATTAAAAAATGGAATAATAAGCGAGTTCTTACAAGTTTATGTCTTTTCCAGGACTATTTATTAGGCGCTTCTTTAGCTTATGTTACTGATGTTTTTAAAAAACATTTAGTAGAACTCAGTAATAGTGGAGTTAAATATGGAGAAGATTTCTCTTCTTTATTATTCGCTATTAATAATGAAAAGATTGGATATATTGATGAAAGTTTAATTTGGTATGAAACTGGATTAGGTATTTCTAATAGTGGTGAATCCCCACTAGTGGCCACTGATAAGAAGACTCTATATTCCTCATTATTACAAAAATATAAGAATATTAAAGTTATCAATAAATCAATCAATTATCATGAGTATCGTCTCTCTCATTCCAAGATTAAAAGTTATATTTATTTATTTTTTCTATCCCCATCATTATTTATTAAATACATTGATTGGTTATTCAAATTAAAATCAATTCCAAAAAAGATCAAAGTCAGTTATCGTCAAGAAGACTATAAAGAAGTATTTGAAAGCGAGATATAGCATGGAAAAAGCAAAAGTATTATTTACAAAAACATTAACACCTGAAAGAGTGGTGGATATCTATAAAGCTTTAGGAGTGGAACTTAAAGGCAATATTGGTATTAAAGTCCATTCTGGAGAAGAAGGAAATCAAAACTACCTTAGACCAGAATTCCTTAAACCAGTAATCGATTATGTTGGTGGAACAGTTATCGAATGTAACACTGCTTATTCAGGAAAAAGAAACACCACTAAAAAGCATCAAAGATTAATGGATAGACATGGTTGGACTAAATATTTCGCTGTCGACATCATGGATGAAGAAGGATATGAAGAATTACCTATACCTAATGGTAAAGTCCTTAAGAAAGATTATGTTGGTAAACATCTATCTAGATATGATTCCATATTAGTTCTTTCTCACTTTAAGGGTCACCCAATGGGAGGATATGGAGGAGCACTTAAACAATTATCAATTGGCTTTGCTTCTAGTGAAGGTAAAGCATATATCCATTCCGCTGGAAGAACAAAGAATCAATATTTGGTATGGATGAAACTTCCACCTCAAGATATGTTTCTAGAATGCATGGCGGATGCCGCTAGTGCAGTTCATAAAAAATTTGAAGGTAAAATCGTTTATATCAATATGATGTGCAATATGTCGGTTGATTGTGACTGTTGTGCTGTTGCAGAAGATCCATGTTTAAAAGATATTGGTATTCTTGCTTCTACTGATCCAGTTGCTCTTGATCAAGCCTGTATTGATTTAGTGCAAAAGAGTAAAGATCCAGGAAAAGATCACTTCATGGAGAGAGTTAATTCTCGTCATGGAATTCATACGATTGAAGCTGCTAGTGAACTTGGCTTTGGTACGAGAGAATACGAATTAATTTCAATCGACTAAAAAAGGGCCGCGCCCTTTTCTTTTTTATTTTCTTAAAGCGTAATACCAATTGATATCTTGATATTCATTTCCTAGTTTTAGGCCTCTTCTTTCACATCTATCAAAGATGAAGCCTACTTTTTGATAGAACTTATTCGCTCTTATATTGTTAACTGAAACATATAAATATACTTTATCTAATTTCAATTCATTAAAGGCATATTCTAATATCTCTTTAGTGGCTTTTTGACTATATCCTTTTCCATGTACATCTTTAGAAGTGATAATCGCATATTCTGCTTCTTTTTTACTATAGTCAATATTCTTTAAAGAAATAGTGCCTATCCAGTTATCACTTTCATCAGTGATGGCAAAATCGATATTTTTATTATCTTTATTAGAATTAAGAATGTAGTCTTTACATTCATCTAAAGAAAAAGAACGTAAAGAGATACGCATTGTGTTGGTGACACTTTTATCGTTAAGTGTCTCCATCATTTTATTAGCGTCTTTAAGTTCTAATTTTCTCATAATTAAAATTTATTTAATAAATCAATAACGTAACTAACTTCTTCGTCAGTCATTCCATAATACATTGGAATTGATAATTCTTCTTTGGAGATAGTTTCCGCGAGTGGTAAAGCACCTTCAGGAATATGTAAATCAGCGTATGCGCCTTGTAGATGCATTGGGGTTGGATAATGTTTATTTGTACCAACTCCATGATCATTTAAATATTTTTCTAATTGATCACGGTTTTTACATCTTATAGCAAAGATATGCCATATATGTTCATTATTTTTATTAACAACAGGAAGGATTAATTTATCATTATGAATTTCAGATAAATATCTTTTCGCTATTTCTCTTCTATTTTCATTCCATTTATCTAAATGATTGAGTTTAATGCGTAAGAAACCGCATTGAATTTCATCTAATCGAGAATTAACACCTTTATAGATGTGATGATATTTATAGTCACTTCCATAACAACATAAGGCTCTAACTTTGGTGGCTATTTCTTCATTATTAGTAACAACCATTCCTCCATCTCCAAGCGCTCCTAAATTTTTACCTGGATAGAAAGAGAAAGCCGCTCCATCGGCTAAAGAACCTGCTCTTTTTCCTTTATATAAAGCACCATGAGCTTGAGCAGCGTCTTCTAAAACTATAAGATGATGCTTTTTAGCGATTTCTTTAATCTTATCCATATCGCAACATTGGCCATAAAGATGAACTCCGATGATCGCTTTAGTTTTACTAGTGATCTTTTCTTCAATTAAAGCAGGGTTGATATTATATTCTTCTAAAATTGGTTCAACAAATACTGGAGTTGCTCCAACATAAGTGACGGCTAAAGCAGTAGCAATGAATGTATTTGAAGGGACAATGACTTCATCTCCTTCTCCGATGTTATACGCTCTTAAAAGAAGCATAATCGCATCTAATCCATTTCCGACACCGATTGCGTATTTCGCTCCACAATATTTAGCGAATTCTTCATTAAGTTTTTCGTATTCACTTCCTTGAATGTAGATCGAGGTATCATACATTTCAGAGAATTTATC
>DEJH01000082.1 GCA_002353275.1 Caryophanales bacterium UBA2753 | reverse complement strand
TATCAAAACTGTATTCACTCATTGTGAAATACCTCCAAAATGCACGTGCTTAAAATAATAAAGACTTGATAATATCTTTGTCAACACATTATGAGTGTATTTTTATAATTCTTTATTTTATAAATGCGTCAATCGACTTTAAGTTAACACCTAAGCAATCTTCAATGTATTGTTTCAAGTGTCTCATTATAGTCACAATGTCATTAATAGAGTAATCTTCACTCTTTTGGCATGAATAATTCGGGGTTCTAAATAAATATCTAATGAGGCGCATTTGAGTAGAGGATAAAGTTCGCTCGACAGTTTTATCAGCGCATTCCTTACAAACAAAACCACCATCATCAAAAGAGAAAGCCACAATATCTTTTGTCTTTCCGCAGAAAACACATCTATCGACTTGAAGATCAACTCCGGCTATTTTCATTGCTCTAGCTAGAAAAATAGCGGCAATTAAATGATATTTTTTAGTTTTAGATAATGAATCTATGGCCTCTTCTATATCTTTAAATAAAAGGTATCTTTCGCTTTTATCCACTATCGAAAGAGTGGTTTCATTCATCATTCCAATAGCTTTAAGATAATTAAAATCAGAATTATCGTTGAGCGGGGAAAACAATAATTTAGCGTCTTTTACAGGTGGATATTTATATCTTCTATCACCAAATTCGATTTCAGCTATCGTCATTGGGTTATTCATCCACAAATACGGAGAAGATCCACTTTTTACATGGTTTAATTTGAAAGATAAGCTCTCCGTTTCACTTATCGCATCATAGATAGCGTCTTTTTCTTTATAGTCGCTATGTGATAAAACAATGATTTTCATATCAACGTTTTTTGTTTTTATATCCGTATGCTTCTAATAATTCATCATTGTTACGCCAATCAGATTGGACTTTAACAAATAATTCAAGATAAACATGTTTATCAAGTAATTTTTCAATACTCTTTCTCGCTTTTAAGCCAATCTCTTTAATTCTTTTTCCATTAGCTCCAATCACGATTCCTTTTTGTGAATCTTTTTCAACAATAATAGAGGCATGAATATGGAGGGGATTTTCCTCCCAATCAATATTATTTACATATATAGCGATTGAATGAGGGACTTCATCTCTAAGAGTTTTTAAAACTTTTTCGCGAATAATCTCTTTAATTTGAAAAACTTCATCCTTATCAGTGATTTCATTTCCAGGATAATATTCTGGGCCTTCTGGGAGGAGTTTTTCTACGGTGGCGATTAATTCCTCTAAATTGAATCTTTCGCTCGCTACCGTGTCAATAAAGTGTGATTGTGGAAGTTTTTGACGATAAATTGCCTTTAACGCTTCGGCTTCAGTGATTCTTGCTTTGTCAATTTTATTAAAAACAATGATTAATGGAGCGTTATTAATATCGAGATGACTCAATAAAAATTCATCAGATTCATCAAATCTTTTAGAAGCGTCCACCACTAAAAGGTTAACATCAGCTTCATGAGCACTGCTATAAGCCATATTATTCATTTCAACACCTAATTTTGCGTGTGGTTTGTGTATCCCGGGTGTGTCGATAAAAATAATTTGACTGTCTTTTCCACGATAAATGCCTTTAATTACATTACGAGTGGTTTGACTTTTATCAGTGACAATAGAGATCTTACGGTTAATAATTCCGTTAAGTATTGTTGATTTACCAACATTAGGGTGACCTAAGATGGTTACGAATCCAGATTTCATTATTTTAAATCATCCTCGCTAAAAGCGAATGGAAGTAATTCTTCGACATTTGTTTCTTGAACATCCCCTTTAAGGTTAGACATAATAATCACTCCATCTTTTGGAAAGAGTTCACTGATGACTTGGCGACAAGCTCCGCATGGAGAACATGGTCCATCTGTATCAGCGGAAAGGGCTAATGCAACAAAATCTTTTTTGCTATAGCCATTAAGCATTGCATGATATAAAGCGTTACGCTCAGCACACATACATAAAGGGTAAGAAGAATTTTCGATATTTGCGCCAACGAAAACTTTTCCATCTTTGGTTAATAATGCTGCTCCAACAGCAAAATGGCTATATGGTGAATATGAGAGGCTTCTGGCCTCAACTGCTTTTTTGACTAATTCTTTCTTATCCATGATTAAACTCCTTTTTGTCTAAGTATTTTATCTTGTAAGGCAAACATAATTTTTTCGTCCTCTTCTTTCATATGGTCATAGCCAAGAAGATGAAGTAGACCATGAACGAATAAGAACGATAATTCTCTTTTGATTGAATGACCGTATTCCTCTGCCTGTTCTTTAGCCTTTTCAACTGAGATATAAATATCTCCTAACGCCACCATTCCCTCCTTATGAAGAACTTTATCATATTGATGTCCATCATCGAGAAAGGCGAAACTAATCACATCGGTAGGTCGATCAATGCCGCGATATTTCTTGTTAATTTTATGGATGTATCGATTATCAACTAAAGTGACAGAGACGATTGGATCACATTTAATATTTAATTCTTTAAGTGTGATATCCATTAGGGAGAGATATTCGTCTTCGTAACAATTAAATTCTTCAAATTTTGAATTAAAATCGAGTTCCATCTTTATTAGTTTATCATAGATAAGATTTGATAATCTACGAAATGTTTACATCATCTTCTAATGAATTGATGAGTTTAGCCCTTAAATAGTCGGTTTGTTCACTCTCGAGAGAATATTCGAGCATTTTTGTGACATTGTTTTTAACAAATAGACTAATACAAAGGAAGAAAACAACATAAGTGATATTGATGTTCTTAGTGAGAATCATCGTTACCACTATAGTGAATAATAAAACTGCGATTTCGATGTAGAAATAGACATTTTTATTTAAAGCGAGCTGATAAGCTTCTGAATGAATCTCGTTACTCTTAGCCTTGAATTGAAAATCGTTTTCCACTTCCATGATTTCGTTTTCTTTCTCCTCCACTTCAATACTCTTATCTTTGAAATATGGATTATAGACGAAAGCTTCAACGATAGATAAAAGGAAAGCCAATAAAATATAAATCGCGTTATAAGCTGAATTCATTACAAAGACGATTGAGACAAAAGTAACGATTAGACATGAGTTAATAAAATTAGGTGTCATTGATAAGGCGTTGACCCGATATTTTTCAATGTCCTTATAAATTTGCCAATAATTAACCCCATCCCGCAATTTGAAATTGTAGATATTGTCATCCATTCTCCTCATCGCTCCAACTAAGGAATATCTGAACAGTAATTCAGAGATTAAGAAGATTGTGATAAAAATAATCGGAATGAAGAATAGAGATTGCTTATCCAAAAAATAAGTTCCCACGATTAAAGATAGACCACTAATGATTTGAATAATTGGGAGAGAGATTTTATCTCTTTTTGAGACAAAATCAGTGAAATCCTTAGGGCATTTAGTTTTAGTGTATTCTTTCATAACTAATGCCTTATTGGTCCAATCTTCGAGGAACATTTCAATCGCTACTTTTCTTTTTCCAATTGCAGGATCGAAATAAATAACATATTTTCTAGTCACTTTTAAAACTAGAACGCTATGTTTAGCTCCCTTTTTTCGATTTAGAGTTGCGATAAAAGGGAAATTGTTAGAGTGAATTAACTCTTCCGCGCTGCCAATTTTAATTCCTAATAGAGTCGTGTTATACTCGCTTGCAATATTTGCAAGGTCGAGAAAACTATAACTCTTATTCTCACAAGGAAGAAAAAGGTAGTTCTTGTCATGATGAAAGTTCGCTAGCATCATTTTGAGGCAAGCAAAGGCGCAATCTTGCTCGCCAACTTGAGATATAAAAAACATAAATTCTCCTTTCGAGAGGAAATTGTCCCCTCACTATATAAATAGGTAGAATTTTTAATTTTTTTTAAAATT
>DEJH01000087.1 GCA_002353275.1 Caryophanales bacterium UBA2753 | reverse complement strand
GGTAATCAATATTTAGAGAATCTTGTTAAATATCACTTCTTCATTGATGACAACAACGTTAAGCATTATTCCAAATTCTTAGCCAGCGTCATTCTCGATAAATGGCATAAAAGAGAAGAGAAGCTTAAAAGGATATCTGGAGAAGAGGAAAAGAAGCAAGCTGATGGATTTGATGAACTTGACGATATCGATTTAGAACCAAATACAGAGAACTGGGTAGGAAGGCACGATTAATGGGCAAATATAAATTTCGCGGAAACAGTTTAACAAAGGGACCAAAAGATGAAGAGCATCCAAGTATTGATTTAGGTATAAAAGATAACAAGTGGGAAAACATTGAAGTCACTTCATCTCCTACAAAAAAAGATAAATATACAAAATTTGATTTAAATCCTAATCCAAAATGGAGAGAAGGTAAAAAGAAAAAAGAATCTTATTTTAGAAGATATTTACGTAAGGATCCTATTTGGTCAAGGCAATCTATCTATAAAAATTACGACTTGATAGAATCGGACGAAAAGAAAGTAGATTCTTTTCTAGAAGAACGCAGAAGGAATATTGAAATAGATAGAAAGCGAAGAGAACAAGCTGCAAAAAGAAAAAATGATGCAAAGCTACGTTACCATCAACGTGGTCGTTCAGCTAGTCAACGCATTAGCGCCCAGGCATCATCGAGTGTTATTAAATCAAAAAAATATAGGCAAGTCAATATCAAAGGAGAAATTCATGCAAAAAAAAGTAAAAAGAAGTAACAAAGCACATATGCGTTTAAGAAAAAGCGCGAAAACAAAGCAAGAAGCTAAATATCATCTAACTTGTGTTATGTCACAAACTAATATGGATAAATTGTTAACTAAAAAGCAAAAAAGAACTTTGTGGGAGGCTAATAAATAATGTCTAAGTTAAAAGCAAAAAAACATAAAGCTAAAAGCAAATAAGTAAGTAAAAGCTTCTCTGGAGAAACTACATTAAAACAACTTCCAGATAATGCTTGCTTTAAGACAGTTGGTAAAGATGGGAAATTGTCTAAATCAACTTATATTAGGTAAGTGAGTAGCTTACTGAAGAGAATGTTCTTTGTTGGTCTTGCTTCTATATCTTCGGTAGTGAAAACTGCTTAGAAGGAATGTGAATGGAGGAATGACGTATGGAAACATTACTAATTCTGTTCCTATTGTGTCTGCTCGCCAGCATAATTAAAGGCCCTAGCCCAAGGGGTTAAGGCCACAACCACATCATTAAAGTAAACCATCGCGAGTGAATTGTCAATATATCCTTATTATAACCAATCGAGTAGGGAGGAAAATTAAACAATTTCCTCTCCCTCTCACACCACGTAACGTGCCGTTCGGCATTACGCGGTTCAACTTACTTTTAAAGCATGTCTTTGTAAGTAATAATCTAGACAACTGACTAATCCCTTTTTGGTCAGTTTTTCTTTTGAAATTGCTCTGGATACACAAGTCTTAGTTACAATCCACATATAATGATTACCCATATATGCCGTTTGCCTTGCTAAGTCCTTATCAATACCAAGTTTCTTTAATCCCCATTCCCTTTTGCTTGGTTTCTTCCACTGCTTCCAAATAACAATTCTAAGCATTGTCCTAAGATGTGGGTCTATTTCTTTTTCTAGACTTCTTCTCATAAATCCTAAAGCAAAATAGTTAATCCACCCTCTTATTACTTCGTTTAGTTTCTTTATTCGATAGGCGAGGTCAACACTCCATTTTCTTTCGCATAATTTCTTTAATGCTCTTTTAAACTTTTGAATAGAATCTTCATGTGGTCTTGCTTTGTATTGGTCACTATTATCTTTCCAAAACCCAAAACCAAGATATTTAAGTTTATTAGGTGTAGTTATATGAGTTTTTGTCATATTAACTTTTAATCCTAACTTTCTTTCTATCCATGAAGTTATGGAATGGATAACTCGGTTCGCGCTTGCATGAGATTTGACTACGATAACGCAGTCATCCGCATATCTAACAAAGTTAAGATTTCTAGATTCTAATTCTTTATCTAGTTCATTAAGCATTATGTTACTTAATAAAGGAGATAAGTTACCTCCTTGAGGTGTACCAAGATTTGACTTTTCAATTTGTCCGTTAATCATAACACCCGCTTGAAGATATTTTCTAATAAGGGATTCCGTATCTCCATCGTTAATCATGTTATGCACTAAAGACATAAGTCTATCTTGAGGGACATTATCGAAGAACTTCTCTAAATCAATATCAACCACCCATATAAACCCGTCATTGAACAAGTCTAATAGTCTCATTATTGCTTGTTCGCAACTTCGATTTGGTCTAAATCCATATGAATAATCACTAAAATATGGTTCGCATATTGGACTTAGTATTTGAGTAATTGCTTGTTCGATAATTCTATCGACAATAGTTGGGATACCAAGATTACGCACCCCTCCATTAGGTTTAGGAATTTCCACTCTTCTAACGGGTGAGGGTTTGTACGCTCTTTCTTGGATTTGCTTTTTGATATTATTCCAATTATTTAACATATACTCATCAATTTGCTCTATAGTAATGTTATCAATGCCCCCGCTACCTTTGTTTGCTTTTACTTGTTTAGTAGCTAGGGCAATGTTGCTATCGGATAATATCGAGTCTAGTAATTTAGACATACTTTCCGCTTCTTCTCCTTTCCGCTTCTAAGATTTAATTCCTACGTGTTGGATATTCTTTGAGATACGCTCATACATTTTCCTGTCGGATACATCTTAGAACATACATTTGTTAAAGCGATATAAATTGTTTGGTCCTTCCTCTATTGAGTACTATGACCTCTGCTGACTTCCTATAGTTCGCTTTTCTAGGATTTCTCCTCTATAGGACCTCACGGGATAAGTTATACATCTTTCCTCGTTTACCTACCTAATTTACGATTTAAGTTTACGTTTGCCTTTTGGACTTTGTTGCTTCTTGTCAACTTGTCCGCTTAATTCGCCTTGATATTAGGTTTCTATTCGTTAGGCCACGATTTCGCTATCCCTTCTTTTCATGCATAGTTACCTAGAGGCACTTTGGGAATCGCTATCGGGTTGGTCGGCAAATACCTCCCTTCGGACTTTAACCGTAGATATATGACATGCCCGTCATACAAGAAAAGGCAGTCCATATAGAACTGCCAAGTTATAGTAATCACTTGCTATATATTAATTACGAGTGATAATGAAACGGTTGTTGAAGTTACAGTAATATTCAATGGAATGTTTATTATCGTTCACTGAATATTCATCATTGACTTGTAAATTATAGAGATAATGTTCCTCATAGTAATCAAACATATAGTTAATAGCTTCGGTTCTAGAGGCGAACATTGACCTCTTAAGTTTAACAGGTCTTCCCTGAACAATCGCTTCAAGGGTATAGTATTTCATTTGTATTACCTCTCTTTCAGTAGTTTATCGTCGTGCTTAGGACGAGAGGTATTACCAATGAAGAACATTATTCTAGTCCTTTTTTTAAAATAGTCAATAGGAATACAAAAGAACTTTATCTATATATAGATAACATAAAATTATATTAAAAATATTTTTAAAATTAAAAGCGATCCAAATGGACCGCTTATTTAATTATATTAAATAATTAGTTTTCTTTCTTTTTACGGAAGAGGAAATATCCGCCAATAGCTGCTAAAGAAACAGCAGAAATGGCAATAACTATAATTACAGTTCCAGTTGTTTTAGATGCCTCTCCAAATAAAGCAATTGCAGAAGAAACCTTTCCTTCAGCCCATGGGTTTTCGCCTAATGCTCTCGCCCAAGCTGTATATCTATCATAAGCATTTTTAAATTGTGCAGTTTCAGAAGAAACATATCCTTGGAATGTAGTTTGCTCTGCTGAAGATAACCCAAGATAAACAGCTTTCATTGCAGGAAATCTATCATTATCACCACAGTGACCAGGATTTTCACCCATACCCATTAATTTGGCCGCTAAATGCTCTGCATTCAAAGATCCTTGCAACTCAATCGAGATTTTTTTACCAGATGCGTATTCACTATCTGTAAAATAGATATTATATGTTCCGCGAGCATAACAAGTAATATCACTATCACCATCACCACTAAAGTAGTGATATGCGCCACAAGATTCTAATATCCAAGAATATCCAAAATAAGAACTTAAATCGGAACCATCATAGTATGCAATTTTAAACACATCACCAAATTCTAATTGAACTTGTCCCTCATATTGAGAACCAGTAGATGGCAACCATGCAGCACCTTCAACACCCCAATCACAATCCCCAAATTTACCTACTACATATCTACCAGACTTATAGGACGTGGTATATGAAGCAAAAACAGTTAAATCGGATTGAACATTTGCTAAAGCAGATGTTTTATCATTTCCTTGGGCATCTCTCCATTTATCAAAAGTGTATTGTTTGCCACCTTCATCTGGTTTAGTTGGTGTACTTGTTGGAGAAACCGAAGATCCTTGATAAACATTGCTCTTTGTTTCTAAAGTGGTTCCATCTTCATCCTTGAAAGTGACTGTAAACTTAGATCTTGTGTCAGCAAAAGTTGCGGTATAAGTCTTTGCAGCTGTTCCAACATAATCATATGTTGTAGCAGATGAAGTACTTTTGCCAGAACTCCAATGATCAAATGAAGAATAAGTACCTGCAGTAGCTTTTAATGAAATCTTCTGACGTGGAAAATAGTTTCCAGAGGTTGCATAACTGCCGCCGTTTCCTTTTACTTGAGCGGTATGCCCGTCGCCAGATACTCCACCGCTAGAAGCAGCAGTAATTGTATAATTAGTAACATTATAAGTATTTGACAAGGAACTAGTATCTTGAACTAAAGAAGTATTCCAACTATTCCACGAACCATAGTTATAAAGCATATGGCTACCATGTTTTGTAACGGTATTTTCACCACCAGCCCAATAACTTCCGCAATATAATTTAAAAGTAAATCCAGTGATATACCAAGGAAGTTGAACTTTCCAATAACGCTTGCTATTCTCTTCTTTTATCCAAGTTAATCCGGTGTCAATCGATCCATCGTCATTAATAACTCGTTTTGTAGCTCCAGCTTCAAAATCGTTAATTGCACTGGCAGCATTGAGTTCTGCAGAAACATCGCTTGAATATTCCATTGAAGCATCAACTGAGATATCCCAGATACGTAAAGTAGGATTGCGGCCATCACTAGTTGACCAACATTGATCTTCTAATTCCAATACAATTCTAGTTTTTGATACAGAAGCAGCTTCAACAACAGAAACTTTAGAAGCTTCTTTAGTAGATGCAACACCAGCAAATGCACCAACGCCCAAAAGCGCAGCAAATGCGGTAGTTAAAAATAATTTTCTTTTAGCTCTCATAAATAAAACCTCCCGAAAGTTCTATAAATGTAGACTTTTGATAGTTTACCTTAACTTACAATTTATAACAACACTTTTTATAAAATAAAAATAGAATTAGAATCATCAAGAACAAAAGT
>DEJH01000029.1 GCA_002353275.1 Caryophanales bacterium UBA2753 | reverse complement strand
ATAATAAAAACAATAAACGTCACTATTCCTAAACCAAAATATGTAAAACCAAATATCGCATACAATTTTCTTAGTTTTAAAAATTTAGGATGCTTGTAACTCTTCTTATAAATGCCCTTCAGTAAGAATTTTTGATGCATTCCTAAAAGGATAATAATTGGTGCAAAAATTAAGGCAAGGATAACGCCAATAAAAATAAGACCCATTATGCCTGTGTCTGGCTGCTTCTTATCTTCGCCTCCACTGACGAACTCAAGCTCAATGTCTTTAGCACTAGGAAATTTTGATAAAACAACGCCAGCGGCATTAATTTCGTATGGACTATATTGTTTGTAAGGGTATCTAAGTCTACTAATAATTAAACTTTTAGGAATGGAATTTGGATGTCCGGCATCAGTTAAAGGAACTTCAATTAACTGAAGTCTTCCATTTAAAAGAAAAGTAATCATAAAATATGACTCAGTCATAATTAACTAATTTTGGCGCGCCTAAGACGATTCGAACGTCCGACCCTCTCCTTAGGAGGGAGATGCTCTGTCCAGCTGAGCTATAGGCGCATAGATAGGAAACGAATTATTTATCGTATCCTTTTGGGTTATTTTTTTGCCAGTTCCAGCTATCGCGACAAGCATCAACGATATCTAGTTCGGTTTTCCAACCCATTTCACGATAAGCTTTTGAGGCATCCGCGTAATTTTCATCAACGTCTCCTGGACGACGATCTTTAATTTTGTATTTAATAGTTAAGTTATTAGCTTTTTCAAATGCTTTCACTAAATCTAATACAGAAGTACCAATTCCAGTGCCTAAGTTATATATAACTAAGCCTGGTTTACTTTCTAGTTTCTTTAGGGCCGCTAAATGTCCTTTAGCGAGATCAACTACATGGATATAATCTCTTACACCAGTTCCATCATGTGTTTTATAGTCATTACCAAAAACATTTAAAAATGGTCTTTTTCCAACTGCAACTTGAGTGATGTATGGCATTAAGTTATTTGGAATACCTTGAGGGTCCTCTCCAATCAAACCAGAAGAGTGCGCTCCAATAGGGTTGAAATATCTTAAAATCGCAACATTTGCTTCTTTATGGTTTTGACAATAGTCATTAAGCATATATTCAATTTCGAGTTTTGTTTGTCCATATGGATTAGTGCATCCTCCAATTGGATCATCTTCTTTTAAAGGGACATGAGTAGGAACACCATAAACAGTTGCAGAAGATGAAAATACAAGGTTTCTTACGTCGAATTCGCTCATTAAGTTAAGTAAAACGATTGAGGAACCAATGTTATTTCTAATATATAATCCTGGTTTTTGAGTAGATTCACCTACACTTTTTAAACCAGCAAAATGAATGATGTCAGTGATCTTTTCTTTTTTGAAAAGTTCTCTCATTTTGTTTTCGTTACAAACATCGATTTCATAAAATCTTGGTCTTTTACCTGTGATCTTTTCAATACGATTTAATACTTCTGGTTTAGAATTAACATAATTATCCACAATCACAACATCGTATCCATTATTTAATAATTCAACGACAGTGTGACTGCCAATATATCCGGTTCCACCAGTAACTAAAATTGCCATGACGATTATCTCCTATTAATTTCTTCTAAAATAAGTTTATTTGCTAAAGCAGGATTTGCTTTTCCTTGTGTCTTTTTCATCACTTGACCAACGATAAAACCAATCGCTCTATCTTTACCAGCTTTATAGTCAATAACTGATTGTGGATTCGCATCAATCACTTCTTTAATGATTGAAAGCAATTCACCAGTATCACTAACTTGGCTTAATCCCATCTCTTTAACGAGTTCATTAGCCTCTTTTCCCGTTTCAATCATCTTTGCGAATACTTCACGAGCTTGTTTATTACTAACTTCGTTTTTCTCCACTAAAAGGATAAGTTTTCCTAATGAAAGAGCACTAACAGGGAATGCTTTAATACTTTCTCCATCTTTATTTAAACAAGATTGAACATCTCCAATTACCCAGTTAGCGAGTAATTTTGCGGAACATCCACTTTTAAGTCCGCTATCAAAATAATTAGAGATATCTTTATCAGCGATTAATAAAGAAGAGTCATATTCATTTAAGCCGAGTTCTTTATATCTTTTGAGCTTACTTTCGGCAAGTTCAGGAGAAGATTTAATCGCTTCTTCAATGAATTCTTTACTTAGCTTAATTGGAGCGATATTTGGATCGGTGAAATATTTATAATCAACCGCATCAGTTTTAACACGCATTAAGACTGTTTCTTTACTACCTTCATCAAATCTTCTGGTCTCTTGTTCGATATGTCCACCGAACTCTAAGATGATTGATTGACGAGAGATTTCAAAATCAATCGCTTTTTGAATGTTATTGATAGAGTTAAGGTTTTTAATCTCAACTTTAGTGCCAAATTTAGTGCTGCCTTTTTCTCTTAAAGAGATATTGACGTCACATCTTAAAGATCCTTCTTCCATCTTACCGTCACTCACATCTAAGAAAGTAACAATTGAACGAATCTTTTCGACATATTTAGCGGCTTCTTCTCCACTTCTCATCTCTGGAAGAGAAACGATTTCAATAAGTGGGATACCCGCTCTATTATAGTCAAGTAAAGAGAAGTCCCATGAATGGAGCTGTTTACATGTATCTTCTTCCATATGGAGTCTTTCGATTCCAATTCTCTTTTCGCCTTGAGAAGTTTGAATGGTTAAATAACCATCACTACCAATTGGTCTAAATTGTTGAGTGATTTGATATCCTTTAGGTAAATCAGAATAGAAATAATTCTTTCTTTCAAATACCACAAGGTTATCAATCTTCATATTTAAAGCGTGAGACACTCTAATCGCATTGATAACAGCTTGTTTATTAACTTGAGGTAAAGTACCTGGGAAAGCCATATCAATTGGGTTAATTTGAGTATTTGGATCACTGCCAAAAGTAACAGGAGCAGAAGAAAACATTTTTGATTTGGTTTTCATCTCAACGTGGATTTCAAGTCCGATTACAGCTTCAAATTCCATATTATCTACCCTCCTTAGCTACTAAATCTTTTAATCCAGTCCCTTTTTCAATCTCATTAGCAATAGAGAAAAGATTAGCTTCATCAAAAGGTTTACAAGTTAAATTCGCTCCAAAAGGCATATTATTTTCAAATCCGATTGGTAAAGTGATAGAAGGATATCCTCCCATATTGCCAAAAGCCATATAGTTATCAGCGATTAAATATTCATCAGATAAAGTGTCACTACTTCCTTTAATTAAAGGAGCAATTGAAGGAGAAGCAGGACAATATATCGCATCATATTTTTCAAACACCTTATTAAAAGCATCGACAATCATTCTTCGACATTTTTGGGCTCTCACAAATAATTCATCTTGGTTTTCTCTCATAAGTGAGAATGAACCAATAACAAATCTTCTTTTAATTAAAGGAGAGAAACCATTAGTTCTGGTATTCATCATCACTTCTTCAAATGATTCGCCTTCTATTCGATTACCAAATTTAATGCCATCTAAATTCGCATTATTACTAGTTGCCTCTGCGCAGCTAATGATGACATAAGTTGGGAAGATCGACTTTAATAAATTAATATCAATTTCAACGACATCAACAGTAGCGCCTTGTTTCTTTAAATAGTTAATAGATTCATCAAAAGAAGCGAGAACCGTCTTGTCTTTGATTGAATCAATGATTCCTTTAATTACTGCGATTCTTTTATTTATTACTCCTTCATTAATCTTAGAAGTGTAGTCATTAACTTCTTTAAATGAAGATGAGAAATCTTTATCATCATGACCCGCTAAAACATTAAGTAAATAAGCAGAATCATATACATTTCTTGAGAAATATCCAACGTGATCAAGTGAAGTAGCAAATGGGAATAAACCAAAACGAGAAATTCTTCCCCAAGTTGGTTTAAAGCCAACAAGAGCAGCGTAACTCGCTGGTTTTCTCACTGAGTCACCAGTATCACTACCTAAGGCAATTGGAACGATACCACTAGCCATGGCGGCCGCGCTTCCACAACTTGAACCACCAACAATTCTAGTTTTGCTTTTATCCCAAGGGTTATATGTCACTCCTAAGTGACCCGTAGTGCCACTACCACCCATAGCAAGTTCATCCATAGTGGTTTTAGCAATCACAATTGCACCTGCTTTTTCTAATCTAATTACTGCTTCAGCAGAAAAAACAGGAACATATCCATTTAAAATATTACTACTAGCGGTAGTTGGAATATCTTTAGTGGAGTAATTGTCTTTAATAACAACTGGCACTCCCCAAAGAAGTGAATCTTTATTTGATTCATCTAATTTTTTAACCGCTTCTAACGCTTCTTTTTCACAAATATATTCAAAAGCGTTATTATCGTCTTTCTTAGCTTTTTCAATAGCTTCTTTAACTAACTCAAGAGGAGTAACTTCTCCTTTAATTAAAGCGTTATGGATTTGGGTAAGTGATTTATTCATATATTCCATATTATTTCACCACCCTTGGAAGTCTAATTTGTCCATCGACAACATCTTTTGCATTTCTAAGCGCTACATCTCTATCTAATGGAGTAGTAGCGACATCTTCTCTTAATTTAGTAGAAGTGACATCAAAAGGAAAAGTCATCGGAGTCGCGTTATCTACTCCTTCAATTTTTCCAATTAAATTCATTTGTGAAACAATCACATCAAATTCATTTAAGAGGTGATTATATTGTTCTTCTGACATATCAAACATTAATTTGTTTGCGGCCATTTTTAAGGTTTCTTTATTAATATTTTTCATACTAGTTCACTACTTTATCATAATATTTCAGTTAAATAAATTTAATTTACTTTATTAATGAAAGGAATTCGTCCTCATTTAATACTTGAATGCCAAGAGCCTGGGCTTTATCTAATTTACTTCCCGCTTCACTTCCTGCGATTACGCAGTCAGTGGCTTTAGATACTGATCCAGTAACTTTCGCTCCAACATCTTCTAATAAATTAGTGGCTTCTTTTCTTCCCATAGTAGATAATGTTCCAGTTAATACAACTGTTTTACCTGAGAAATATGAATTTGCAGCTTTAGAAGTGCTTCCTAAATATTTGAAATTCACTCCTCTTTCTTTTAAGTCATTAATTAATTGAATGTTTTTCTCATTAGAGAACCATTTCACTAATGATTTAGTTAACACTGGTCCACAATCAGGGATTTCTAATAATTCTTCTTCAGTGGCAGTTCCTAACTCATCGATATTTCCATAAATACGAGAAAGAGTTTTCGCCATCTTTTCTCCAACTTCTTTTATCCCCAATCCGAATAAGACTTTTTCTAATGAGTTTTCTTTACTCTTTTCAATCGCGGCTAAAAGGTTATCGATCGATTTCTCTTTCCAACCGTCTAGAGCAATAATCTCATCACGATATTGGCTTAAATCATAAATGTCTTTAATTGATCTAATGAAACCTTGGTTAAAGAATTGTTCGGCAACTTTTTCACCAAGTCCTTCAATATCCATCGCATCTCTACTTGAGAAATGAATAATACCTTCAATACGTTTAGCGTCACAATAAGGATTAGTGCAATAATGCATTGCGTCTACTCTTGTTAAAGGTTCTCCACAAACAGGACAGACATCAATCATCTTATATTCCTTGACATCATTTCCTCTTCTTTCTTTGACCACTCTCACGACTTCAGGAATCACATCTCCTGCTTTTCTTATAACAACATAATCACTAATCTTTAAATCTTTATCTTTGATGAAATCTTCATTATGAAGAGTGGCTCTTTGGACTAATGAGCCAGCAACTCTAACAGGCTCTAAAACTGCATTAGGGGTAATCTTTCCAGTTCTACCAACTGTATAAATAATATCAGTGAGTTTAGTCACAACTTCTTCAGGTGGGAATTTATAAGCGATTGCCCATCTAGGAGTTTTAGATGTATAACCGAGTTTGTCATAAACATCCATATCATCAACTTTAATAACGATTCCATCGATATCATAGGCTAAAGAAGGACGTTTTTCGGTATATTCAGCGATATAATCAATCACTTCATCAATTCCGTTACATATTCTTCTTTCTGGATTAGTCTTAAATCCTAATTCATCGGCTTTCTTTAATGCATCTGAATGATATCTAATCCCAAAATCTTTTGCGTTAACAAAATAATACCAATAGGCATCTAAGCCTCTTGATGCGGCAATTGAACTATCTAATTGGCGAATACTTCCAGCAGCAGCGTTTCTTGCGTTAGCAAAAAGTGGTTCGCCCGCTTTTTCTTTTTCTTTATTTAATCTTTCTAATGATTTTTTAGGCATGAAGACTTCACCACGTATTTCCAACTCTTCATCTTCATTGATATGAGAAGGAATAGATTTAATAGTGATAACGTTACTAGTAACATCTTCTCCAATAGTCCCGTCTCCTCTGGTGGCAGCGTACACTAAATTACGACGATACACTAATGAGATTCCTAGGCCATCAATTTTCATTTCAGCCATATATCTCACTTTATCAACACCTAAAACGTCTCTAATCTTTTTATCAAAATCTCTTAAGTCTTCATCATTAAAAGCGTTAGCAAGAGAGAGCATATTTCTTTTATGGGTGATCTTTTTGAATTCGTCTTGAACCATTCCACCCACTCTTTGAGATGGAGATAACGGACTCTTTAGTTCTGGATATTGAGTTTCCAAAGAGATAAGTTCTTGCATCAAACGGTCATATTCCGCATCCGCAACACTTGGATTATCTAAGACATAATATTCGTAATTATATCTTTCTAGTAACTTAGTGATTTCTTCAATTCTACTTTTCGCATCCATAATTATTTCTTTCCTTTGCTAATCATTTTATGATTTCCGAGAAGTGTTTTTTCTCCGTGATTATCAAAATTGACAATAATAATTCCATCCCCATCTAAAGCGGTGACAACTCCTCTTCCAAATTTTTCATGAATACAAATATCTCCAACTTTCCAATCGATTGAATCATTAACTTGAGAAAAGTCATCTTGATAAGGAGAATCATTGAATTTGACATCGTTTTTATTAATATCAAATGATTCGTAACTATATTTATATTTATTTCTTTGTGTATTATTTTGTTGAGGTCTTCCATAACCAGAATAAGAAGAAGTTCTTTCGAGATATGAATTGCCACTTTCTTTGATGAATTGTGATTCGCTTAATTCTGATTTGACAACATAGCTAAAGCCATGTGAGAAAGTTAGATATAATCTTTCTTTTGCTCTAGTAAAGGCGACATAAGCTAATCTTCTTTCTTCTTCAATAGCAGCGTATCCTCCTTCTTGAAGGGCTCTATTAGAAGGGAAGACACCTTGATTAAGTTTAACAACAAAGACGACAGGAAATTCTAATCCTTTAGCGGTATGAACTGTCATCAATGTAACTTTCTCTCCTTCGGTCATATCATCTTGAGCGGAGACTAAAGCAACATTTTGGAGATATTCATCAAATGTAGCGTTTGGATTACTCTTCAAGAAATGTCTTAAATCTTCAAATAAAGACTTCACGTTTTCTAATCGATCTTCTCCACTTTCATCAGAGAGGAGATATTCGTAATAACCAATATCTTTAATTAAGTCTTCTAATAATTTAGAGAAGGTTTCACTGTCTTCTTCAATTTCATTTCTAGTGTGATCGATTCTTACTATTAAACTTCTTAAAGTATTAACGGCTTTTCTAGAGCATTCATCTAATGCATATTCTTCTAATAAATATTCATAAATAGATTGATTATGCTCTAAAGCGCATCTTTTAATTAATGAAACGGTTGTATCTCCAATTCCACGTCTAGGAATATTAATAATTCTTTCAAAAGAAACATCGTCTTTTTTGTTATTAATAAGTCGGAAGTACGCTAAAACGTCTTTGATTTCTGCTCTTTGATAGAACTTCATTCCTCCATAAATAACATATGGGATTTGTTTTGCCATTAAGGCTTTTTCAAATTCAAGAGTGATATAGTTACTACGATAAAGAAGGACAATATCAGAAAGCTTATAATGTTGAACTTCGTGAAGCATTTTAATTTCTCGAGCAACATATTCTGCTTCTCCTAATGATGAATCAGCGCATTTCACCACGATTTCGTGGCCTTTAAGATTATCAGTATATAAATCTTTAGGAACTCTAAGTTTGTTATACGCAATTAACTTATTTGCAGAATTTAAGATATTTTGAGTACTACGGTAGTTACGATCAAGAATAATAGTCTTAACACCACTAAACTTCTTATCCAAATCTAGGATAATTCCTTGATTAGCGCCTCTCCATGTATAAATAGTTTGATCAGGATCTCCAACAACATATAAAGAAGTCGATGGCTTCATAAGAAGTCTAATCATTTTATCCTCCGTATCATTAGTGTCCTGGAACTCATCAATTAAAATATGATCAATTCTTTCTTGCCACTTTGCTCTTATAGAAGGATAAGTAGTTAAGATGTAATTAGTTTTAAGAAGTAAGTCATCGAAATCTAAAGCATATTGTCTATTTTTAGTTTCTTCATATAACTCATATATTTCTAAGCAAGTCTTTTCACCTTCAAATCTTTCAAAATCCACTTTGATATCTTCAGGATATTTCTCTTTTAATTTTGCTCCACCGATATAATTAACTGCTTTTTTTACTATTGGATCACTTTTTTTATAACCTAGCTCACTAGCGATATCTTTAATAATTTTTAATTGATCTTCTTCATCTAAAATCGTGAAGTTTCTTGGATAAGATAAAACATCGATTTCTTGTCTAAGGAAATAAGCGGCAAAAGAATGGAATGTTTTAATTGTTAAATCTTTTTCTGCTTCAGGAACAATTTTAATCACTCGATTTTTCATCTCATTAGCGACTTTATTTGTAAAAGTAATCGCTAAAATTTTCCATGGCCTAACTTGTCTTTGAGAAATCAAATAAGAAATACGATAAGTTAAAACACGGGTTTTTCCACTTCCCGCTCCAGCGATAACTCTCGTATATTGGGCGTTAGATTCAACCGCCTCGAGTTGTCTTTCATTTAATGATTTCACAAAGTCAAAATATTGCATAGCAATATACTAACATAATTCATTAACTCATTCAATTAATTGAATACATTATTTTCTGATAAATTCTAGAATCGATTTTTCACCAGCGTAATATTGATATACTTTATAATTTTTGACCTCAATTAGAAATGGAGTCCCAAAAATATATAGCTTATTACTATCGCATATCCCGGTAATGTCATAAGGTTGTTTGTATCGATCATCAATCTTATCCATACAGAGAAAATATAGATAGGATTTTTCAGATAGATAATAGTTCAACATCTCTTGCTTAATATTTCGACAATGAGCGCATGTTGTTGAATAAAAATAGACAAAATAATCGACTTCCTGCTGATTAAAGATATCAATCCAATTAATATGAGTCTTCACAATTGAATAATCAAGTTCAGGAATCGAAGCACTACTTTTGCTATTTGTACAACCTATAAATAATAAAGATAAGAAGACTAAAAATAGCTTTTTCATAAAAATACCTCCTCACTTTATATATAGGTGGATTTTTTAAATTTTTTGAAAATTATTTATATTTTTTTATAATTGAGTTGTGAATTTAGTAAAAAAGAGAGAGACTCCTATCAAAAATATTGCCTATATCGCAATCATGTCAGCGATCAATGTTTTGTTTGTTACTATCTCTAACTTTTTACCAATTTTATTCTTAATCTTAGTGTTCGTTCTTCCTCTTACTAGTGTGATCGTCACTATCCTATGTAAGAAGAGCTATCTACCACTATATTTCATAGTCACATTCTTATTATGTTTTTCAGTAAATTTAGGCTTTGGAATATATGACACATTTATCTATGTTTTGCCTGCTCTTATTACTGGAATATTATTTGGTTTATTAATTGAAAAGAAAGTACCTGCCATCCTCATTTTAGTAGCTATTTCAATAGTACAATTTGGACTAACATATTTAACCTTCTATATTTTAGATAAATTCATTATCCAAGTTAATTTTTATGAATCTTTATATAAGTTATTCGGTCTTACTGAATTTGCGTATAAACCAGCATTAACTCTAATATTTACCTATATAATCGCCCAAATTCAAGTTTCTCTTACATATATATTAGTGAAATATGAAGTTAATCGAATCGGATTAGAAGTTAACCTAGAATTTAAAAATAAATGGTTACTATATATTCCGACAATTATCTTTGGGATATTATCAATGATTTCTTATTACACTTTCCCCTCTTGGACAATCCTATTTGTCTTAATGTCATTAACGGTTATTACTTATCAATTCATTAATCTCATTTTGTCTAGGAGAATGTGGGTGTATATCCTTCTAGTTGCCTCAGTAATAATATTCGTCTTTACTTTCGCATTTTTATATCAATATATCGTTACCCCAAATCAGTTGGTCCTATTAAATATATTCTTTGCCCTAATAACAATAATCGACATTTTGTTGAATTATTGTTTTAAAGATAAAGGCAAAAAGATAGAATAAATAATTGAGATGGGAAATATTTTTAAAAGTTTAGCTCGTGGAGTTTTATATTTCTTAGCCTTCCCAGGTATTATTATCGCGATTGCAATATATGCCGTTTTTGGGGTTGCTGTTTTTATTTTCCAATTCGGTAAACTCATTTATCTCTTCTTTACTGGAAGGACTCTTTTCTCAGACCTTCCTGAAGACATTGAAGTTAAAAGAATCGTTGAAAGCAGAACAGTTCAACCTAGCGAAGACTTAATGGAAGCACCTCAAGAAGAACAAGATCCATTCCTTTCTCCAATCTATCAAAACGATTATAACTTCCCTTTTAAAACCGCTGATAAAGAGGAAAAAGTAGAAGAAAGCATACAAGAAACCCCTTCAAAAGATGAAAGTGAAGTAGAAAAACAAGAGGAAGGAGGTAATGAAGATGCCTAATATTTTGTTATCTTTATCCGATAGCGATAAGCGACTAATCTTCTCCCTTCTTTTAATTGTGATTGTCATTCTTGTTTTAATCGCTTTACTTGGATTTATCTTAGTGAAAGTGATGAAATGGCAAGCTAAGAAGATGGATACTTTAATCCACGATGTTGTTGTTTATAAAGTCATCACCGATAAAAAAGCTTTAATGAAATATGGTAGAGCGAAAAACTGGGCATATTTCTTTAAACAAGCTTATATTCCACTATTGATTATAATCTTTGGAATTATCATGCTCATCATTAGATGTTCGATCGCTAATGATTGGAATTATCATTTCTTCTCCACCCAAAATGGTTTTGGTACTATCTTCTGGACATGGAAAGCTTCAGGCACCTTCTCTGGAACTGATTATGATTTAATTAGATTCCAACAAATCGTTTTAGATAATACCCCTCATTTAGTGGGAGACGCATGGGCAAGTTACATTGCCGGCCCTTGCTTCTTTGGAGGTGGATTATGGTATTTAATTTCTGTAATGTCACTTTTATCCAGAACCTTCATGCTATATAAGAGAAGCAAAGAAGTGTTTGAAAAAAGCCTCGATGGTTTTAACCAAACAGAGGCTATTAAACAAGAAGAAGCAAAACCTGAGGAATAATTATTTTCCTTGGATCAATAAAATGATTTGGATAACGATATAAATCACTAAAACGATATCCAAAATACCAAGAAACCAGCAGATACGATATTTCGCAACTGCTTTTCTTTTGTCTTTCTCAATTTGCAACGCTTCTTTTGAATCCATAAAGATTAATATTTGATTGTGTTACTTGTTCTTGGATATGGTTGAACATCACGGATATTTTGCATACCAGTGACATACATTAATAAACGATCAAATCCAATTCCAAAACCAGAATGGACACATCCACCATATTTGCGGGTGTCTAAATACCATTCAAGACCTTCTGTGATGCCCATTTCATCCATCTTGGCTTTTAAAACATCATATCTTTCTTCTCTTTGAGAACCACCAACAAGTTCTCCAACCGCTGGGACTAATAAGTCACATGCGGCAACAGTCTTGTTATCAGGATTGACTTTCATATAGAAAGCCTTAATTTCACGAGGATAATCAATTAAGAAGAGAGGGCCATTAACCACTTTTTCAGTTAAATATCTTTCGTGTTCTGATTGTAAATCCATGCCCCATTCGATGTTGCTATTTTCAAATTTAACACCATCTTTAACGGCTTTCTTTAAGATTTCAATTCCTTCAGTGTAAGTCATCTTCTTAAAATCAGAATTCAAAACATGATCAAGTCTTTCTAAAAGAGTATTATCAATCATTGAATTAAAGAATTTCATTTCTTCTGGACAAGCTTCTTTAACATAAGAGATGCAATATTTAACACAGTCTTCAATAACTGACATATTGCCGTTAAGGTCAGTAAAGGCCATTTCTGGTTCAACCATCCAGAATTCAGAAGCGTGTCTAACTGTGTTAGAATGTTCCGCTCTAAAGACAGGACCAAAGGTATAGACATTTCTAAAGGCTAAAGCAAATGGTTCAACATGAAGTTGACCAGTAACAGTTAAATTAACTTTTCTACCATAGAAAGAGAAAGGATCTTTTGTATCATGAGTTGTGACATCAAAAACATTACCCGCTCCTTCTCCATCATTAGTGGTAATTTCAGGAGTGTGAACATATAAGAAACCTCTTTCTTGGAAGAATTGATGAATTGCAAAAGAGAGGACACTTCTTACTCTAAAAACGGCTTGGAAAGTATTTCCACGAGGACGAATATGAGCGATTTCTCTTAAGAATTCAAAACTATGTCTCTTCTTTTGAAGTGGATAATCTTCATAACAGTCCCCTAATAAAGTTGCTTCAGTAACATTAATTTCAAATGGTTGTTTATTTTCTGGAGTGAAAACCACTTTACCTTTAACTTCAATTGAACAACCATTTCTAAAAGCAGAAAGTTTATCGTAACTTTCATTGTCTTTGGAGTACACTAATTGGACGTTTTTGAAATATGTACCATCATTAAATTCGATAAAACCAATTTGTCCATTACTTCGGTTAGTTCTTACCCAACCTTGTAAACAAACTGTGGCTTTTAATAATTCTTCTTTTTCAATATCGTCGCCGCCAGTCACGATATCATATAGTTCAAAATCTGTAATATTTAATAATTCCATGTCGATTTCCTCGTTTCTAATTATAACAACATTGTCTAATATCTTTTAATAAAGATTTTAGAATTTGTTCCATTCATCAATTTCCCAGTTAGGATCACATGAGATATCTAAAGGAGCAAACACTTTTAATTCATATAATCTTTCACTAACTTTAGCGATCATCGCCGCGTTATCCGTGCAGCACCACATCGGAGGGATATTGATTTCAACATTAAGCTTATTCATCTCTAGAGTCATTTGTTCCCTTAGATATGAATTTGCGGATACACCTCCAGCAAGAATTACTTGATTAACGTGATACTCTTTTACTGCTTTGATTGTGCGATCAATCACTAATCCAACCGCGACATCTTGGAAAGATTTACACATATCACTAACGTTAACCTTTTCACCTTTTTGTTCCAAATTATGAACAAGGTTAATAACATTAGTTTTAAGTCCGGAATAAGACAGATCTAAGGTATTTTCACCTTTTAATGGGGTTGGAAGGTTATATGTATGTTTCCCTTCTTTTGCTAATTTATCAATTGGGATTCCTCCAGGATAAGGGAGCCCTAACACACGAGCAACTTTGTCATAACATTCCCCAATCGCATCATCCCTAGTTTTTGCGATGATTTCAAAATTGAGGTGATCTTTCATTAATACAAGTTCAGTATTTCCACCACTAACGACTACCGCTAACATTGGGAATTTAAATGTTGATACATATTCATTAGCGTATATATGTCCTGCTAAATGGTGAACAGGAATAAGTGGGATCTTATATAACATTGAAATTGTTTTAGCAGCTTGTAAGCCAACGTGAAGTGCCCCAATTAAGCCAGGTCCTCTAGTAACCGCTACTGCATCTAATTCCTCAAATTTAGTATTAGCCACTTCCATTGCTTCTTTAATAACAATTGAAATATTTTCAGCGTGTAATCTAGAAGCGATTTCAGGCATTACTCCACCATATTTACGATGGACATCAATTTGAGTGGAAACGATATTACTTAATAATTTGCCGTTATCAATAACGGAGGCTGCTGTTTCATCACAGCTACTTTCAATAGCAAGAATCTTAGCCATTTATATCATTTACCTCCTTAATCATATATATTGCATCTTCCCCATTTGAGTAATATTGAGGCTTAACTAATGTTTTCTTAAACCCAAATTTCTCATAAAAGGAAATAGCTTTTATATTACTCGCTCTAACTTCTAGAGTTAAAGTTCTAACCTTTTTAACATAAGCGTCTTTAATGACTTCTTTCATCATCATTGAACCGATTCCGCTTCTTTGAATATCTGGATGAACCGCGATTTGAACAATTGTTCCACTATCAAAAGTCACCCAGTAATCAACAAACCCAACGATTTGTTTAATGCCTAACGATTTAGCGGTATATTCCATCACCCAAACATTACTAACAGGATTCTCATTAATTTCATACATAAAATCTTTTTCTTTGTACGGATGAAGAAAAGTAAGGTTTTCTATTTCTAAAACTGAAGGAATATCTTCAACGGTCATATCACGTAATTCAACATCTAGATATTTCATCATTAATCCTTCATATATATTGGCTTAACAGATAAATCATTATCCGCTTTATTTAAATAAGGAAGAAGAGTCACCATTTGTTCACAAATATTAGTGTCTTTTTTCTCATATCCTAAATATCTCGCATCTCCACAAATAGAATATTCAGGATGTTTATTAATATATTCTTTAACTTCATCGTTAGTTTTAATCGTATCTTCAACAATAATTTCTTTGCCTTGATATACTCCAAAATATGAACGATTACTTCTCGCATTAATCACGCATATTGATGGTTTATCGTTATCTTTAAGCACTCGTAATGAAGAAACTGGATAAATTGGTATCGATAGGGCTAAAGATATCGTTTTAGCGATTGTTAAAGCAATTCTTACACCTGTATAACTTCCTGGTCCAATAGAGCAAATAATCTTAGATAAGTCTTCTTTTTTGATATTTAACTTAGTCATTAATTTATCAATCTCTGGAACCATAAATTCGCTTTGCTGTTGCCAGGCTTCATAGGACGTAAACCCAATAAGAAGTCCATTATTTTCAATTCCAACTGATAAAGAAGTATTAGAAGAATCTAATAATAAAGTCGCCATTATTTAAGCTCCTCCAAAATATTATTATCCGCACAAGAAACATCAATGTGACGAGAAGTTTCTCCTGTGTTTTTAATCTCAATCCAGATTGTATTTTCTGGTAATAATTTTTCAATATAATAAGGCCATTCAATCATTGTTAAACCTGTTTCATATCCGATATATTCATCTAATCCAATGTCAGTGTTAATATCCGCTAAACGATATGCATCAATATGAATTAAAGGACGATCGCCTTTAAGATAGATTTTCATAATATTAAAGGTAGGAGATTGAACAACTTCTTTAATATTTAAAGCACGGGCAACTCCTCTAACAAGAGTAGTCTTACCCGCTCCTAAATCTCCAACTAAAGCAATGACTGTTCCATTAGGAAGTGTACTAGCTAATTTATGTCCAAATTCTTCCATTTGGTCGCATGAAAAAATATCAAAAACAATGTGTTCCATCTCTATTTGTCCTTATTTAATGTGAATAAGAATTTATCGTAATATTTCTTAATTCTATCATCTTCAAATGGCCACTTACGTTCTTCCATTCTCTTCACAATATCTTTTGTTTGATATTTTAAGACAATATCTAAATCGTCAGTGTAACCATAAATACTTTTATGCTTTAAATATTCTTTTTCATCAAGAATACGAATATCTCCTGATGGGAATAGTTTTGCATCTAAATCATAATCGATATATTTAATCATTCTATTATTCACTAAAGCTGGGGAGGCGATATTACAGTAATAGCAAATTCCATCTTCTTTAAACATACAGATGACATTCCACCATTCTTTCTTTGAGAAAATGGTAACCGCTGGTTCTTTTGTAAACCATCTTCGTCCATTATTCTCCACTACTTTAGCTTTTTTAGTAGCCACTACAATATAGTCATCGTTATTAGCCAACACTAAACCACGATCCCAACAACGATGTAAGGAACCGTCATGTTTATAACATTGAATCGCTAACCAATGACCAAATAAGCCCATACTATTTCACTAAAATCTCCAATAATTCAGTGATGTTCTTCTTAAGTTGAACATAACTATCTTTGTTAATCTTTTTATCAAAAGGAATGGCGACAATTGAATCATCATAAGAGAGATATACCGCAGTATGTTCTGCCCAGAAAACGATATTAACGTTAACTAAAGCACCAGTGCATTCAACAATCTTAAGATTCTCAATTAATTCTTTTCCTAAATCTTTTTCGAATTTAGCGCCTTCTTTTCCATAAATAACGAATTTATTTTGTTCAGAAAGAACCACTAAATCTTCAATGTCGTTTGGTAAATCAGTTTCCGTTTCTCCTTTAATAGTAACGATATAACGATCTTCAAAATGCAAATCGTTTTTTAAGGACATATATTTACCAACGAATAACACTGCCTTTTGTAATTTTTTCGCTCCTTGTTTATATAAAGCAAGTTCACCAACTTCGACATCTTTATTTTGATATTTGAAAGAGACAATATTTCTACTAGCGCAGTCGATAACATCTTTATAAACCTTATCACCCAAAGTATCACTTAATGCATATCTTTTCTCAGCATAAAGCTTTTGTTCACTAACACCTTTAATATCAAACACATAATCATCAACAGTTTTAATGAAATATTTGATGTATTTCTTAGTGGTGTTTGGGAATAAATTCTTCGTTAAGATATAGTGAACTACCAAGAAAATAAAAGCCGCTCCAATAAGAACCCCTCCAACAATTGGTCCCCAGGTTGGGAATTGAGTCATAAAGATAAGAGAAGCAATCATCACCACAACAGTAATAACCATGATGATGTTATTTTGCACTCTTGCTTTTTTATAAATAGCGAAGATATTAGCTCTTTCTTTTTCAACGTTTTCGTCAAAAGAACCCTCTTCTTTTTCTTTAACAAGTTCAACTAAATCTAAGCTTTCTTCTAATTTCTTTTGATCTTCTTCAGGGGTAACAATTTTTACTTCCGCTTTTTTCTCTTTCTTTTTAGCCATAATTAACTCCTAGCGATATCAATCATAACATAAATGCCTCATTAATGAGAGCAATTTATGTAATAAAGCATATAATAGAACATTTGAATCTAATATCAAATATCCTTATAATAATTTCCGGGAGCTAGGTAAACCTGGCTGAGAGGACCGATGTGAACGGTCGACCATACCTGATCTAGGTAATACTAGCGGAGGGAAGTTTTTTATTTAATAAGCAACTTTCTTCTCCGTCATTGATGGAGATTTTTATTTGGAGGTTATCATGCAAAAGAAATCAGACATTATTCGTACAATTGTAGAAATCGGCTTATTTGTTGCATTAGGTTTCGTATTTGACGAATTACAAAGCATCATTTTTAAAGGGGTATTCCCCGCTGGAGGATCAATCGGTTTTGCGATGATCGCAGTGATTTTAATCACCTATCGAAGAGGACCAATTGCCGGAGTATTAACAGGATTATTAATGGGTGCATTAGATATTTGTACCGGTCCATTCATTGTTAATCCATGGCAGGCATTACTTGATTATGTCTTCCCATACGCTTTAGCTTCTACGTGTGCTATTTTTGTTCCATTTTTTAGAAAAGCGGAGAAACAATGGGTCAAAACATTATTCTTAATCCTTTCTGTCGTTGTTGGAGGATTATTTAAATTTTTATCCCATTATCTTTCTGGTGTTATTTTCTTCAATCACGCAGAAGAATTTGCCTGGAACTTAAATTCCACCAAACCAGCTTTGTATAGTTTTATTTATAACATTGCCTATATGGGACCATGTATTGTTTTAACAGCGGTTTTAACTTATGTGTTATATAAGAGATTACCAAAGTTCTTTGATTATCAATTAAAAGTAGAAGAAGCAAAACAAGAATCAATCAAATCCTTCGATTATTTACTTGAGCCTTCTTTAATTGTTTTAGGACTTTTCCTTATTATTTTCTTCGGAGTTCGATACAAAGAAAGTTTCTATATCGAACAATATGAATACTGGGAATATGTCGCTACAGATGTATCAGTTAACGTTAATGCGTTGATGTTAATGCTTGACGGAATCATGATTACAATTTCTGCCACGATTGCCTTTATAAAATCATTAAGAAAAGAACCAAATTATAGGTTAACACTTAATTCATATGCGATCGTCAGTTTTGCAAATATTTTCTATGCGGTCGCAAGAATTATAAGACTATATAGAAAATATCCAACAAAACCAGAAAAGATGGCAGAATTTAACTATAACACCACAATTATGTGGGCGTGGTTTGGAATCTCTATTTTATTAACAGTCTTATTTGTTACTTTCTATTTGTATCTCAAAGAATTCAATAAAAAAGCTTCAAATATTGAAGCCTAATCTTTAATCCAATTTATCGGTTTAACCCCATTTTTGACAAGAAATTCGTTGCATTTGACGAATATACCACTATTAAACCAACCACCTTGATTTGCTCCTAATGGAGAAGGATGAGTAGCCTTAATAACAAGGTGGTTTTCATTTGTTAATAAAGGCTCTAATTTTTTAGCAGGTCCTCCCCAAAGCATAAAGACAATTGGCTGATCTAATTTATTTAAGACATCAATTATATCCTTAATTAATAAGTTATATTCTTTAATATTATGTGACATTGGTGCGTGTTCTCTTACAGTAAATATCGTATTAAGAAGCAAAACGCCTTGATTTGCTAAATAGGTTAAGTCACCACCTTTATTAAATATCAATGTATTGTATTCAATTTCAATCTCTTTATAGATATTAATTAATGATGGAGGAGTCTTAATGTTATCATGTACAGAAAAGGCTAATCCCATTGCTTGTCCTTCTTCATGATATGGGTCTTGACCAAAGATAACGACCTTGACGTTTTCTAAAGGAGTTAACTTAAAAGCATTAAAAATATTTTCTCTATTTGGATAGACTTTATATTTTGAATATTCATCATCCCAAAACGATTCAAGTTTAGAGAAATATTCCTTTTTCTTTAATGAGTTAAGTACATCTTCCCACTTCATATGGCTTTTAATATTTTACTATAAAAGTAAAAACAAGATAGATATAATGTCTATATGCGAGTCTTGATTATTTTTAATCATCCAGCCCCATATAAGGTAAAGTCCTTCAATGAGCTAGCAAAATTAGTGGATTTAACTGTCCTATTTGAAAGAACAAAAGCCGGTAATCGACCAGATACTTTTTACTATGAAAACCAATATGACTTTAATGTTGAATTTCTTCATGACCACTATTTCTCATATGAAGGATCTCTTTCAAATGGAGTAAAAGAATATATTGCCTCTCATCACCAAGAATTTGATTTTATTTTGATGAATGGTTACTCCCATTTAGCGGAAATAAAAGCCATCAGATACATGCATAGAAAACATATTCCGTTTGGTTTATTAATTAACGGAGGAGTTTTCAAAAAAGAAACCATATTTAAGAAACTTTATAAGGCTTCTTTAGTGAAAAAAGCAACTTTCTATATCTCTCCAAATAAATCTAGTGATGAATATTTGAAATATTATGGAGCAAAAGAAAACGAAATATATCGATATGTCTATTCTAATTTAGATGAGAAAGAAATATTGGAGTTCCCAAAAAGCAAGAAACCTCTTAGACAAAAATATTGTTTACCTTTAAATCAAAAGATTTTTATCAATCCCTGTCAATTCATTGATCGAAAAAATAATATGGAACTATTAAGAATCTTTAGAGATCGTCCAGAAACCCTATTACTTGTAGGAAGTGGGCCGGAATTGAAAAAATATCAATCTTTTATCAAAGAAAACAATATGCTTAATGTATTAATTTATCCATTTAAAGAAAAGAAAGAATTATTTGAATTATATCAAGCTTGTGACGCTCATATTACTTTAAGTAAACAAGATATCTTTGGTCACACAGTTTTAGAAGCCTTTGCTAATGGAATCCCTGTTATCTCTTCTAAAAATGTTATTAGTTCGATTGAGTTCATTAAAAATGGCTATAATGGCTATCTAGTTGATATCAATAATCGCGAGGAGATTGTTAATGCGATTAAATCAATTGGAGAAATCAATCCATTTAACGCAATTAATACTGCTAAAAATCTAACATTTAAAAATGTTGCCTCTTCTATTTATAATGTTTTAAAGAATTATGAAAAATAAATGTATTTATTTCACTACAGCGATGGATAATACTTCCTTTAAGGAATATCTTTCAAATTGGAAAGTTGCACCAAATTTATCAAATCAAAACTTCCATAACAAATTAATCCATTCTTTAGCCTTAACTCATGATGTCGATGTGATTTCCGTTAGATCAATAAATAAACACTATAAAGAAAAGAAGATTAACGCCCAAATTGTTAGAGAAGGAAATATTTTCTGGAAATACCCTTTAGTAACTAGAAATCGTATCTCAAAATACCTAAAACTATATAAGAGAGTCAATATTTTAACTTTCCATGACAGTGAATATGGTTTTGTCGATGTCTTAAATTTATCTTTATTAAGACTAGCGATTAAATATCGTAAAAAACATAATATCAAGCTCATTGGTGTGTGCACTGATTCCCCTAATAACATCTCCTTTACTCGAAATGGATATAAGAAAAAAGTAATTAAACTTGCTCAATCTTTAGATGGCTATATTGTCTTAACCAAAAAGATTAACGAATTATTTAACGTAAACGATAAACCATTCGTAAGAATCGATGGAGTTAGCGAAATTAAGAAAGAATATCTTCCAAAAGAAGTTAATGGCGACTATATCTATTTTGGTGGTTCATTAATGGCAGAATATGGTGTCTATAACCTTATTGATGCATTTAAAGAAATAAATAACCCAAACATCAAACTTGTTTTATGTGGTCACCACGTTAATGAAGCTAAGCTAAGTGAAGCAATAATGGATAACCCAAATATTGTCTATGTAGGCGCACTTGATTATGAAAGAAATCTTTCTTTAGAAAAAAATGCGGTGCTCGCAATTAATCCTCGTCCAACCAATTACAAAATCGATCAATATTCAATTCCAAGTAAGACTTTAGAATATTTATCGACAGGTGTTTTAACTATTACTGTTGAAAATGAATTGCTCAAAGAACATTACGGTTCTTGCATTATTTGGGCAAAAAGTGGAGAAGTAGAAGACTTAAAAGAAGCAATTGAATACGCTTTAAAATTAAGTAGAACTGAAAGAGAAATATTATCATTATTAGGCAAAAATAAAGTGATGCAGTACACATCACTTGAAAATATTAATAAAGAAATCGACGAAAAACTACTTTCCAAATTTTCTCTCGATTAATCTAGTCACTTCTTCTAAAGAGAAATGATCTTCGTAATATCTTCTATTAAGATCACCGAGGTGGTCTTTTTCTTTTTTAGATAAATTATGGATTGCTAATATTGAATTCTTAACTGATTCAACGTTTTCCTCAGCAACAAAGCCGCCACCGCTATCAACAATAATGTTTCTTCCATCACCTTTAAGAACTCCAATAATTGGTCGACCAAAAGCCATCGACATTAATAATTTTGATGGAATAGTTTTCCCGACCACACCTTCTCCTTTTAAAGAGACATATAAGGCGTCTGCGTTTTTAAAATAACTTGCCGCAAGTTTAGCAATAATTGGTCCGTGATAAATCACTTTATCCTCTAACCTTCTTTTTCTAATATCATCAATTAAGAATTGGCTCATAGGACCCATCCCAATAATATGAAAATAGATATCTTTATCGCGAAGTTGATCCATTGCTGCGGTGATTAATGGAATAAGCTGAATGATGCCTAAATTACCACAATATAGGATGTGAGTTCCTTCTCCATAATCGAAAGCCGAAATGTTCTTATCTTCAATTAAAGAAGACTGAGGAACATAAGAAATATTGTTAGTTGGCAAATGTAAAACTTTATCAAAATATTCAACAAAACTAGGAGAACTGACTAAGATTTCGTCAGCTTTTGAATAAATTGAGCGTGACCAATAATAAAGAACTTTATACATTAATGAGTTCTTTCTAACTGCATTAGTGACTAGCACACTTTCTGGCCAAAGATCTAAACAGTGGATAATGTGTTTAACCCCATTAAGTTTCGCATATAAATTACCAGCAGAGCAAATTGTGACAGGGGAAAGACTCATTGAATAAACCTTATCGAATTTAATCTTGAATTTTCTAACCCACTTCTTTGAATTTCTCCAGAATGAAAGATAGTTACGAATAATTGAAAATTTGCTCTTCTTTCTTGGGTATAAATTAACTCGATGAACATTAACACCATTGATCACTTCTTCATTGATGTTTTTGTATTCTGGAAGGATATATCCATATCCATAATTTGGTTTACCAGTTAAAACATGAACTTCATATCCATCTTTGACGAATTGCTCGGCAAATTTATAGATGATAAAGTTCTCAGGATAATAAAACTGACAAACAATAAGGATTTTCATACTCGATAAGTTTATCAAAATTTCTTATAGATATAAATACCAAGGCATTTGAAAATAATTGTTTTCAAAAATATGAGTATCAATATTATAATAATCGCAATGGAAGATAGAACACGTACAAACGTAATTATCAATATCGCAAGAACTTTAGTTTTAACTGTATTGTCCTTCATTACTTTTCCTTGGGTTTGTCGATATTTAGGAAGTGCAGCCTTAGGAAGTTATACATGGGCAAATACTTTTGTTGCCTATTTTTTAGTATTAGCAAAAATTGGTATTCCTAATCTTGCGGTTAGGGAGTGCGTTAAAGTCAAAAACGATAAAGAACTCCTCTCAAATAAGGTTCAAACATTCTTTATTATCCAATTAATCACAACGGTTCTATCATTTGGATTAATGACTTCTTTAGTCTATTCAGTACCTGATATCGCTTCTTCTAAAGAAATCATCTTCTTATTATCAATTAATTTCTTATCAGGAGCCTTCTCTTTTGAATGGTTGTTTATCGCTTTAGAAAAACAGTTTTACATGTCTGTAAGAACAATTGTCATTTTAGCGTTAACTACGATATTAATTGTGGGTTTTGTTACCGCTCCTGGAGATATCTATATTTATGCATTAATTACAGCTTCTGTTACTGTTTTAACAAGTATCGCTAATATCATTTATTCACGTAAATTTATCTCTTTAAAAAAGACGATGCCATATTCCTTTAAAGAGTTATTTAAGCCACTTCTTGTATTATTTTCGATCTCTTTAGTGATTTCTTTTTATAATCAAACCGATACGTTTATCCTTGGTTTTATTGATAAGAGTAAAAACGAAGTTGCTTCTTATTCAGTTGGTATAAAAGGAATTGATGTCATTATTGGAGTTATTACCGCTTTAAGTACAGTTTTTATCCCAAGAGCCGCAATTTGTTACGCTCAAGAAGACAAGAAATATTTCAATCGTCTTAATAAATATTCAGTAAATATCTGTTTATTTATTGTTCTTCCTGCGATCGCAACAATGATTGCCTTAGCTAAACCTATAACTGGTTTAATTAGTGGTAATACTTCTTTTGTTGAATCCTTAGGATATATGAACGCTCCAGCGGTGTTGATGATTCTTTGTTCAATGATGCTCACATATTCGATAAGCGACATTATTTACGGGCAAATTCTTTTACCGATGAAGAAAGAGAAATATTATTTATTCGCTTTATTAGGTGGAACTTTACTTAATATCGCTTTCTCAATTGTTTTTGGCAAATATGTATTCACATCTTCTCCTGCTATTGGAGTGGCAATCGGTACTTCAGTCACTGATTTATTAATTTTAGTCTTCTTATTAGCGGTCACTTGGAAATGGAGTGGGCCTGCTATCTTTAATATCAATTCATTAAAGATCTTTGTCATTGCGTCTATCATCTTTGTGATTACTTTCTTTATTAAAGATCCTATTTATAACTTATTTGAACCTAAAGTTGGAGTTATTAATTCCTTGATCATTGAATTAGTGGGAATTGTCTTAATTGACGCAATCATTTATTTAGTGAGTTTATTCTTCTTAAGAGAAGAGTTAATTAATTCATTTAGAAGGAAAAAGAAAGATGCCTAATCCAAATTTAAAAGAGAATAAAATTAAGCGTTTCTTTGTTGCTCCTTTTCGTAATGTTGTTAAATTAATCAGTAAGAAAAGCTATATTTCATATCAATATAAATACATAACTCACCATAAACTTAACTGGAAAAATCCAACTCGATACACTGAAAAGCTTCAATACTTAAGACTATATGTTTATCCAAAAGATCCATTAGTGATTAAATGCGCTTCTCGAGTTGGTGCTAGAGAATACGTTAAAGAAAAAGGGTATGAAAATCTATTAATAAAAACTTATGGGGTGTTTGACCGTTTTGAAGATATCGATTTTGATAAACTACCAAACGCTTTTGCCTTAAAGACCACTCATTCATCACAAATGAATTATATCTGCTTTGATAAAAGCAAAATTAATTATGATGAACTGAAAAAGAAGTTTAATAAATACTTAAAAACTAATTATGGTAAGAAAACAGTGGAACTACATTATTCTCCAATTAAACCTCAAATCATCATTGAGGAATTGATGTTAGAAAATGGTAAACTTCCAACCGAATATAAAATTCATGTCTTTAACGGAAAAGCTAAATCTTTATATGTTGTCACTTCTAGAGGCATAGATATTAGATATAACAATTACTATATAGATTGGACTCCATTTGATGGATCTCAATTCAATGGATGGAAAAAGACTGATTATCCATTAGAAAAACCAACTAACTTTGATGAAATGATAAAAATAAGCGAAGACCTTGCTTCGCCATTTCCGTTTGTGCGTGTTGATTTATACGATATAAATGGAACAATCTATTTCTCTGAGCTCACTTTCACACCAGCAAAAGGAACACTTATTTTAGATGATGATAAATGTGACTTTGAAATGGGTGAATGGTTAGATATATCCAAATATATTAAATAAATTAATGCCAATAAGTATTTGGTATAAAGACTTCATATATGAATAAGGCGTAGTCATCTTCGGATATTGAGACGCCTTTTTCCTTATTCCATGAGATTAATTCATCTTCTAAATTATTGAATTGAACAGAAAAGCCAACACATCGTCTTAAAGTTAATCCTGCTGGAGTTCCATCTGGTAAATCCTTTAATTGGAAGGAGACAAATTTATAATTTGATTCACTACCATTATTTGTAGTGTTAATGAATTCGATATGTTTAATAAAGTTATAACACGCGATTTCATTATTATCATTTTTACAGTAAATAGATACAGTCAAATCAAAAGTAGAGGTGTGGAATAATTCAGTATCTTTTGTAGCGTATTCTTCACTACCAACTTTATAACATTTAATTTGGTTATTCGTGGTCGCTTTAAAATGAATTCCAAAATAATCTAAAGCATCACTTTCTTTAGATAATCTAACAGAGAATCCTTTTCTATTAGTTTGGACTCTCACTCTTTGATATCTTCCACGACAATAAGAAATGCCGTCAAATAACTTTGATTGAACTCCATAATTAAAGCAGTCACTTAATGAATTGAGTTTATAGACTTCGCCATATTCTTCGACATCCAAATATTTGAGTTTATGGTAATCAGGATCTTCAGGTTTAGCGTCAGGATTAGTTAATAAGTTACGATCAAATAGATATGCATCGTCAAGTTTTTCAATGAAGTAAATATCATCTTCATTAAACGTTTTAATAGGGTTCTTATTACTTTCAGCAAGTTCGGCGTTCCAACTTGTGTAATAATTGTTATTAAAATCACTTGAGAGATAACGATCACCATCAACGATGTAATCTAAGGAGAATCCACCACAACTAGCTAAAACGCCAACAATAGGAAGAAGTAATAAATATCTAAGCTTCTTGTTCATCTTTATTTTCCTCCTTTTGTTCTTCTTTCTTTGGTTCGCTCATCTTTCCTTTAGTGATTACGTATGTAAACATAAATAACATAATCATAAATAATGGAGACATATAAATAGGTCTAACAATGTTATTAAACACTCCATATTCTCTTTCAAATAATGTCGCGGAGAATATCACAAAGAAAGAAGTAAACGCTAATAAGACAACTTTATATGATAAGGAATCTTCTTTTTCTTTAGATAGATATGACTTAAATCCTTTAAAACCGACAAAAAGCATAACGATAAAGGCAAGCGCACCAATCACTCCACTAGTAGGGACATTATCAAAAATGAAACTACCAGTTAATTGATATAAGACATCTTGAAAAGCAGAATGAGATCCCCAACTACCTAAGAAATTATCAAAGAAGATATTGGTAATTAATGGGGAATACTTTTGAGCGTATCGATTCGTATTAAAGATTCGGTTAAGTAATGAATTATTTTCGATAAAATTAGCAAATCCACTAGAGATAGATTGATAATTTAAAATAAAGGCAAATAACGCTAAAGCGAGAAGACCTAATAACACAAATAGAATAATAATTAATGGCTTTCTTGTGGCTTTTACTTTATAAGCAAGATAAATTAATGCATCGATTAATAAGATAATAATAGCGAAAATTCCGCCAATCATTGATGGGAATAAAATAAGTCCAATAACTCCTAATAATGAATATCCTAAGAAGAGGAAAAACATCTTCTTATTTTTAAAAGGAATAAATAATAAGGCAATTGAGCTAGTTAATAATAAAAGAGGATTAACAACATATTGACTCATCTTCACTTCAACAAATTTTAATCCTTGAAGAGTGTAGGCCATTTCTTCTATTGGGACAGAACTTGGTTCACCACGATAATACATGTGATAACCCTTATATAAAACCGTATAGAACGCGCCAAAATTAACTAAATTAACAATGATATTAACTAAAGTTAAAGCTGCTAAAGCAGAATAGATAACAATTAAAAATGTTTGAATCTTAAAAGATTTATCTAATGTGACTAGATATCCACTAAAGGCAATCGGAAGTAAGCCTAATGGAACAAATATAAGTTCAGCAATATTAAAATCCTTAACTATTAAATGGGCTTTGGAATATATTCCTAATGCCACTAATAAAGTAAATAAGAATAATGGGAATAAGAAAAAGGCAATTGTGCTAATTCCATCAACCTTAATTTGTCTGATGTTAAATAAAACGAGTAGTAACATCAAAGCAAGAGACAAAGCTCCATAAAGGATATAACTATCTCCAAAAGAAAACGCCATAAGGGCAAATATTTCCATTGCTAAAAAGGTAATAGCAGGAGCGAATTTATGTAATTTAGCTAATTTGTCTAACATAGTTAACGAAATAATTATAAAACATAAAATAAAAAACGAGTAGTACTCGTTAATTATCCCTGATTTACTTTAGATTAGAATTCGCTATAGTCGTATTCGAAGGTGTCATTATTATCCAAATCTGAATAGTCTTGGCAATCTTCGATTACTTCAATAACTTCAACTGTTTCCTCGTCACTAGAAAGCATTTTAGTTCTTGGATCTAAATTCATATTCTTAAGTCTCCCCCTTATGCTTTACAAAGTAACTTGTAAATCATTGTCATTAATTTAACATCTCAATATTATTTGGACAATAATTTTTTTCGTATTTTTAGACAGTGTCCAAATCGACTTTTTAATTAATTAAACTACAAAAAGAAAAGGTGGATTATTTTCCACCATCATTGATATAAAGAATACCAAGGCAACGAGGCCCACAGTGAGACGAAATTGTCGCTCCAGCTTTAGTCTCAATAACGCGTTTGAAGCCTCTATCTTTCATCGCTTTTATTGCTGCTTCGACCATATCTGGAGTCGCGTTACTATGAGTGACAAAACCAACTTCTAAGTCAGGATTATTAAACTCTTCAAGTGTGTCTTTGCAGTAAGAAACCACACAGTTTAATTGTTTACCAATATATTTCTTACCTGGACCCATCTTACCGTCTTTAACAATAATTTGAGGTCTAAATCTAAGAAATGTCGCTAAGTTTCTAGTCAAAGTAGAGCATCTTCCACCTTTATGTAAATAATCAACAGTGGCTAATACGAAGCTAGCTTGATCATGTGGAATTCTTTCACTAACCTTCTTTACAATCTCTTCTGCTGAAACATTTTGTTTTACTAATTTTGAAGCATAGATTGCAAGTAGAGCAATACCAGTAGAAAGTGAACGTGAATCAACGACATGAACATGACCTAATTCAGTAGCAACTGAACATGCATTTTGATAAGCGCTAGAAAGTTCACTAGATAAAGAAAAGTGAATCACTTCATCATAATCTTTTAATAATGATTTGAAGTATACTTCAAATTGTCCAACGTTAACCGCGCTTGTTTTTGGTAAAACGCCAGTGCGATCAACATAATCAAAGATTTCTTCTGGAGTAGTAACTCCATCTAATCCATTCTTATCGCCTAAAGTAATAGTAAAAGGAACGGTTTTAATTTCAAATTCATCAAGAATCTCTCTTGGTAAATCAATTGTACTTTCCGCTGAAATGCAAATTTTCATAATATATCTCCTGTATCAACGATACATAAATCACATCTTGGTGGAGCCGGTGGTATCGAAACCACGTCCGAAGATAGCCCAGCAATATCATCTACAGCTTAGACAATATTTAGATTTAACGTAAATTCGTATATCGACTCACTACTTTACGCGAGACTTACATTATTTCATGACTCAGTAACAAGCCCACTCTAAGCCACAATTCTTTTGTTATGACACTTACTTCAAGCGTGAAAGACTAAAACCTTGAAGAGCGCTCTGCCCCAACGATTGTCGGGACCCTATATCGGGTAAATTAAGCTAAGCAGAGAGATTGAGCTCTAGGAGCTCTCATATAACTGTTGTCAGTTATTTTTGTTTTGGTTTAAGGTTACCAACCGCTGCAGATAAAGCCCTGCCAATCTCCGTCGAATCCTATACGACCCCAGAGTAGCCTTTTATTTCAGGCCTTCAAAATTGTATATAAGAGAAAAGTAAAAGTCAATTTTGACTTCTACTTATTGTATCTTTTCTTCTTTTTGATAATGAGGAGCACAAGAGTAGATAACGAACTTGTAGCAATTAATAAGATAATAAGGACACTACTTTCATTATTTTCACTAATAGTAAAAGCACTATGACTAATAGGATCAGGATCTCTAAGCAAGAAGTCAGAATATGAATCAGTGCCATATTTACCAACAACATAGTCATATCGTGCAACAGCTTGTTCTACTTTATTACCTAACTCATTTGCTTCCGCTTTTTTTAAATATGTTTTTTCACTATCGAATAAGACAGCAGCTTTATTAGATAAATCGGTCCAATCTACTGAAGGTGGATTAACACCACTATCATCACAAACTGTGTTATTTAAGAAGTCTTTAGCAAAAGCAAAAGCATCATAATATGTAACAGTGATAGACACTACTCTTCTCTGACCAGTTGATCCTCCAACAGTAAATTCAACTGAGCTTGTCATATCACTACCATTATTCCATGAAGATGAAGTTGCAACAGACGCTGATTCTTCCACATATGTACCTTTATTGGCGGTAATTGAGTTGATGTCTTTAACGGAAGAGCCACCATCAGTGACAAAGACAAAGTCGATAGAAATAATATTCTCAAAAGGTGAAGTAATGATCATCTTTTGATTAGAATAAACTCTAAGCGCGCTTTCATCAGTATAATAACGTGGGTAGTATGCTTTACCACCATTGGTAAACTTGCAATAAATTTGTTGAGATTCAGTTTGACTATCAGTATAGATATCAACACCTCTTACTTCATCTCCACGAGCGTATCCAACTTCAGAGAAAATAATCTCAGCTTTTCCACTTCCGGATTTGCTTTTTGAGACGTTAACCACACAAGAAGCCTCATGGTTTCCTAAAACAGTGGTTGCAGTAATTGTGGCTGAACCACTATTTTTAGCGGTTACTAAACCTTCAGAAACACTAGCAACATTAGAGTTACTACTAGTCCAAGTAACATCTTTATTACCAGCCCAACTTGGAGTGACTGTTGCCACTAATTGGTATGTGTCTCCAACATCTAAGGATAATGTTGATTTATCTAAAGTAACTTGATCAGGTTCAATTGGTTTCTCCCAAGTTATCGACAAGGAATTCATATAAATCGCACCACTAGAGGAAATTAAAATATAAGGATAATCACCGACAATATCGGCAGTGTATTTAGTGATTAAATGACTTTCATCATCAGATTCTTTACTAAAAGTAATTGTCGAAATTAATTCCCCATCAGATGGTGAAGTCATAGGAGAAGAAGATACATATAAATGGAATGGTCGATTCACTGTTGTGTCAGAAGAGAAATCAACTTCGATTTTTCTAATTGAACCAATCGATGAAATGTTATATATGTAGTTACCTCCATCACCATTCATTTGAATACTTTTCTCATAATAAGTTTTATCGGTATTAGTTTTTACAGCGGTTTTTCCGGAATATAAGGTTCCTGTCTTATCTTTAACATTACTAAATGGGGTATAGCTGCCTGTAGAGGCAAATGAATTATAGTAAAAATCATCAGTCACCATTTCTCCTTCATAATAAGGATTAACGTGAACAGAAACAGTCGCGGTAAATCCACCATCAACTGTGGTTGCAGTAATAACGACATCACCTTCACTTACACCAGTGATAATTCCTTTAGAATTAACTGTAGCGATACTTTCATCACTACTAGTCCAATCAATTCTTTTATTAGTTGCGTTACTAGGAGAAACAGTGGCCACTACTTTTTGAGTACTTCTAGCCGTAATTTCAACTTCATTCATATCTAAAGAAACGCCACTAACAGAGACTGGATCACTTGGCTCACCATAACCATATAAAGTGTCCGTGGAAGGAGAAGCAACTCCAGTTTCGCTTTCATCTCCCCAAACGAGTTCTACCCATTCTGGGAAATCAATAAATGGATTTCTTGTATATTGGAAGTTTTCATAAATTAAATTGTTACGATGAACTTCAAAATCATATTCATCATTAACCTTTACTGGATCATTTCTGTGGAACTCTAAGATATCACTAAGTTTTCCATAAAGAGCAACACTGCCTTTTTCAGTCGTATTAAATTCTTCATCAGCGATATAATCGACAAGTCTAAGGTTTGGCTCTTTCACACTAGGGGTTTCACTTTCATGACCGATGTAGTTATATCTCGCCATCATGAATAGAAGCGCTCTAGCAAAATCACCTTTATCTTCATCGCGTGGTTCAAATATTACGTTAGAAGTATCTTCAGTTGATGGATTAAGAGGAGTTCCTCTTTTGTTATTAAGGATAGCGTTAGCCCCATTATCCCAGTTATTTTTAGTTTTAATCCAATCACTAGCTTCTTCTCCAACATATCCATAAGCATAGTTAGAATGTCCCCATTTATTTCCAGCGACATCCGCGGCTACTAAATGGTGAAGATCAGTTCCAGCGTTAACTACTCCTCCACCTTCAGCAAAACCATGCGATTTCGACCAAATGTGTTCTTGATTAAGAAGGGTTTGTTGAGTTCCTTCCTTAGAAGTGACTTTATCATTTAATCGATGAGGATTAGAGAAGTTATCATCACGATAATAGAAATATCCATATGGATCTTCATTATATTTATATCCTTCGATAATATTGTGCTCTGAATCATATCCATCAATATCTTCTGCTGGAGAAGCTACCCAGTTTCGATCAGTGATTTGATAAATTTTTCTTACTTCTGCGTAGCTATAATATTGAGCGGGTTTATTAGGATTAGATGGGTTATTAACTAAGATATATTTAAGATTTTTAAGAAGATTCATTCCTCTTCTTTCAGAATCGTCTAAAGTTTCAAGATAAGAGTAATAATTTCTAATTTCTTCTTCTTCAGTATCATTTAAATCAATTGTTGATGGCTTATCTAAAGCCTCCACACTTCTTTCTACTTTTTTGTTAGTTGAAGAGAGGACAAAAGCTCCACTAAAAAGCAAAGTAGAACTAACTAATGCCGCTAATAACTTCTTATTCATATTAATATTCCTTATTTTCATTATATGAAAAGGTGGATATATTTCAAGAGATAATAATAATGTAATTATCTTTACAAGTTCATATTAAGAATATAAACTTATCTTGCTGTAAGAAACATCAGTAGGTATTAATATGTCAAAAACAAAGAAATTAAAAAAAGTAAAACAACCAATGAATCCAAGAGCGAAAAGCGTTCTCATTAATTCATTTAAAGGTATTATCTCTAACCAAGCATGTATTGATAATGGAAAAGAAGCTCCTTGGTGGCTCGCGATTATCTTTTTCCTTTTCGCGATTATCATTCCATTAATCCCATCTCACGTTCAATTATCTAAATCTTATGGTGCTTCATTTTTCAATAATGGAGCCTATGAAACTGACCGTGGATTAGCTAACTTATCCTATACACTTAATAGCAAAAACAGTAAGTTAGAAATTCAAGATGGAATGATGCATTACTATAAGGAAGGTAGTTCAACTAAATTCAGTGGCACTGATGAAATGGTCAATGTTACTGGTGAATTTGACCGATATTACGTTGAAGAAGGTGTTGAAAAAGTTGAACACTATACTGAATATACCTTCTTTGTCTTATTCTCCACTGAAAGTGATGAAATGATTCAAAATGCCGTTATACAACATCAATATGTGATGAGAAGCACTACTCCTTATGATAAAAATGATCCAGTTCACCAAGAAAAAGGATATTACGTTCCTTCATATTTAATTCTTAAACCTGACACGATGATGATGTCCATCCAAAAGATGCACACTCATGATCGAATTAGTTCAACTCCAGCTTATTTAGATTGGAGGCACACCGCAAACACTGAAAATTTAGTCGCTGCTTTATTATCAGGATTAGATACATCAGTTACATTAAGTGTTTTCTTAAGTAATGCGAATAACGTTAACACTGTTTATGAGAGATGGAAAGGAATCTTCAATGATGCTTATATCACTCAAAAAGAAGCAGTGAAATGGAACACTACCTTAATCTACTTAGGGGTTTATGCTGGTCTTATGGTCTTCTTAGGATTAATGCTCTTCTTATTAACTAGAGGAAAGAATAATCCATTCAGATCACTTAACTTCTGGGTCACTCAAAAAATTGGATATTTCTTATCATTTACCCCAGCTGTCTTAGCCTTAATCATTGGCTTTATCATCCCTGCTAATGTCATCTCTCAAATGGCGTTCATCATGCTCGTATCATTACGTGTCATGTGGGCAAGTATGAGACAACTTAGACCAGTTCAATAACAACAATAATGAAGTCCGTTTGGACTTCTTTTATTAGGAGAAAATATATGGAAACAATTGACGCAATTTTATCTAGAAAATCTATTCGTGCTTTTGAAGAAAAAGAAGTCGAAGATGAAAAAATTGAAATCTTAATGAAAGCCGGTATGGCTGCACCAAGTGCAATGAATACTCAACCTTGGGAATTTTATGTCTGCAAAAGTGAAGAAAGCAAAAAAGCGATTAAAGACGTGATGGCTTTTGGCAAATATAACGCTGGAATTATCATCGTTCCATGCGTTAGAGAAATGGCCACTATACCTCTTAGACACGACCTCTGCTATTGTGATTTAGGAGCGGCAAGTGAAAATATCCTTTTAGCGGCTCATGATTTAGGTTTAGGCGCTGTGTGGTGCGCGGTTTATCCTGATAAAAACAAAATGAAAACAATAAGAAAAGTCCTCGAAGCTCCTATTGGAGTTACTCCTTATTGCTGCTTATATGTCGGTTATCCTGCAAAAGATGATAAAAGTAAAGTAAAAGAAAAATACGATGAGAAGAGAGTTAAGATTCTCTAATCACCGTAATCAGAACCACGAGATTTATCTTCAACAAAGATTTTAAGAGGGTCAGTTATATCGATTAATTCAAGATAGATATAGCCCTCTTTTTCTGTGAAATAATTTTCATAATCACCGACAAATATTACTTTGTGGTTTTGTTTCACTCTTTCAATCATCTTAGAGATAATAAGATGAATTTTATCTGGGTGTCTTTCTTCAAATCCATTTAGTTGAGTAAAGACAACAGGTTCGACATAAAAATCATTATTTTCATCAATTACATAATGAAACGTAAATGGATTTTCGTTATCTTTCACTAATTTATATTCTTTGAATATTTCTTCTCTATTCATTTGTGGTAATTCTCGTTATTAATAATTTTAAACGCTCTAAAGATTTGTTCAAGGAGAACTAATCTCGCTAATTGATGAGGTAAAGTCATATTTGATAAACAGATAGAAGTATTAACTCTCTTCTTTAATTCATCACTTAAGCCATAGCTTCCACCAATCACAAAAGAGATAGAAGCCCCATTATCAATTAATTTTTGATTAATAAAAGAAGCGAATTCTTCACTACTATATTGTTTCTTGTTTAAGTCTAAGCCAATTAAATATTCATTATTTTTTAATAGGGAAAGGACTCTTTTTCCTTCTATATCTTTTACTTTTGTGATTTCGCTAATAGAAGGTTTATCACTTACTGATTCATCTTTCAGTTCAATGACTTCAATCTTTGAATATCCGCTTATTCTTTTTAAATATTCATCACATCCACTTTTATAGAAGTCTTTGATTTTCCCAATCGCATAAATCTTAATCGTCATAACTTCCCCCGATTAAATTTGTCCATTGAGGAGCGCATTTCACCTCATATTTAGAGATATCCACTCCTTTATATGTAAATATCTTTTTATAAGCTTCTAAAGCCACACTTGGTTCATTAGCCTCTTCAGAAAGATGAGCTAAAATGATTTCTTTCGTGTGTTCTCCAATAATTTCTAAAGTAGCAAATGCGCTATCTTCATTACATAAATGACCATGATCAGACATAATTCTTTGGATTAATTCCATTGGTCGATTCGTGTGCAATAACATTTGAATATCATGATTAGATTCAATGATTAAATATGTAGGATCTTTGATATATGGGGTATTTTCAGATAGATATACACCAGTATCAGTCATATAAACAATCTTCTCATTTTCACATTCAAACATATATCCACAAGGATTAGTTGCATCGTGACTAGTAGGAAAGGCAGTAACCTTAATATCTCCAATCATAAAAGGAGAATATATATCAATCACATTACTTAAAGAACCAGGAATAGTTCCACTTAAAGCGTATATCTTTTTTGGAGATATACATTTTAAAGAACGATAGTGATCAGAATGATTATGAGTCACTAATAAAGCATCAACATCTTTAATAGTTTTGTTAAATCTTTTAAGTTCGGTTTCCACTCTTATAAGTGGTAAACCCATATCAATTAAAAGAGTGGTCCTTTTTGAAAAAAGCAAAGTTGCATTTCCTTTTGAACCACTTCCAACAATATCAAAAAACATTGTAATTAATTTTCTTCAGCAATCGCCGCCATCGCATCTTCCCATTCTTTAGATGGAGATTCAAATCTCACATAATCTTTATAGAAGAATAGACGGGCAACACCAGTTTGACCAGCTCTATTTTTGGCAACAATAACTTCAGTATATGAGGCGTTACCAGGAATCTCGCTACCAAGATCTTTTTGCATCTTATCTTTAGCGAGTTCGTATTTATCATTAGGGGTAAGTTGACCACCTTTTTTATTAGCGGCGTTACTAGTTTTCTTATCCGCATAATAGTCTTCACGATATAAAAGAATAACAATATCCGCGTCTTGTTCAATGTTACCTGAATCACGTAAATCAGACATCACAGGGCGTTGAGAATCACGTTTTTCAACCGCTCTAGAGAGTTGGCTAACTGCCACAACAGGAACTTTTAAATCTCTAGCTAAAGCTTTTAAAGCTAAAGAGATTTGTCTCACTTCTTCTTGTCTACTATCTGGAGATCTTCCATTTTTATTAGCGACAGAGACTAAACCTAAATAGTCAACCACAATTAAAGCTAAATCAGGTTCATGAGCCTGTAATTTGGTGGATTTAGTAATAATGTCATTAAGTTTAATTGATGGAGTGTCATCAATATAAATCTTCGCATTTGATAAGGTCTTAATCGAATTAAGAACTTTCACTCGATCAGTCGCACTTCCAAGTCTTCCAGAATTGATCTTCTTAGCATCAACACAGCTATCCATCGCCACTAAACGATTAAAGAGTTGTTCTTTGCTCATTTCCAAAGAGAATATTGCGACTGCTTTTTTAGAATGGGTAGCAATCTTATGAGCGAAGTTCAAACATAAAGCAGTTTTACCAACCGCTGGACGAGCAGCAACAACAATTAATTCGCCAGGTTTAAATCCTTGAGTGATGTAATTTAGTCGATCATAACCTGTAGAAATACCAATGACGTCGCTATCTCCTTCAGCGTCTTGAAGTTTTTCAAGCGCTTCTTCAATTCTAGGAGCAATATCATGAGTGGTTTCAAAAGAAGAGATATGACGTTTAGCAATCGATTCTTTGAAACGATTCTCACATTCTAAAATAAAGTCATTAATATTTTCAATTTCTTCAGTGCGATATTCTTTATCAATATCACGGATAGTGGTAAGCATTTTTCTTAAAACGGAGTTATCTTGAATGATACGGATATAGAAATCTAAAGTAGAGGCCGCGACAACAGTGTTAGTACATTCCGCTAAATATTTCGCTCCCCCAATATTTTCGAGTTCTTTTAAATTATCGAGTTCTTCAGCGACGGTTAAAACATCAACGTCCACTCCTCTAACAGAAAGAGAAGAAATTGCGCGATACATGATTTTATGTTTACCCGCAAAGAAATCATCTTCTTCAAGGGTATTTAAAATATCAAGACAATAGTCTTTTGAGAGCATGGCCGAACCTAAAACAACACGTTCAGCGTCTAAGTTATATGGTAATTCAGTGGTAACTTTCTTTACAGTTGTCTTTCTGGCCATCATTATTCCTTTCCAACAATATGGACCTTAATTTCTCCAATAACCCCTTTATATAATTCAATTCTTAAATTATAAATTCCAAGGGTGTCGAGTGGTCCTTTATCGATAAATTTACGTTTATCAATGACGATATTATGTTTATTTTTGAGTTCATCTTCTACTTGTTTAAGAGAAATTGAACCAAAGAGTTTGCTGTCTTTTCCTACTTTTGTAGAGAATTCAAGAGTAATGCCTTTAAGAGTGTCCACCAATTTGATGGCCTCTTCTTTTTTTCTTAATTCTTCTTGTCTAGCATTTTCTTGTTGTTCTTCAAGAATCTCGACACTTTTTTTACTCACAGGAACTGCAAGTTTTTTTTTTAATAAGAAGTTATTGGCAAAGCCATCACTGACAGTGACTGTTTGATTCTTTTTGCCAACGTTTTTCACATCCGCTAATAAAATAACTTCCATATTACATTTCCTCATTAACACGTTTACTCATATCCGCTTTCGCTTCATTTAAGTGAGAGTGGATAACATTAATTAACATATCTTCAACTTCTTCAACATTAGTCTTTAAGAAGGTAACAGCCGCACTTGTAAAGTGGCCTCCTCCACCAAGACGTTCACATAATTTAGAAACATTAACTAATCCGTCACTACGAGCGGAAATCTTGATTTCTTTACTACTAGTTTTTCCAATAACGAAAGCAGCATGAATTCCTTTCATTCCTAAGCAAGCATTCGCGGCTTTAGCAATGGAAGCAGTGTCATATATCTTATCTGGATCAGCAATAGCGTATACCACTCCATAATCGGCAGTCTTTAAATTAGAGACGATATTAGTGGTTTCTAAATATTCTTCATAATCATCTTTAAGTAAATCATCAGCGACACTATTATCGGCACCAAATTCTTTGAGAATTGTTGAAGCTTCAAAAGTACGAATACCAGTGTTCTTACTCTTATAGAAAGAGGAATCTAAGAAGATACCACTAAGCATAATAGTCGCATAAGTTGTATTAAGTTCAATACGTGGAGAAATAGAAGAGAATCTAATGAATTCCGCGATTAATTCAGAAGCACTACTAGCGGAAGGATCAATATAGTTAAAGACTGGAGATTCAATATATTCTTCAGCACGACGGTGATGGTCAATAACGACAACTTTATTAGTTAATTCAAGTAAGTCTGGGGCCATAACCATCGAAGGAATATGGACATCACAAACAACAAGTAATGTATTTCCTTTAACCATTGAGGTGGCGTCTTTACTATTAACAATTAATTCTTCAAGTTGATCTCGGTTAAATGAAGTAGTTAAAGCCGCTCTTGTTTTACTTTCAGTTGCTTTTAAATCAACAACGAGTCGAGCAGGAACTTTCATTCTTTCACAAATCGCTTTAACACCTAAACAGCTCCCTAAAGCGTCCATATCCATATTGGTGTGACCCATGATAAGAACATTAGAAGCGTTTTTAATTAAGTTAATAAGGGAATCGGCTAAAACACGAATCTTCACTCTTGAACGTTTCTCTTGAGCCTCGGTTTTACCACCATAGAATTCCATTTCTTTTCCATATACATTAACAACGACTTGGTCTCCACCTCTACTCATCGCAATATCTAAGGCTGCGTTAGCAAGTTCGTTAAGTTTAACAACATCTGGGAAATCTCTAGCGATACCAATAGAAAGGGTTAATGGGATATCTTCGCCAAAAGAGATTGATCTTACTGTATCCACAATTGAGAAGTTATCTTCTTTCATTTTGCTATAAGCGTTAAAGTTACAAAGCATTAAATAGTTACTGTCTTTATATTTTCTTAAAAGGACAGAATATTTATTCGCATATTCAAAAATCTTATCTTTTGCTTTGGTAATTGTATCGTTATAATCATCATCACCTTTAATAACTTCTTCATAGTTATCCATTGAAAGAATTCCAACAACAGGAGCCTGTAATTTGGAATAGGTATAAATCGATTCATAATCAGTGTTATCTTTAAAAATCCATAACCCAGCGTCACTTAAGAATTTAATTTCATAGTTACGGTTATTGATAATGAGCTTAAGCACTCTTTCAGAATTAGGATTTTCTTTGAGTTCTTTAAGTTTTGGTTGCCATTCAAAGATGTTTAAGTCAATGATTTCAATATGTCTTTCCTTAAATAAGTCGTTATTCCAAATAATGACATCATTTTCATCAGTGACCACTAAACCAATCATCGCAAAGTTATAAGCTTCTTGAACATCACTACCAATAACATCCGCGGCTTTTAAATCAGTTTTATGTCGATAAGCAGAAACTCTTAAAGTCGCAATCCACATAAAGATGATATTGAAAGCAATTAAAGAGATAACAGTAATCACTAAATAAGGAGGTTTAAGTTTTTCACCTATTCCAAAAATGTTATTGAAATAGAAAATCACAAAAACAATTGAGGCCGCTAATTCAACTAAAGTAGTAATAAATGCAACGAGTCTAAAACGATTAATCTTCTTTTTCATACGTATATATATTATATATGCGCTCACGAGAAAGAAAAAAGAGAAACTAATAAAATGTAAATAAAAAATAGACCCCATTAATGAGGTCTATGATTTTCATTAAGTAAGCTTACTCAGCTGGTTTTTCAGCAGGAGCCTCTTCAATATGTTCTGGCTCTTCGCCTGCTGCAACTTCCGCGGCAGCATGACGTTTTTCGAGTTCAGCAACAATTTGAGCGTGGCTTTCTTCGGTGATTGTGTAACCAAAGTGCATTAACGCCCAAGCGGCAACAATCGATACGACGAGAACCACAACAATCATGATACCAGCAACAACGATTTGGTTCTTACCAACACTGTTATAGATGTCATTAACATCAGTAACAAATATCTCGTCAACCCAACCGGTTTCACCGATATGTTGAGCAGCTCTAATATTATGTGCGCTTTCAGCGTTACTAATCGCGTTAACCGCAGGAATAAGTCCGGCAGCAGTGAAGATGATGAATTGGAACCCTCTTAAGAGAGCAGATGATAATTTAACATCAAGTGGTCTCCAAGCAGAGGTGATTGATTCTTTTCTTTCACCATATTTATATTCGTTATAGTCGATTGCATCTTGGAACATAACCATGATTGCGAGATACATCATGCCCATTCCAAAGAAGAAGATGAATGGGAATAGGTAATATAGGAACATCGTACCACCAAACGCCCATCCAAGATCCATATCAAAGAAGTGCGATGGTTCTGGGTTTGTTGGGGTGTTAAACGCCAAGGCTTGGCCATTGAACAATGGAACACAGCAAAGCATAAATCCAGCAAAACCAATCATTTGAATGATAAATGTGATTGTCAAAATCTTTTGTTTTGATAGTTTCTTCGCGATCACTGGATATAAGGCTTGAGAAGAGACCATTGCTAAAACATACATAACTGAAATAACAGTGGAAACGAGTCCGCCTTTACCAGATCCATATCCTAAAGATAAATAGAAGTAGTTAAGTCCAATACCGCCAGTAAGGACACCACTAGCGAGGTAATATAAGAACATTGAGATAATTGCAACTCTGAGTTCTTTATTTTTACCAAAGACTTTAAATAAGTCTAGAAAGTGAGTTTCTTCACTAACTTGTTCTTGGCTTGGATCAATTCTTCTTTCCTTACATAGTAAGAAGACAGCGACCTGCGATAATAAGAATAAGGCTGCTACACCTATTGCAAGATACATATACATCTGCGCAGACGATATGCCACTAAACATTGTTGGAAGTAACATACATCCAGCAGTCATTACGAATCCACCGATAGAGGCAGAAACAGTCATTAATGAGGTAATTGATGCTCTTTCATGATCATCATTTGTTAATGATGGGAGCATTGACCAATAACCGATATCGTTAACAGTAAAGAATAAATCCCATAAGAAATAGAACGCAATCATTACACCGACAAATGCCCATCCATCAGCGCCTCCACCTGGAAGTTGAGGTCTGATTAAGAACATACAGACAACGGCAATTGCGTTACCGATGGCGCCGAAAAGAATCCATGGTTTAAATTTACCAAGTTTTTTGAAGTGGAACTTCTCGACAATAAAGCCCATGATTGGATCGTTAATTCCATCCCAAATCAAAGCGACAATCATTGCAATAGTAATAACAGCATATTGCGCCTTGAATTGCTCTGGGTCACTACTTAAAACACCACTATTAAGGGCGTATTGAAGTAAGAAAGATCCAACAAGAGCGTAACAAGCATCTCTAAAGATACCTGATAATGGGTAAAGCCACTTTGTTAATTTAGGAACTTTGTTTCCTTCATAAGTGGCGCCGACATTAAAAAAGCCCATTTATAAATCTCCTTTATGATAATTAAGCAAAAGTATTTTAATTGAAAATTTTTATATTAACAACAAAATAAAAATGTGGATTTTTCCACATCTTTACTTAGTCTCTTCTAAATAAGTCTTTCGTGTAAACTTTTTCTTTGACGTCATCAAGTGATTTGTCATATCTATTTGCGATAATGACTTTACTAATTTTCTTGAATTCATCAAAATTTCTAATCACTTTTGAAGCGAAGAATTCATCTTCTTTTAAGGTTGGTTCATATATCACAATATTCACGCCTTTAGCCTTTAATCTTTTCATTACTCCTTGAATTGAGGAGGCTCTGAAATTGTCGCTACCACTCTTCATAGTTAAGCGATATATACCAACAGTGACATTATCTTTACCATCATTTTTATATCCGGCTTTTTTAAGAACTTCATCACAAATAAATTGTTTTCTTGTTCTATTAGATTCGACAATCGCAGAGATTAAATTTTCTGGTACGTCTTCAAAGTTTGCGCGCAATTCTTTCGTGTCTTTAGGTAAGCAATAACCACCATAACCAAATGAAGGATTATTGTAATAATTTCCAATTCTTGGATCAGCGCATACGCCTTCAATAATATCTAAAGTATCAAGTCCTCTAATTGAGGCAAAAGAATCTAGTTCGTTAAAATAGGCAACACGTAAAGCAAGATAAGTATTCGCGAATAGTTTAACTGCTTCAGCTTCAGTACATCCTAAAACAAAGGATTCAATTTCTTCTTTAATTGCTCCTTCTTTTAGTAGAGAAATGAACTCTTGAGCTTTAGAAAGATATGGCTCTTTCTTTTCAGGAACACCGACGATGATTCTACTTGGATATAAGTTATCATAAAGGGCTCTTCCTTCTCTTAAGAATTCAGGGGAGAAAAGAATATGTTCATAATCGTATTTTTCTCTAACTGATTTAGTAAAACCAACTCCGACTGTGGATTTAATAATAATCCATGCTTTTGGATTCACTCTTTTTACTTGCTTAATCACTGATTCAACAGAAGAAGTGTCAAATTTATTAGTTTCACTATCGTAATTTGTAGGAGTAGCAATAATTACTAGATCAGCATCTTTATAAGCTGAATCACCATCAACAGTAGCAAAAAGATCGAGTTTCTTAGTTAATAAATACTCTTCAATCTCTTTATCAACGATTGGAGATTTCTTACTATTAATTAAATCAACTTTTTCTTTAACTACATCAACAGCGACTACTTTATTTTTTTGAGAAAGAATAATCGCGTTAGATAAACCAACATAACCTGTTCCTGCAACTGCTATTTTCATATTTATTTATATCCTTATTTATAATAACTTTTATACCACTCAGCAAATTTTCTTAATCCTTCTCTTAAAGAAGTAGAAGGTTTATATCCAAAATCTCTTTCTAAATCACTAGTGTCAGCATAAGTAATAGGGACATCCCCTTTTTGCATTGGCACAAGTTTCTTATGAGAAGCAAAATCATAATCTTTAGGAAGAACGCCTGCTCTAACGAGTTCTTCAGAAAGGATTTGAACAAAATCTAATAAATTTTCTGGGTTATTATTTCCAATGTTATAAATCTTATATGGAGGGATAGGTAAACCATCTTCTCCATCTTTTTTAATAGGCGCCTTATTCATCACTTTAATGATTCCATTCACAATATCATCAACATAAGTGAAATCTCTTTTACAATTACCGAAATTAAAGATTTCAATCGTTTCTCCTTTGATCAATTTGTTGGTGAAGGAGAAATAGGCCATATCTGGTCGACCCATTGGACCATAAACAGTAAAGAAACGTAATCCTGTAGTTGGAATGTTATATAGTTTTGAATAAGCGTGGGCTAATAATTCATTACTTTTTTTAGTTGCGGCATATAAAGAAACTGGATTATCGACTTTATCATCAGTGGAAAATGGCACTTTGGTGTTACCGCCATAAACACTACTACTAGAGGCATACACCAAATGTTGAGGCATATGATATCGACACGCTTCTAGGATGTTATAAAAACCGATGATATTACTACTAATATAGACATCTGGGTGATCAATTGAATATCTTACCCCCGCTTGAGCGGCTAAATTAACGACGATATCAAAATGATATTTTTCAAATAGGGAATCTACCATTTTTTTATCTGAAATATCACCCTTAATAAAGGTGAATTTTTCAAATTTAGTTAGTTTCTTAAGTCTTTCTTCTTTTAGAGACACTTCATAATAGTCATTAAGATTATCTAATCCAATGACTTCGTCTTTAGTAGTTAATAAGAGTTTTTCACAAAGAAAACTTCCAATAAATCCAGCAGCACCAGTAACTAAGATTTTCATACCTAAATATAATACATATATTTCTTAAATATTCAAAGTTAACAAATAAGAAGATTTATTTCATTAGTTGTCTAATCACATATTCCATATCTTTCTTATTCATGATTTTTGGAACAGGATAACCAGGATTACCTTCCTTAAGAGCACGACCCACAATTGTTGGGATATCTTCTTCTTTAATGAAGTCAAATTTTTCTGGTATTTGCATTTCTCTATTCATTCTTCTGATATCGCTTATGAAGAGTTTTGCTTTTTCTTCATTAGACATATTTTCTTTAGAAATACCGATGATATCAGCGAGTTTCGCTAATGGTTTATAAATAGATTTTCCATACCATTCAAGAACATATGGAAGTATCACGGCGTTAGCTAATCCATGAGGGGTGTTATACATTCCTCCTAAATTATGGGCTATCGCATGAACATAACCAACAAAGGCGCGAGTAAATGCCGCTCCTGCTAAATAAGAGGCTTTAAGCATATTTTCTCTAGCCTTAACATCTTTACCATTTTTATATGCAACCTCTAAATTCTCATGAATGAGTTTACTAGCTTCTTCTGCATATCTTCTTGTTAATTTAACGTTACTCTTACCAACATAAGCTTCAATCGCATGAGTGTAAGCGTCCATTCCAGTTGTGGAAGTGATGTGAGGAGGTAGACCAATAGTTAAATTAGGATCAAGAACCGCGTATTTTGGTCTAAGAGACATATCGGCAATCGCATATTTTTCATGAGTAGAAGGATCAGAGATAACCGCGGCTAAAGTCGTTTCTGAACCAGTCCCTGCAGTGGTAGGAACCGCAAAGAAAGGCGGTATTTTCTTATTAATCTTGAGATATCCTCTCATTTGAGGGATGGTCTTATTTGGTTTAACAATTCTTGCTGCAGCCCCTTTTGCGCAATCCATTGGAGAGCCACCACCAAAAGCGATAATTCCTTCACATTTATTATTTATATATACATCTTTACAATCTTCAATATTACTAATCGTAGGATTAGGTTTAACTTCATCATAAATGAAATATTCAATCTCTTGTTTCTTTAATTCTTCAAATAATGGATCAAGTAATTTTAAAGACATTAATCCCTTATCAGTGACCACTAATACACGCGATATTCCTTTTTCTTTTATTAAAGATGGTAATTTTAAGATTGCTCCACTACCTTCTAATAAGGTTGGTTCAGACCAATCAAAAAAACACATCGCGATTTTTAAAACATTTTGAACAAATCGATAATATAACTTTTTCATGGTTATTCCTCTATATTTATCTTAGCAAAAGTCGAATGATTTTTTATGTTCTTTATCCTTATTATATTAAAATATATTTAATTAATAGAAAGTAAAATATCTATTGATATAAATAAACAAGATGGAAAAAACATTAGTGCTACAAAATGGAAATCATATCCCTACCCTAGCGTATGGTACTTGGCTTATAAAAGATGATATCGTAACTGAATGTGTTAAAAACGCGATTAAAGTTGGATATCGTCATATCGATACCGCTCAAGTATATGAAAATGAAGTAGGTGTTGGTAAAGGAATAAAAGAGTCAGGAATTAATAGAGATGAACTTTTTGTCACCACCAAAGTTAGTGCGGAAATCAAAAACTATAAAGACGCAAAAGAATCAATTGATATATCTTTACAAAAACTAGGTCTTGATTATGTTGATTTAATCCTCATTCATAACCGTAAACCATGGAGTAAGCTAAATAGCCCTAATAATTTCTTTAAAGAAAACCTCGAAGTTTGGAAAGCTCTTATTGAAGCATATAAAGAAGGCAAGGCCAAAGCTATTGGAGTGTCAAATTTCCTAGAAGAAGACATTCAAAACATAATTGATCATTCAGAAATTCCCCCAATGGTGAATCAAGTTTTATGCCACATTGGTTCTACTCCAATTAAGTTAATTAATTACTGTAAGAAAAATGGAATCATCTTTGAATCCTATTCCCCTATGGCGCATGGCCATGCTTATGAAAATAAAGATATCGTCTCTATTGCTAAGAAATATCACGTCACTACCGCTCAATTATGTATTAAATACACTCTTCAACTTGGAACAGTGTCTATTCCTAAAGCTACATCTATTGAGCATATGAAAGAAAATACAAAACTAGATTTTGAAATATCTAAAGAAGACATGGAATATCTTACCAAACTAGATAATTTCCACTACGGTAGAGATTATTTCATGAAATAACCTATTAGCATTAAAAGCCGCCCATTAGGACGACTTAATTTGGATTAATCTAGTCCTGTTTTGGGACTTTGCTAGTCCGCTACTTCACTTTTAATCTTTTCAACAAGTCCAGGTTGAGAAACCAAGTGACATCCTCCCCCACTTATAGAAGATG
>DEJH01000075.1:2685-3734 GCA_002353275.1 Caryophanales bacterium UBA2753 | reverse complement strand
TCATTTTTTTCTTTATTATCATATTTGTTATTATAATTATTAATAACAAAAGATTTCTGCTCATTTTTATCATTCTCATTATCATTATTTTTATTATCTTTACTTGGAATTGAATATCTTCTTTTTCTATCCGATTTAGATTTTGTACCTTTTATTGTTTTATATTTTTTAAGAACATTTAAATTAGGTATACTTTGCATATTGCAAACATCATTCAAACCATTTTCTAACCAATCTTCAGGGAAGTCGGTGACCATTAATCTGGTTTTAAAATTAGTGTGTTCTAAATATTTCTTACAAGGGATAATGACGCGATCAACAACTCCGTTTTTATAAGTGACAGAGCTCACTAAATATTTTGGTTCTTTATTACAGGATTTGATTCCTTTGCAGTTTTTACAATTTTTCATATCGATAGAAAAATCATAAATTTTAGAGATGTTATCTTTGATAACTTCATCAGTCATTCCTAAAGTTTTTAAATATTTTAAGGCTTTTAAATTAGAAAAGACTTCATCTTCCATTTCTTTAACGGTTGATGAATCAATGGTGATATTTTCACTAATCTTTAATCTTTCCATAATCATTGATCTTTGAGCCACTCTAATAACTCTGCTTTTTCTTCCTCAGTTAGATTATCACTTTCTGAATCAATATTCTCTTTTTCTTCTTTCTTTTTAGACTCTGTCTTAATTTTTGCACTCTTTTCTTTTTTACCAGTGTAGTTGTTGTTCAAATATTCCATCGCATCTACTGCAGTAACGATATTTTCTCTAGAGATTGAAGAAGCGATTTTTTCGACCGAATATCTAGATAAAACGTTATTATTCATTTGTAATACGAAATCGATAATTACATTAATCACTGCATTAGTGAGTTTATAATCATTTGCTAAAATACGGACAATGTTTAAATCCGCGGCAGCAGGTTTAGTGCCATTTTGTAAAACTGAAAGAACATCTTTTGGATTTGCAGATTCAAAATATTTAACTTTTGCAGCTAACCCTTCTTCTCCCACCACTAGATTCTTTTTATTATTTCTTCCTTTT
>DEJH01000075.1:0-2558 GCA_002353275.1 Caryophanales bacterium UBA2753 | reverse complement strand
ATTTCTTTAATCTCATTTTTAGTGAAAGATTTATCAGTTAATTGAGAGATGCTCGAAAGAGTGTCGAAGAATTTTTCATAAGAAAATTCAGTATCGATTTTGCTCTTTCTTCTTCCAATAGTGTCACTTACCTTATTAGTAGCTTGTAAGAAAGCAGCGTCTTCAAAATTAGGATGGAAGACATCATTAAATGAGGAAGAAATATCTTCTCCTTGGCTTTCATTTTGGCTAGTTTGATAGATTCTTTTAATTCTATTAGCTTCGTTTTCTCCAATGTTTTGAATTAATAAGCCATAAAGAAGAGTGTCGTTAAAAAACTTAATTGGGGTTTTTGGAGCAAATAATTCGTAGTGATAAATTGAGAATTCTCTTACTTTTTCTAATCGAGTTTTAAGTAAGCCCACTGCTTCAAGAACTTTCCTTGCTTCAATAAATTCACCAGTAGCGATTCTCATTCTTAAAAGAATTTGTTCATGACTACTTAAAGAAATGATCTTTTGGTTTTTACCTTCGCTCCAGAAAGTGAAATAAACCGCTAAAGCGGTATATCCAATAATTGGTTGATATAAATTTGTGATTGTCTCACGATCGTAATCGGCAAGAAGAGAGGATATTTTGACATCAAACATGTCAGCTTTTGACAAAATAACCATATCCATTCCCCCTTCCCTTTTTGAACAAAATTATGTGCCAAAAATAGCGATATATCAATATAGAAAAATTTAAATTTTTAGTAGGAGAAGNNGGAAAAATTAAAATTTTTAGCTGGAGAAGTTTTCCACATATATTATTTTATCTTTGATAAAATTATATCGGTATCTACAAGTTATCCACATTTGATTTTGTGGAAAACGAGAAGCATCATTTTTTGGTGTAAATTATTTTATCTTTATTTTCCTAGTGCTATTATATATAGCAAAGGGTTAAAAAATATGATTAGAAGAATTGCAGTCTTAACTAGCGGAGGTGACGCTCCTGGAATGAATGCTGCTATTAGAGCAGTTATTAGAGCAGGTTTATATCAAGGTAAGGAAATGTTTGTTATCTATGACGGATATAAAGGTCTCGTCGATGGTGACATTCATCAAGTTACCAAAGAATTCACCCAAGACATCATTAATCGTGGCGGAACTATTTTAAGAAGTTCACGATTACCAGAATTTAAAAACTTAGAAGTTCAACAAAAAGCTATCGAAAGATTAAGAGATCTTGATATCGATGCTTTAGTTGGTATTGGAGGAGATGGAACTTATCGCGGACTTCTCGATTTATATCGACTAGGTTTCCCAGTGATTGGTATCCCTGCTTCCATCGATAACGATGTCGCTTCTACTGATTACACTATCGGATTTATGACTGCATTAAACACAATCTGTGATTGTGTCGATAAAATTAAAGATACATCTACTTCTCATCAACGTTGTTCGGTGATTGAAGTTATGGGACGTCACTGTGGTGATCTCGCTGTCTTCTCTTCGATTGCAGAAGCTGCGGAATTAACCATTACTTATGACCACCCATATGATGAAGAACACATCTTCAAAAAATTAAGAAAATTAAAAGCGCAAAAGAAGAGCCACGCGATCGTGATCGTTAGTGAAAATCTTCTCGATGTCCGTGAACTCGCTAAAAAGATTGAAGAAAAAACTGGATTTGACACCAACGTTGAAATCCTTGGTCACCTTCAAAGAGGAGGCGCCCCTAGCGCATTTGACCGTATCTTAGCAAGCAGAATGGGCGCAAAAGCTGTTGAATGTTTATTAAATGATCAATACGGTAAAGTCATCGGCTCTGTTGATGAAGATATCGTCGCTATTGATATTGAAGAAGCTTTAGCCCAAAAACGTGATATTCACGAACCATTATTATCATTGATTAATATGTTACAATAGTAACTTATTAATATATTTGTAGCCCACTATTGTATTGTGGAGGAGATTAATTATGAAAATACAACTACATGACGGTTCAATCGTCGAAATCGAAAAAAGTTCAAAAGAGGCATTTGAAGTCTTAAACCACTCAACAAGTCACCTCTTAGCAGAAGCTATTTCTGAATTATATCCTGATGCTTTATTTGGATATGGTCCTGCAATTGATGAAGGATTCTATTACGATATCGATTTTAAAGAACCAATTACCGAAGCCGATTTAGCACGCATCGAAAAGAAAATGCACGAACTCGCTTCAAAAGATGAAAGAATTGTTAGAGAACTACTTTCTAAAGAAGAAGCTTTAAAAAGATTCGCTAATAATCCATACAAAGTTGAATTAATTAAAGATATCAACGAAGATATTACAACTTTTACTCAAGGCAAGTTTACTGATCTTTGCCGTGGACCACATTTACTTGCAACCGGTCAAATTAAACATTTCAAATTACTTAATTTAGCGGGTGCGTATTGGAGAGGTGACTCCAAAAACAAGATGCTTGTTAGAATTTATGGAACAAGCTGGTTCACTAGTGAAGATTTACAAAAACATTTAACTGACTTAGAAGAGAGAAAGAAAAGAGACCACCGTATTTTAGGTCGTCAACTCGGTTTATTCATGCTTTC
>DEJH01000052.1 GCA_002353275.1 Caryophanales bacterium UBA2753 | reverse complement strand
CTTGCATAAAGATTTTTGAAACATCTTCGCCAGCCTTTTTGGCGGCAGGGACAGATGCGGAAAGTCTATTCATTTCCGCTTTGTTATCTTCGACAACTTTTAATAGTTCTCTTTTTTCTTTGTCCCAAGAAAGTAATTCAGTAAAATCAGTGTCCCAAAGCTTCTTCTTAAGAGCTTCTTTAACGTATTCTGGTTTTTCTCTAATTAAATTAATATCTAACATACTATTTATGTCCTTTTTATAACAAATAATTAGGTTAATTATTCTAATGAAGTATCTTTGAACTCTTCACTTGCTGGAGCTTCTTCAGCGCTGGCTTCTCCAGCTTCAACTTCGCCTTCTTCAGATGGTTCTTCATGTGGAACAATAGCGATAGAGACAATCTTTTGTCTACCTTCTAAGTTCATGATTTTCACGCCAGAAGTATTTCTACCACATATTCTTATTTGAGCAAGTGGAGTTCTAATAACAATACCAGCGGAAGTAATGCACATTAAGTCATCCTCTAAAGAAACAGCTCTAACAGCAATTAAATCACCGACTTTATCAGTGGCTTTTAAGGTTGTAACACCTTTAGCACCACGTTTTGTGATTCTATAAGTGGTATCTCCATCCGCGTCAAAGACAGGAGTAAGCTTACCAAATCCTTTAGAAGTCATCGCTAAGATATATTCACCTTCTAAAGATGTAGTAACACCAACAACTTCTTCATTTTCAGCAAGTTCAATACCTTTAACACCACTTGCGGTACGGCCCATTGGTCTAACTTCTGCACCTTTAAAGTTCACCATCTTGGAATTACTTGCTGCAATACCAATAATTGTGTCTTCATGAACTTCTTTAACTGCGAATAAGGTATCGCCTTCTCTCATTGAGATAGCGATCTTACCGTTTTGACGGATAGATTCATATTCACTGATAAGTGTTTTCTTAACCACACCTTTTTTGGTGAAGAACATTAAGTAGTGATCTTCTTGATATTCGTCACAAGCAATAATTGCTTTCACATTTTCACCTTTTTCGATGTTGATTAAGTTAATAATTGGTACACCCTTACTAGCTTTAGAGAATTCTGGAATCATATAACCACGAATTCTATAGACTTTACCGAAATCGGTAAAGAAGAGTAAGTCGGTGTGGGTTTTGGTATAAACCATATTATCCACGATATCGTTTTCATTAGTGGACATACCTCTGACACCTCTACCACCTCTATTTTGAGCTTTGAAGGAATCAGATGTTAATCTCTTAACATATCCACCACGAGTAATCGCAACAACGATATTTTCTTGTGGGATTAAATCTTCATCATCAATGTTAGCGGCATCATTAGTGATTTCAGTTCTACGCGCATCTGCGTATTTCTCTTTAATTTCTAATAATTCTCTAACAACAACTTCAATTTCGTTTTCTCTACTAGAAAGAATGTGATTGTATTCTTTAATATTAGCTTCAAGTTGAGCTTTTTCAGCTTCTAACTTATCGGTTTCAATACCAGTTAATCTTCTTAAAGTCATCGCCAAAATTGCTTGAACTTGAGCTTCAGAGAATTGATATTTCTCTATTAAGGTTACAGTAGCATCTTCTGGAGTTTTACTAGCCTTAATAATATCAACAATTTCATCGATATTATCGTGACATTTAATTAAACCAGAAACGATATGATGTCTTTCTTCATCTTTTCTTAATAAGAACTTTGTTCTTCTTTCAATAACTTCCACTTGGAAATCAAGGTAAGTTTGTAAAAGAGTTTTTAAAGAAGCAATTTTTGGAGCACCATCAATTAAGCAGAGCATAATAATGCCGTAACTAGTTTGTAAGGATGTATTTTTATAAAGTTGGTTGAGTAAAACTTCAGGAATAATATCCCTTCTAACTTCAATAACAATACGAATACCTTTCTTATTGGTTTCATCTCTAACTTCGGTAATGCCGTCCACTACTTTATCTCTAGCGAGTTGAGCAATGGACTCTACTAAGGTAGCTTTGTTGAGTCCGTAAGGGATTTCATCAACGATAATACGTTTTAATCCATGTTCTCCTCTTTCTTCAATGTGGCATTTTGCTCTTAAACCAATACTACCAGTACCGGTTTCATAAGCATCTTTAATGCCGCCTCTTCCTAAAATAAGAGCACCGGTTGGGAAATCTGGACCTTTAACATATTGCATTAATTCAAGAGTGGAGATTTCTGGGTTATGAGCAATAGCAACAACTCCGTCAATTACTTCACCTAAATTGTGTGGTGGAATATTAGTGGCCATACCTACGGCAATACCACTAGATCCATTGACTAATAAGTTAGGGAATCTAGATGGTAATACGCTTGGTTCTTGTTCACTGCCATCATAATTGTCGACAAAGTCGACAACATCACAGTCAATATCTCTAACCATTTCTAGAGCGATTTTAGTCATTCTAGATTCGGTATATCTCATAGCAGCTGGTTCATCACCATCGATACTACCAAAGTTACCATGGCCGTCTACTAAGCAGTGTCTCATATTCCAATCTTGAGCAAATCTTGCTAAAGATAAATAAATTGCAGAGTCACCGTGTGGGTGATATTTACCCATAACATCACCAACAATACGTGCAGATTTGACGTGTGGTTTATCAGGAGTAATTCCAGATTCACTCATGCCATAGATAATTCTTCTATGGACAGGTTTTAATCCATCTCTAGCATCTGGAATAGCACGAGAAACGATAACACTCATTGCGTAATCAAGGAAGGATTCTTTGACGATATCAACAGTGTTAACATCTTTTAAGCCAGATACAATACCAGCTTCAATTGTTTGGAGTTCTTCTTCGTTAACTTCAGTTTCTTCTTCAGATTCTTCAGTTTCGTTTTCTATTTTTTCTTCTTCGAACAACATAACTTATTCCCCTCATATATTAGATATCTAAGTTCTTAACGAACTTAGCATTTGTATGAATGAATTCTTTTCTTGGATCAACATTGTCACCCATTAAGTCAGTGAAGACTTGTTCAGCGGCAATCGCATCATCTAAAGTGACACGGAGCATTTTTCTATTTTTAGGATCCATTGTAGTTTCCCAAAGTTGTTCAGCATCCATTTCACCAAGACCTTTATAACGTTGGAATGGATATCCAGGTTTAAGGTTGAGTTGTTTCTTTAATACTTCTAATTGCTCATCGGTATAGGCGTAATAGTCTTTTCCGTGATACGCCACTTTGTATAGTGGAGGTTGAGCAATATAGATATATCCGTTTTCAATTAATGGGCGCATAAAGCGGTAGAAGAATGTTAATAAAAGAATACGGATATGGCTACCATCGACATCAGCATCGGTCATAATGACGATTTTATGATATCTAATCTTACTTAAGTCGAAATCAGGATCGATACCTCCACCAATGGCTTGGATCATATTTCCAATTTCAGCATTAGCGAAGATTCGTTTAGCTTGAGCCTTTTCAACATTTAAGATTTTACCTCTTAAAGGTAAGATAGCTTGAATTTCACGGTCACGTCCGTTTTTAGCAGAGCCACCAGCGGAGTTACCTTCAACAATATATAATTCACATTTGGATGGGTCTTTTGAGGAACAATCAGCAAGTTTACCTGGAAGAGTAGTAAGCTCAAGTCCTCCTTTTCTCATGCTATCACGTGCTTTACGAGCAGCAAGTCTCGCATTAGCCGCCATAACAATCTTTTCCATAATGACTTTAGCAGTCTTTGGATTTTCCATTAAGAATCTATTTAATTGATCACCAACAATACTAGAAAGAATCTTTCTTACTTCAAAGTTACCTAACTTAGTTTTGGTTTGTCCTTCAAATTGAGGATTTGGGTGTTTAACAGAAACAATTGCGGTTAAACCTTCACAAATATCATCGTAGGTTAGGTTATCTTCGTTATCTTTTAAGAATTTATTATCTCTAGCATAGACATTAACAACACGGGTTAAAGCAAGTCTTAAACCTTCTTCATGAGTGCCACCTTCATGAGTGTGGACGTTATTACAGAAGGAATAAACGTTTTTACTATATCCATCGTTATATTGCATAGCGACTTCAGCATAAACGTGTGAAACTGTTCCACTAGCGAGTTCGATTGGTTCACTACCTTCGCAGTAAATGACTTCTTCGAATAGAGGAACTTTATTGTGGTTAATGAATTGAACGTATTCTTTAATACCACCTTTATAGCAGAATGATTCGGTGACTGGTTGTTCGCCTCTAGCATCAGTAACAATGATAGTGATACCTCTATTGAGGTAGGCCACTTGTCTTAATCTGTCTCTAATTGTGATGTAATCATAAGTTGTGGTTTCCACAAAGATTGTTGGATCTGGTTTGAAAGTAACTTTGGTACCAGTATCATCACATTTTCCAACTTGTTGTAATCTACCAGTTGGATGTCCACCATTTTCAAAGCGCATCTTATAGATGCCACCATTTTTATGAACTTCAACTTCTAACCAGCTAGATAAAGCGTTAACAACAGAGGCACCAACACCATGAAGACCACCAGAGACTTTATAACCTCCGCCTTCACCAAATTTACCACCAGCGTGTAAAACTGTATATACAGTTTCAACACCAGATAAACCTGTTTTACCAACGATATCAACTGGAATACCACGACCATTATCAATAACGGTAATTGTTTCGCCTGGATTAATAGTAACCTTAACTTCAGTACAGTATCCTGCTAAAGCTTCATCGATTGCGTTATCAACGATTTCCCAGACGAGGTGATGTAATCCTGGACCTGCGGTTGTACCAATGTACATACCTGGTCTTTTTCTAACAGCTTCCAAGCCTTCAAGAACTTGGATGTTAGTAGCGGTATAACTAGCGTCAGCTTTTTCAAGTTCCACTTCTTTTTCACTCATTTCTGAGATGGAAACATCTTTAGCGACAAAAGCTTCTTCTACAGGCTTTTGCTCTTCGCTGTTAGCCGCTTCAACTTTCTTTTCTTCTTCCATTAGAAGACCTCCTTTGATTCTTTTAATTCAATTTGGGTTGCCCCTTCTATTTCTAGTTCAGTACCAGTAATAAATACTTGAGTGAACTTTCTTAGAAAACTAATTAGTCGTTTTTGATGAATGTCATCTAATTCAGACATCACATCGTCTAGAACAACGACTGGTTTTTTATCTTCATCCTTGACCATAAAGTAAGGAGAGATTTTTAAGGCAAGAGCGACAAGTCGATTCTCACCTTGAGATCCATAAGTCCCGATATCTCTTCCGTTTAGGCTCACAGAGATATCTTCTCGATGAACACCTATGGAAGTTGCTTTATGCTTCAAATCGCTGTCTAGAACGCGATTAAATGCCTCTAAAGCTTGACTTTGGTAATCACTACTCATTGGGATGAAAGGCTTGTAATGAATTTCAATCGCTTCTTCCACGCCCGTGAGTGCGCGCGTTATTTTAATAAGGATATCGTTGATATCCTTGACGTACATGGCCCGATAATTAATAATTGGACCAGCATATTTTACGAGTAATTCAGTGGTGGTTTTTAATAAATTTTCATCATATTTTCCACTTTTGAGCAACTCGTTTCTTTGTCTAAGAGCCTGATCATATCTAGTCATGTATTCTAGATAGAGTGGGAACTGTTTTGACAAGTTGATATCCAAGAAATTTCTTCTATCTCTTGGAGAGCCTCTAAATAACAAAACGTCTTTCGGCTCAAAAAGGAGCACATTCACGCATTTCGCAAGGTCGCTTAACTTTGATACCTTCTTGCCATTAACAAGGACTGAACGCCCTTTTTTAGTGATAAGAATGCGAATGTTACGTTTAAGTTCACCTTCAATTACTTGAGATTTGATTTCAGCGTATTCCAAACCTCTGGTAATTAAGTCTTCATCATCCACTCCTCTAAAGCTTCTAGCTAAGGAAAGATAATATACAGCTTCAACAATATTAGTCTTGCCACTAGCATTAGGACCAGTAATAACATTGATTCCTGGTTCAAACACAAAGTCTTTAGAAGTGTGGTTGCGGAAATCGCGAACAAGGAGAGTTTTAACAATCATGGTTATTCAACAATTAACTCAATTTTGTTTACTTTCACCACATCGCCACGATATAGCTTGCGGCCTCTTCGAGTATCTCTTTCTCCGTTGATGTAAACCTCATTTTCATTTAAGAACATTTTGGCGTATCCGCCAGTATCGATAATACCTGCCACTTTGAGCAAATTTCCAAGCTCGATATACTCTTGATCGTCATGAATCTTAATTCTCTTTAGTGACATAAAACGTTCCTGTAAGGTATTATACACGATATAAATGGAAAATGGAATAATATATTCCATAAAATAAGGCAAACGCATGAAACTTGTTCCATAGTATCCCCAACCCATAGATTTTTTGATTTTGAAACAAATTGACCTTAGAATAAGCAAAACAAAGACATTTCTATGGGAATAATTAAACTAAAATCCACACCTAAAACATCATCTTCTCAATAAATCACCACCTTTTATTGGACAGTTTTTATACTATTAACGTAAAGAATCTTATACAATAGTTCTTGAGGAGTAAGATATCTATTTTCACTCCTTGATTCATCAAATGATTTATCTTTCCTGGACAGTTGGACAATCATATAGATGAACTTCCTGATAAGGTTTAGGTTTATCGCGCCTAAGCCTTTTCTTAATGTGCACCGATCTTCTTTAAACGAATTGTCTAATATGTAATGGAACGCTTCAATGTTCCAATGTTTTCTTCTAACGTTAGAGAATGTATCAATATCGACATCGCTTGTTATGAAGAATCTATCTTGAATCGTCACTTTATTTTTCTTAATATTGAAAACTTCGCTTCTCATCATTCCAGTTGATTTGATGCCCTTCCATAATTTGCCATATCTATCTTTGATATAGGACAAATCGTCAATCATGTAGAACTTTCTTTTCTCTAACCGCCCATGTTTAGGCTTTTGATTCTGAATTATCTTTTTTACTAACCTAGAAGAATATTTTTCATTTTGAAGCTCCGCTAAAAAGTCATCTTTAATTATTCCACCTAATCCATCAAATTCTTCTCGCTTAATATTGATGACAAAATCATATTTGAGTTTCTTACATAACATAGTTATACTCCGATTCGCTCCCACTCCATCGATGCTAATTATTAGTTTCTTCCTAGGATGCTGTCGATGATATCTCTTTAACAAGAATTCAATTGCTCCTTGCTCTCCACCTTTCTTGTTTTGATCCTTGGCAACTTTACGAGACAGAATGGGTGTTTTGGTAATAACATCATATAAAGTGACGATGTTGCACGCTGAGGTGCTTTCTTTAGAAGAATCCCTAGTTGCCCTTATATATTTGCCATCAAGAGAAACGATTTCTGGATAATCTATTAATCTAGCAATCATCTTCATCAATGTTTTTTCTAAATCAGAATGTTTTATTTGATGCATTACCCTCTCTAATGTGTCATGAGAAGGCACCCCATTATCAAGAAGATGTAGCTTTCTAAATCTATTTTCATATCGCTTTGCAAACGCTACAAATTCTCTAAAGATATTACATCCAGACATGGTCGCAAGAATGATAACTATTAGGCAATCACTTAACCGATGCTTTACCTTTCCACGCATTCGAAAATCATATATTTTCTCAAGTCCATCATAAAAACGTTTAAAACGATGAGACTTTAAAAGTCTTTTACAACTCACCATTGTATTATCTCTCCTATATAGGTCAATAATACAATATATAACTTTATTTATAAAGTTATAATTATTGACTTCATTCATTTTTAGGTTATTTTATTTGTATAAAATGTTGTAGTAAATAAAAGAGGATCAAATTTGACCCTCGATTATTAACCTTTGAATTTAATTTCGTGCGTTTGCCCTATCCATAAAATATTATACGTCTTAAATAGGCATTTTTAAGCGTTAAAAAAGGCACCAGTATAACAACTGGTACCTAAATGAATTTTAAATTTGAAATTAATAGGTTCTAACAGGGGTGACGATTTGGACCACTGATTCATCTTCAGGATTTTTAATCACAAATGGCTTCATTTCACCAACAAATAAGAATGTCACATCTTCACTGTTTAAGGCCTTAATTGCCGAAGAAACAAACTCACTATTAAAACTGATTTGTAGGTTACTTCCTGTGAATTTAAAGACATCAAGTTTTTCGCTAGCAGATCCAACTTGAGTGGATTTGGCGCTAATTTCAACTACATCTTCAGACAAACTTAAGTCAACAACATTTTCTCTATCAATAGAAAGAATATTGACTCTGTCAATTGCTTTTAAGAAATCTGAGGCATTAACTTGTAATTCATAGTTCGTAATACGCGGAACTATGTTTTTGGTGTTTGGATAATCACCAGCAATTAATCTAGTAGCAACAACAGTTGAATCAAATTCAAATAGCGCTTTCTTATCAGAAAGCGCAACCTTAACTGTGTCAGCGTTTTCTAATAAGTGATCAACTTCCACCATCATCTTTGCAGGAACATTAGCAGAGAATCTTAAATCGGTAGAAATAGAAATTTGTTTTCTAGCTAATCTAGCGCTATCGGTTGTAGTAGCTGTTAAAACCCCATCAGCGGCTTCTAAATTAATTGCAGTTAAAATAGGTCTTTGTTCTTTTAAAGAAGCAGCAAAAGCGGTTTGAGATACTAAAGATGAGAATTCTATATGTGTGAGATTAATTTGAATTCCATTTGGTTCTAAATCAATATCAGGATATTCATTCGCTTTGATACAATTTAAATTATATTTAATCTTACCAGCTGTAATAACCGCAATTGTAGAATCAACTACTTCAAAATTGATTTCATCCATATCAATCTTTCTAGCCATATCAGTAATGATTTTAGCGTTAACTAGCGTTGCACCTTCTTTAGTGTTTCTGATAATTTCCACATCATTACGTGTGTATGGGATAGTTGTTTTAATAGTTAATTCATAGTTACTACCTGTAATAGATAATCCTTTTTCATTTAATTCAAGTTTTAAATTAGCTAAAACAGGAACAGCAGATGATTTTGAATTTACTGCTCTACCTGCAATTAACAAGGCTTTTAATAATTCATCTCTTTTGATTACAAATCTCATGATTTAATACCTTCTTTTTTATTTATATTATTTATAATAATAATTATTATGTG
>DEJH01000010.1:2424-3578 GCA_002353275.1 Caryophanales bacterium UBA2753 | reverse complement strand
ATTGTTAAATCGTTCTCATTAAAGAGGGAACAGTTACCATTATTAGTTATAACTAATAAATCACTATCACCAGTAAGTAATTCCACTCCAACAACCACATCATTAGTGAGGAGTTTCATATATTTAGCAGGACGTGAACGTTTAACCAATTCTAAAGATGAAAGCGCCATACGTTTAATTTGTCCAAATTTAGTAAGAACAGCGAGATAAAGGTCATTTCTCATAGTTGATAATGACATAACTTTAATGATCTTTTCTCCACTAGAAAGAGTGACAAATTCGTTGATATGAGTTCCTTCGTCTTTCCATTTATTATCGGTAAGGCTATGAACGCCAACAACAGCATAGTTACCTATATTTGTAAAACAAATTAGGTAATCAGTTGTGAAAACCTTATCTACACCGACAATCATATCTCCATCTTTTAATCCTGGAAGAGCGCCATTAGAGCCCATGTAACTACGGATCGAACTACGTTTTAAATATCCGTCATAACTAACCGCAACCATCACTTCTTCTTTAGCGATTAATTCACGTTTATCTATCTCTTTAGTTTCGCCTTTTTCAATGATTTGCGTTCTTCTTTCATCACCATATTTTTCACTAATGGCTTTTAATTCACGCACTAAAACTCTATTGAGTTTGTTTGGATCTTCCAAAATCCCTTTTAAGGTTTCAATTTGAGATTCAAGTTGAGCTTTTTCTTTTTCTAAAATTAGTTCATCTGTGTGACTTAATTTATATAATGGCATTGTGACAATTGCTTCAGCTTGTTCATTTGTTAAATCATATTTTTTAATCAAATTAACTTTGGAATCTGCTTTATCTTTGCTCTTTCTGATGATATCTACGATATCATTAATGTTTAAAGCTGCCAAAATCAAGCCATTTACGATATGCAAACGATCACTGCATTTCTTTAAATCAAATTTACTTTTTCTGGTAATGACATCGACTTGATGAGCGATATATGAATCGATAAAATCAAGTAAATTTAAAGTCTTTGGACGTCCATCCACAATGGCCACCATATTTGCTGTATAGCCAGTAACAAGATTGGTTTTCTTCATTAAATATTGAAGAATAAGATCTGCTTTCGCGTTCTTTTTGACGTCGATAACGATTCTAATTCCTTTATAATCAGATTCATCTCT
>DEJH01000010.1:1690-2343 GCA_002353275.1 Caryophanales bacterium UBA2753 | reverse complement strand
GTGATCACAATTTGATTAATATCCTTTTTCTCAACGATTTCACTTTTTCCAGCAACTTCAATTCTTCCACGACCAGTTAAATAGATGGAATTTAAACCCTCGGATTTATAAATATATCCTCCACCTGGGAAATCAGGACCTTGCACAAATTGCATTAAATCCTCAATCGTCGCTGTTTTATGTCCGATACGATAAATGGTTGCATCAATTACTTCTCTTAGGTTGTGAGGAGGAATTTCAGTTGCTAAAGCAACTGCAATACCTTCGGTACCGTTCACTAATAAATTAGGGAAACGAGAAGGAAGAACAACTGGTTCAAATTCTGTATCATCGAAATTTAGTTGCATATCAACGGTGTTTTTCTCGATGTCCGCAACTAATTCGTTTGATAATTCTGATAATCTACTTTCGGTATATCGGTATGCAGCAGGAGAATCTCCATCAATAGAGCCGTTATTACCTTGGAAGTCGATTAAAGGGTATCTAACTTTCCAATCTTGACTCATTCTAGCGAGAGCTTCGTAAATCGATGTATCTCCATGAGGGTGATAAGTTCCCATAACTGCACCAACGGTATGAGCACATTTCTTTGTTGGTTTATTAAAAGTGTTACCACTTTTATACATTGAAAAAATGATACGTCTTTGGACTGG
>DEJH01000010.1:0-1656 GCA_002353275.1 Caryophanales bacterium UBA2753 | reverse complement strand
TATGTTGCATATCGATCACTCATTACATCTTCAAGAGGTTCAGTGGAGATATTTTCTTCGATAACTTCTTCAATAATCTCAGGTTTTTTCTTCGCCATATTATTTGACCTCCTTCATAAATGTATCAATTCGATTGAAGTTGACATTCTCTTCAACCCATTTACGTCTAATAGAGGCATCATTACCCATTAAAATTTTGACTCTCTTTTCAACTAAGAATGGGTCGTTAATATCGACTTTAATGAGAAATCTAGTTCTTGGATCCATAGTAGTCTCTTTTAACTGAATCGCGTCCATTTCACCAAGACCTTTGTAACGGTTAATCTTATAACCTGCTCCAACTTTCTTCTTTGCTTTTTCGAGTCCTTCATCATCCCAAGCATATTCTTGGATAAGTTTTTTGCCATCTTCTTTATATATTCTATATAAAGGTGGAACAGCAATATAAATATGTCCTGCGGTAATCAAAGTTCTCATATAGTGATAGAAAAAAGTGAGTAAAAGAGTTTGAATGTGAGCTCCATCAGTGTCAGCATCGGTCATGATGATGATTTTTCCATAATGAATATCTTCAATATCAAAGCTTTGACCAAAACCCGCTCCAACTGTATTAATAATTGTTGCGATTTCTTCATTATGCAAAAGTTTTTCAAGAGAAATAGAATCAGTATTAAGCGGTTTACCACGAAGTGGTAAGATTGCTTGATGAATTCTATCTCTTCCCTTTTTAGCGGTACCACCAGCAGAATCACCCTCAACGATGAACAATTCGTTTTTAAGGTAATCTTTAGACTGGGCTGGAGTTAATTTATCAGACAAAATTACTTCTTGCTTTGTCTTTTTACTACTTCTTGCTTCATCTTTTGCTTTTCTCGCAGCAAGCCTAGCTTGCTGAGAATCCATGCACTTCTTAATAATGCGGATAGCGTTTTCTTTATTTTCTGTTAGATAATAAGTAAACTTATTATAAATTAAATTTGATACGACAGAGTTAGCGGCAGGTGTACCTAATTTCCCTTTGGTTTGACCTTCAAATTCGAGTAATTCTTCAGGAATTTTAAGTGATACAATGGCGGTTAAACCTTCTCTAATATCACTTCCTTCAAGTTTCTTTCCTTTGAGCATTCCTTGAGCTTCAGCAAAATCGTTAACCGCTCGAGTGATACCTGCTCTAAATCCAGATTCATGAGTACCACCATCAGCAGTTTTTACGTTATTAACGTAAGAGTAGATGGTTTCGTTATAATCTTCATAGCAATATTGAAGAGCGATTTCAGTTTCAATATTGGTGATTGGATCGACTTCAGAAAAGTTGACAACATCAATAATTGGGTTCTTTTCACTGTTAAGGTTTGTGATATATTCGACAAGACCGTTTTGGTAGAAAAATTCTTGTTTTTCTCCACTTCTTTCATCATTTATGATGAAACGTACACCTTTCATTAAGAAGGCACTTTCTTGCAAATGGGAGGCAATAGTATCGTATTTAAAATCAACTGTGGAAAAGATTTCAGGATCAGGTTTGAATCTTACAAGAGTGCCATGCTTTTTAGTATCTCCGATTCTTTCTAGAGGAGTAGCAAGATGACCACCATTTTCAAATTTTAAGTGATATATTCCACCATTTTGATAAACTGTGACATCACACCACACACT
>DEJH01000073.1 GCA_002353275.1 Caryophanales bacterium UBA2753 | reverse complement strand
AGTGGATGTATCCAATTAAAAGTTAACCATCCAAAACCAGGCACTGACTGGCAAGAAGTTTATGAAAAACACTTACAAGTTGGATGCTTCGACCTTGGATTTGGCGCTATTAGTGGTAATACTTTAAACCCACTTAACTTCTTAGAAGTTCTTAAAACTGATAACTCCTCAGGATTCACCCTTAACTGGGGCGCAGAAACTTCTGAAGTTGATGATAACAACCCAATTACCTTCGATGTTCCTGTTTTGGATGAAGAAGGTAACAAGATTATTGAAGGAACCGACCCAGTAACCGGTAAAGACATTATTAAAAAAGAAACAAAAGAATGGTCATTTGATGCATTATGGGCCGCTGCTGATCACGGCACCGTTGTTAGAGATGGCGAAGTTCGTGGCACTGTTGATCATGGTTATACCACTGTTCCTAAAAAAGACGGTCAAATAGTTGACTTCCTTAATGAAGGCGCTGAAATGGATGTTCCATTCGCATTTGTTGATATCGATAAAGAAGGCGCAAGTTTTGAAATTGATCGTGTCCAATTATTCTTAGTTGGTTATGGCTATCTCGCTATTAATCCAGATGATATTACATATACTTTAGATGAACATGGAAATATCACTAACATTCATATTAAGTTTGATAGCACAACAACCTATAAGACTGTTGAAATCGATAAGACTGATCCAGAAACTCACTTAGTGGTTACTGATCCAGTTACCGGTGAACCAGTTAAAAAGACTGTTGATATGACATTTGCTGAATATGTTAACTATCTCCTATTCTCAAGTAATAATTTCCAAAAGATTATCAATGATAATCAACAATGGTTACCAGATCAAAGTAAATTTGAACCATTCCTCAAACCATTCTCATATGCGAACTATGATATCTTATGGAATATCGAGATTGCATATAAGGTAACAATTAAAGGTTCTGTTCCAACTGAATCTACTTACGCCGTTACCTTAATGGATGAAACACCAAGTAGCGCATTTAGGTTTGCAAAAATCTAAGGAGGATTGAACAATGAAAAAATCAATGTTATCAATTCTTGCACTCTCCGCAATCATGACTCTTACTGGTTGCGGAAGTGATGTTGTTGCTGAAGCAGCTTATCCAAATTTAAAATTTGAAGCTGAAAGCGTTGAAGTATCTTCTAAATCAGAATTCCTTTTTAGAGGAGAAACTCATCAAATCGAAACTTTGATCACTCCTTTAAAGGCGTATGATGCAGAACTCGTTTACACAAGTAGTAACACTGATGTCGCAATTGTCTCTTCTACTGGTTTAGTAACTGGAGTTAATCCAGGAACTGCAACCATTAGAGTTAGTAGTAAAAATAATCCAGATATTTATTCTGAGATGAAGATTTATTCTCTTGAAAAGAAGGGCCCTGAATATCTTTCTACTCCAGTTATGAGAATGGAACAATATGCGAAAAGAAATGTCACCGCTCCTAGAAAAATCCTTTCAGAAGCATATGTCGTTTACAAAATGACTATTGATGGAGTGGTTGATAACGAGTCCAGAATTCGTCAAAGAATCATGATGGATAAAGATAACGCTTTAATGGAGACTGACTCTGTTTATCTTGAACAAAAAATCGCCGGATCAAAATTTATGAGATCCACTTCTGGATACAAAGTTTTAACCGACGAAAACTATCATAGTTGGATCTTCCATAAGAACGATTCTGTCGCTAATAGACTTAATGTCCGTACTGAATATTTTGTCGGTACTGAAACCACTCGTGATTTAGCGGTTTATGCAATCATGGATTCCTTATTCAATGCTGGTAAAGATATGGTTGAAAACCGTATTGAAGATGCATTAGGAAAAGATTGGTATGGATACCCATCAATGAGACAATGTGGTGGATATACTTCCGATATGACTGACAAATTATTCCTTCGTTTAAGACAGGATACTAATCGTGAAGCAACTGCTTTAACCGAAAATAACCTCGGTATTCCAGCTGGAACCGAATATCGTGAAGTTGGAGACTTTGATGTTTATTTTGAAAGAGGTAATGTTAAATCTTATCGTCAACATTTCGTTAATTATTACGAATATAAAGGTAAGAATTACATTTACGATATTGACCAACATTACACTTTCAGAAGAGACGATGAATTTGAAGTCACTATGCCTGACTTTAACGCGTACACTCAAGTGTATTCAATCAACGATTTATAATCCTAAATTATTAGGTAAATTAGACGCGAATCTCTCGCGTCTTTTTATACTACAATTTATAAATCGTGATTACATAAATAAAAAGGGAAAACAATTATAAAGATAATTGAAAGGTTGCTTTACTATATTCACTAATATATAATAGACAAACAATTTGCTTTATAAGCAAGGAAAGGAAGAAAGATAATGCTAAAGTACTCGATAAAAAGAATCTTACTTGCACTTATTACTGCTTTTATCATCTTGTCTTTAACATTTATCTTAGTCAAGCTATTACCATTTGTTGATTCCTTTGGTTCTAAAGAGAACGTTAGACACGCCTATTTCTTAGACCAATTAGCTAAAGGTTACGTCATTTGTAGTCCTGTTCCTTTAGCAGGATATGGAGATTGTAAAGCCCATTTCTATATTGATGGGGTTCACGAATATTTCTATATCCGTCCAGTCATGGATCAGTATTTCACTTGGCTAGGAAATGTCTTTACAAGATGGGATTGGGGAACTTCTACCTCAATTGAACTGGGGTCGAGCGCCGTGGAGATTATTACTTCTAGGTTACCAACCTCAATGATGTTAAATATTATTTCTGTTGTGATTTCTGTTCCAGTTGGAATCGGCTTAGGAATCTTAGCCGGTTTAAAGAAAAACACCTGGGTCGACCATTTAATTTCAACATTGGTCATGGTCTTTATTTCTATTCCTTCCTTCGTTGTGATTTCGTTCTTAATGTATTTGTTATGTTACGAAAATCAATTATTACCATCAATCTGGCCTTCACCAAGTGCTAGCCCAAAAGCTAAAGCGCTTGCCTTTGTAATTCCAGTGATGTCCTTATCTTTCGGCTCTATTTGTGGCTATACACGTTTCGTTAGAGCTGAATTATGTGAAGTTATGTCTTCTGAATATCTCTTATTAGCGAGAACAAAAGGCTTAACTAAAAACCAAGCAATTACTCGTCACGCCTTAAAGAATGCCTTCGTTCCAATCTTACCAAGTATTCTTGCTGAATTTATTGGTATCTTTGGTGGATCTATGATCCTTGAAAAACTATATGGTATTCCAGGCATTGGTGATCTTTATATCCGCTCAATCAATGAAAAAGATTACAACGTTTTAATGGTTGATATGGCGATCTTTACAACTGTTGGACTTTTAGCAGGTATCGTCCTTGACTTGTCCTATGGATTTATTGATCCACGTATCAGAATGGGAGAAAAGAAATAGTTATGGCTAAGAATAAAGATAACGATTTCGAATTAGTTAATCTCCCAGAAGCTGCTAGAGATCCTGAAATCACCGCGGAAGATTTCACTCTCCAACAAGCTGATAAAACTATTCACGAACAAAAATTCCAAACTAAACCAACCACATTCTTTAAAGACTCATTAAAGAGATTCTCCAAAAATAAGAGTTCGGTTGTTGCAGCCTATATCTTAGGTTTCTTAGTGTTACTTTCCATCTTTGTTCCTATTTTTAATAAGAACGATGTTAGTAACGCTGCTAACCCTGCTTTAAATAACTTAGAGCCAAAATTATTTGAAAACTTTGGTGGCTTCTGGGATGGTACTAAA
>DEJH01000015.1 GCA_002353275.1 Caryophanales bacterium UBA2753 | reverse complement strand
CCTTTATTTTCTTCTCCAACTTTCACTCCATAACGGATAATTTTTAATGGTTTATAGTTAATGGAGTTTGAAAGGACAAATAAAGAAGAGCCAAATCTTTTGCTATCGCCTTCTTTAAATGAATCCGTTAATATTTTTTGATCTTTATTTTCATTTTTATAGCTGGTTGGTTTACTTTGACCAGCTTTTTTAATTTGACAGATATATTGTCCTTCTCCATCAAAGTGAGACGGCATTAATCTAACTCCAATAGGAGAAAGAGGATTAATGTATCCGTTAGGAATAGATAATGGAATAACTTCTGCCTCGTATTTATTTAATAAATAGGATATAACGTCCTCATCTTCTTCTTTTGAATATGAACAAGTTGAATATGAGAGTAATCCACCTGGTTTAAGCATAAAAAAGGCAATCTCAATTAATCGCTTTTGAATTTCAGAGAATTTCATCACTTTATTAATTGACCAGTCTTCTTTCATTAAATCGTTTTTTCTAAACATTCCGCTTCCTGAACATGGAGCGTCTAAAATAATTTTGTCAAAAGTGTTTTCATATCTATTATAGATTTCTTCAAAATCATTATTTGTGATTAATAAATTTCTTAGCCCTAATCTTTCGGCGTTATTACTAATCAAAAACGCTCGAGAGGTAGATATATCGTTTGAAATGATAAGTCCTTTACCATTCATCTTCATAGAAGCTTGTACACTTTTTCCTCCTGGAGCAGCGCATAAATCTAAGACTAAATCATTTTCTTTAAAATCAATTAAAGAAGAAACAATCATCGCGCTTGGCTCTTGAAGATAATAATAGCCGAGCTCGTGATAAAGATGTTTTCCTAATGGATAAACATTTTTGTCATATATATAGGCGTGATTAACGATTGGATGCTTTTTCACTAAAGGGAATTCTTTAATAAATTCCTCATCACTTATTTTGTCTATATTTAATAAAACTGCGTGACAATCTTCTTTTTCTAACGAAGAAAGTAAGAGGTCGACTTCCTCTTTTGGAAGAGAAGATAATAAGTGAGAATAAAAATCCATGGATTCATTATATAACAAGAGAAAAATAAATGTATAATATACATTGATTTGTGTTAACATATAAGCGAGGTAAATTACATATGAGAATGGTTGATTTAATAATGAAAAAGCGTGACGGATTTGAACTCACCGACGAAGAGATCAAATTCTGGATTGATGGATATGTTAAAGGAGAGATTCCTGATTATCAATCTAGCGCGATGAACATGGCCATCTACTTTGAAGGGATGAACAAAAGAGAAATCGCAACTTTAACTGACTATATGGAACATAGTGGTGATGTTGTTGATTTAAGTGATATTGAAGGTATCAAAGTTGATAAGCATTCAACCGGTGGTGTTGGCGATAAAACTTCTTTAGTTTTAGGACCTATGGTTGCTGCTTGTGGCGCTAAACTTGCAAAAATGAGTGGTCGTGGATTAGGACACACCGGTGGTACTCTTGATAAATTAGAATCCATTCCACATTTGTCTATTTCTAAATCAATTAAACAAATGATTGCTCAAGTTAATGACATTGGTATTGCAATCGTTGGTCAAACCGCAGCTTTAGTTCCTGCTGATAAAAAGTTATACGCTCTTAGAGATGTAACCGGAACTGTTGAATCCATTCCATTAATTGCTGCTAGCGTTATGTCTAAAAAACTCGCTAGTGGAACTGATGCGATTCTCCTAGATGTTACCGTTGGTGAAGGTGCGTTTATGAAGAACATGAATCAAGCTAGAGAACTCGCTAAAACCATGGTTGGCATCGGTTCTTCTTTACATAGAGACACAATTGCTGTTTTAAGCGATATGAGTGAGCCATTAGGCTACGCTGTTGGTAACTCTCTTGAAGTAAAAGAAGCTATTGCTTCTTTACATGGACAAGGTCCAGAAGATTTAATGGAACTTTGCTATACATCTGGTAGTATCATGCTTGTTCAAGCTAAGATCTGTGAAACTCTTGAAGAAGCTAGAGAGAAATTACATCAAGCAATTGAAAGTGGAGCAGCATTTAAGAAATTCTTACAAATGGTGGAAGCCCAAGGTGGAGATGTTGAATTCATTAAACATCCTGAGAAATTTGAAATTTCTAAAAACATCGTTGAAGTAAGAAGTAAAGAAAGCGGATACATTGAAGAAATCAATGCTTTAGATATTGGTATTGCGGCGATGAAACTTGGTGCTGGTAGAGAAACTCTTGATGATAAGATTGATATGAGTGCTGGTATTGTTCTTGCCTGTAAAGTTGGCTCTAAAGTCAAAAAAGGCGATTTACTCTGCACCGTTTATACAAATAAACCTCTTAACGAATACGCTTCAATCTTAGATGAAATTTATGGAGCATATAAATATTCAAGAGCGAAAGTCGAAGCTCTTCCAGTTATTCGCGAAATTATTAGAGAAGCTTAATGAAAGTTGTTTTACAAACAGTTAAAAATGCTCATGTAGATATATTAGGTAAGACCGTTGGAAGTATTTCTAACGGTTACCTTTTACTTGTTGGTTTTACTGATGGTGATAATCGAGAAATCGTTACCAAAATGGCAGACAAGATTTTAAAATTACGTGTTTTTGCTGATGAAAAAAGACAAATTAATTTGTCTTTAGACACTGTTAATGGTGACATTATTTCTATTAGCCAATTCACATTATACGCAGATGTAACTAACGGAAGACGTCCATCTTTTATTAATGCTCTTCATCCTCATGAAGCTGAACCTTTATATCACTTTTTTAATCAAGAATTAGAGAGAATTAGTGGAAAACATATTGAAACTGGAGTTTTTGGCGCTGATATGGAAGTTTATAGTGTTAATGATGGACCATTCACTCTTGTACTTGATAGTAAGGAATTATTTTCATGAAAATATTAGTCGGTCTTTCAGGCGGTGTTGATAGCGCGGTTGCTCTTTACCTTCTTAAAAAAGAAGGTCACGACGTCAGTGCTTGTTTTATGCGTAACTGGGATTCTCTTGCTAATAATGACTATTTAGGAAATCCAAATATTAATAATTCTCAGTGCCCTCAAGAAGCGGATTATGATGACGCTCTTAAAGTAGCAAAAAAACTTGATGTTCCTCTATTAAGAATTGATTTTGTTAAAGAATATTGGGATGAAGTTTTTACTTATCTCATTAAAGAATATGAAGTAGGGAGAACTCCTAATCCAGATATTTTCTGTAATAAATATATTAAATTTGACGCTTTCTTAAAATTCGCTAAAGAAAAAGGTTTTGATATGATTGCAATGGGGCATTATGCGAAACGAATTGATAAAGATGGTGTAGCTTATTTATGCAAATCTTTTGATCAAAATAAAGACCAAACCTATTTCTTATCTCAAATCAGTCAAGAGCAACTTAAATATGCCTTATTCCCATTAGGAGATATTAACAAAACAGAGGTTAGAAAAATTGCTCATGAATTAAATCTTGAAATCGCTGATAAAAAAGACTCAACCGGAGTGTGTTTTATCGGAGAAAGAAATTTCAAAGAATTCTTAAAAAATTATATTCCTGCTAAACGTGGTAACATCGTCGATATCGACACTAATCGAAAAATTGGTGAGCATGAAGGAGTCATGTATTACACAATCGGTCAAAGAAAAGGATTAGGGATTGGTGGAATCGCAAATGAAGCCTCCAAAGGATGGTTTGTAGTGAAAAAAGATGTCAAAAACAACATTTTATATGTTGCTAGTGGCGCTGAAAGCGATCGTCTTAATAGTGATTCTTGTTTAGTGACTGATTTAAATTTCATTAGTAAGAAACCAGAAAATGGGCAACATATCTACGCTAAATTTAGATATCGTCAAAAAGACAATGGGGTGAAAATTTATTTTAAAGATAATGACACTGTCGAACTAATTTTTGATGAGCCTTATAAAGCTGTTACTCCAGGACAAGCTGCCGTATTTTATGATGGAGAAATCTGCTTAGGAGGAGGCTTAATTCACTCCACATATTACAAAGGCAAAAGAACGGATTTATAGGTTAAAATATTATTTAACTTCAAAAACATAATCGTATACCATTTCACCAAAGATTGAATGGTATATTTTTATATAATCTTCAAATTTAACTTTTTCTTTTCCGATATAACAAGTTTCGTAAATAACGCCATATTCGTTAACTTTTAAGTTATTGTCTATAAATCCGTTTCGATAATAAAATTCTCTTCGTCTTTTTCTCATTTCATTATCAGGATACTTATCATCGATTTCTTCATAACATAGAACAATGGTTTTGTCTTCCATGAGTTCTTTGATTCCGGATAGAATCTTGCTTCCATAGCCTTTGTTTCTTTTTGTTTCGCTTACCGCTAAAAAGAAGACATAACATAAATCTTTATATATTAATATATTGGTGAATCCAACAAAACCATCATCATAAATAGCGTATAATTCATCATTTTCTCTTTTAGCAAATTTAAAAAAGATGTTTACTGGTGGTCTTTCTTCAATCGGAAAAGCAGAAACATAGAGTCTACTTACATCTCTTTTAATTCTTCGATCATCTTTGTAATTTATGAATTTCATCTTAAACATTCTATCATTTTTAAAAATAGATTTATTAAAAATTATAAATTTGTAATAATAGTGGATGAGGTGCTAAATAATGAAAACATT
>DEJH01000053.1:3313-6235 GCA_002353275.1 Caryophanales bacterium UBA2753 | reverse complement strand
TTACTTTCTATTTCATGTAATGGAGATATGCGTAAAGCGATTAACAACCTCGAATTCATATATAATTCCGTTGGAAATAAAAAAATCACCGCTCAAATGGTGAATGAAATTGTTGATAAAGCACACATTGCTTATGATCGAAGTGAAGATAAGCATTTTGATCATTTAAGTGCCTTAATGAAATCGCTTAGAGGTAGTGATCCAGACGCCGCGATATTTTACCTTGCTAAGATGCTTGAAGTTGGAGATATAGTCTCCGTTTGTCGAAGACTTCTTTGCTCGGTAAATGAGGATGTTGGTTTAGCCTACCCTAGTTTAATTCAGATTGTAAAAAGTTGCGTTGATACCGCTCTTCAATTAGGCCTTCCAGAAGCGAAACTTCCTCTTTCTAATGCTGTCATTTTAATTGCGACAGCCCCAAAAAGTAATAGTGCTTATCTCGCTTATACTAAAGCGATAGAAGATATCCATTCAGGAAAAGGAATTTCGATTCCTCGAACCCTTCAAAACACTCATTATGATGGGGATGATGCAAAAGAAAAAGGACAGAATTATAAATATCCTCATGACTATAAAAATCATTATGTTAAACAACAATATTTGCCTGATGATTTAAAAGATCGTCATTATTACATTTATGGTGGTAATAAAATTGAACAAGCAAATAAAGAATATTGGGATAAGATAAAGAAATAATTATGGACAGTTTAAAAACCTTAATTGATCAAAAGAAATATGATTTAGTGCTTAAGCTTACTGAAAGAAGTGAAAACGCTAACGATCTTTTTTATCGTATATCGGCGTATATTTATCTAGGAAAATATGAAGAAGCTTTATATGTAATTCAAGATCATCAAAAGACTTTGGAAAGTAATTTATTAAGCTTAGTTAATGCTCATATCAATTTGCTTTGTGCTTTGTCTCGATTTGATCAAGCTAGAGCAACGCTCGATTACTATTCTAACCTACCTTATCAAAGTCAGGCAGTGGAAGAAATGCTTCAAAAAATGCCGGAAGTAATTGAATTAGAAGAGAAGAAACAAACCACATTAAAGTTTTATAATGATGAAGGACTTGAAGCTTATCTTAAAAGCGACAAATTAGAAGAAGTTTTAATCGGATTAGACTCGGTTAGAAATCGTGACATTTTTACTTTCCTTCCAATTTTAAAAGATATTTTAGTTAATCATCCTAATCAAATGATACGTTCATACACTCTCATGCTATTAGTGCAAAAAGAAGTTGATCGTCAATTGCAGATGAAAAGTGTTGATGAAATTATCGATGTTAACCCAAAACATCTTAATCCTCCGTTTACCAGTGTGATTTTTAATGAAACCATCAAATTAATTGATGCAAACTTCAAAGATCCCTCTTTAGCGCAAAACGCTACTCAGTTATTTTCTGAATATGAGATGTATTTATATCCGAGAAGTATTAAAGAAGCTCCTAAAGATTTATGCGGTGCTTTCTATATCATTTCTCGAAAATATGCTCATCAACCTTTAGAAGATATAAAAGGATATTGTGACGCTCTCGAATTAGATGAAAATAAGATCCTCTCCTTGACTAAAGAAATCGACGACATCTTAAATAAGATTTAAATTTATAGAAAAAAAAGGTGAAAAATCAGGTTTTACCTGGTTTTTTATTACTTTCATAGTGTTTCATTTGCCTTAAATTATTATTTAATTTATAATCATTCTCGCAGTTTAATTTTTAACAAGGAGAATTAATGATGAAAATTACATTCAAAGAATTAGAAGCATGTCACACTCAAGTTGATGTTGTCATTGACGAAGCAAAATGGAAAGAAGCCCAAAAAGCCAGCTTCAAAAAACTCGCTAAAGATGTTGAAGTTGATGGTTTTAGAAAAGGTAACGCTCCAGAAGCATTAGTGAGAAAACACATCGATCAAGGCAAATTACTTGATGATGCGATTAATTCATTATTACCAGAAGCTTATAAAGAAGCTTTAGAAAAAGGAAAACTTGAACCATTTGCTCAACCAAAGGTTGATGTCACAAAATTAAGCGACACCAATTTAGAAGTTAGATTCATTGTCGTCACCGGACCAAAAGTCGAATTAGGCAAATATAAAGGTTTAGAACTCGGTAAAAAAGCCGCTAACGTAACTGCTAAAGAAGTCGAAGAAGCAATTGAAGAAGTTAGAAAACAAAATGCTTCATTAGTCTTAAAAGAAGGTGCAGCCGAAAAAGGTGATACTGTTGTTATGGACTTTGTCGGATCTGTGGATGGCAAGAAATTTGATGGCGGAAGTGCTCAAAATTATGAATTAGAACTTGGTAGTGGTTCTTTTATCCCAGGATTTGAAGACCAATTAGTCGGAATTAAAGCTGGTGAACACCGTGATGTCAATGTCACTTTCCCAGAACAATATACCCCAGAATTAGCGGGCAAAAAAGCAGTCTTTGCTTGTGATGTTCACGAAGTGAAAACCAAGAAAATGCCAGAATTAAGCGATGAATTTGTCAAAGATCTCGCTATCGCTGGAGTGGAAACTGTTGAACAATTAAAAGAACACAAAAAAGCCGAATTAAGCGAAAGTAAAGAAGCAAAAGAGAAAAAGGAATATTTAGAAAAACTTTATGCTGAAATCGCTAAGAGCAGCAAAGTTGAAATTCCTGAAGAAATGATTGAAGAACAAGCTGAAAGCATGAAAAAAGACATGGAAAACAGAATGAAACAATCAGGTTTAACTTTTGAACAATATTTACAATTCACTGGCGAAAAAGAAGAAGACTTCATGAAGAAGCTTAAAGAAGACGCCAAAAAAGACATCACCAATTACTTCATCTTAGAAAAAGTTGGAGAAATTGAAAAACTCGAATTAACCGATAAAGATGTCGAAGAAGAATACAAAAAACTTGCTGATCAATACAAGATGAAAGTTGAAGATGT
>DEJH01000053.1:2960-3224 GCA_002353275.1 Caryophanales bacterium UBA2753 | reverse complement strand
AATAATTTATATAATAAATTAAGGAGGAAGCTTTATGGCAGATAATCCATCATCCTTAACCTTACCACTTTTGATTACCAAAGGAATGGTTCTCTTCCCAAGTACCACTCGATTAATCGAGGCTGGAAGAGACTTTTCCGTTAAGGCAGTAAAGGTTTCTAGAGAAAAATCTGACTCACTTATTTTAATTACTTCACAAAATAATAGTGATGTTGATAGACCAACACCTAACGATGTTTTTACTACTGGTGTTTTAGCACGTAT
>DEJH01000053.1:2641-2852 GCA_002353275.1 Caryophanales bacterium UBA2753 | reverse complement strand
ATGATTGAAGCGATTAAAGTCGATCCAAAAAGTGGAGAAGCTATCGTTAGTGCAATCAATCATGAATTAGAAAAATACCCATCAGTTTTATCTAAATTACCAAAATATTTGGTAAATTTATGCGCTGATAACGCTCGTGCTTTAGATTTATGCTATTCCTTAGCCGGATATTTTGATGCTAGTAAAGAATTAAAACAAAAATTATTAGAAA
>DEJH01000053.1:0-2623 GCA_002353275.1 Caryophanales bacterium UBA2753 | reverse complement strand
TTATTAGCGGAAACGGTAACTGGATTTATTAGTGGTGAAAACATTAAAGAAGAAATCGAAAAGAATATTTCTGATAGCATCAGAGAAAGCACTGAAAAATCACAAAAAGAATATTACCTAAGAGAAAAACTCAAAGCGGTCAAAAAAGAGCTTGGAGAAGATGTCGGTGGTAATAATGACCCAGATAAGATTTTAGAAAAACTTGAGAAATATCCTTATCCAGAAAACGTTAAAGCAAAAGTTAAATCTGAAATCAAGAAATATGACATGATGCCTCAAGGATCTCTTGAAGCAGCATTAATTCTCTCTTATTTAGATGTCATCATGTCGATTCCATGGTGGCAAAAAACCGAAGATAATGAAGATTTAAAAAATGTCGAAGACATTTTAAATGAAGATCATTACGGTTTAGACACTCCAAAAAAGAGAATTGTTGAATATTTAGCAGTTAAAAAATTAACTGGTAATTTAAAAAGCCCAATTCTTTGTTTCTATGGTCCGCCAGGAACTGGTAAGACCTCTTTAGGAAAATCAATCGCAAGAGCCCTTGGAAGAAAATTCTTCAAATGTTCTTTAGGTGGTATTTCTGATGAAGCGGAAATTAGAGGACATAGAAGAACATATGTTGGCTCTCTCCCAGGAAGAATCATCCAAGGAATGAGAAAAGTAGGGGTTAGTAACCCAGTTTTCCTTCTAGATGAAGTCGATAAATTAGCCTCTTCTTATAAAGGAGATCCTGCTAGTGCCCTTTTAGAGGTATTAGACCCAGAACAAAACTTTATCTTTAATGATAACTATGTTGAAGAACCATATGATTTAAGTGATGTTTTATTCATTTGTACCGCTAACTATTTAGAGAATATTCCTGGACCTCTTAGAGATCGTTTGGAATTAATTCAACTTAATAGTTATACCGAAATTGAAAAGAAACATATCGCTTTTGAACACTTAATCAAAAAACAAATTGAACTCAATGGTTTAAAAGAAGAAAACGTTTCATTCACTGAAAAAGCGATTGAATACATTTTACATTATTACACCCGTGAAGCTGGTGTTCGTGACCTTGAAAGAAAGATTGCTTCTTGCTTAAGAAAAGTTGCGGTTGCAATCGTCAAAGATCCTAAAATTACACATGTGGAAATTGATGAAAAGAAGGTTAGAGAATATCTCGGAGTTGAAATCTTTGATTACTCCAAAAAAGAAAAGCAAAAACAAATTGGAGTTATTACTGGCTTAGCCTATACTGAATTCGGTGGAGATATCTTACCAATCGAAGTCACTTATTTTAAAGGAAAAGGTGGGCTTGTCTTAACTGGTAAACTAGGAGATGTAATGAAGGAAAGCGCAACCATTGCTCTTGACTATGTCAAGGCAAACGCTGAAAAATATAAGATTGATCCTTCAATTTTCGCTGAAAACGATATCCATATTCACGTTCCAGAAGGAGCAGTGCCAAAAGACGGGCCAAGCGCTGGAGTGGCAATGACTTTAGCGATTATTTCCGCTTTAGCAAAAGAGCCAGTTTCTCCTGATATTGCGTTAACTGGAGAAGTGACTTTAAGAGGTAACGCTCTTCCTATTGGTGGGTTAAGAGAAAAATCTCTTGCCGCTACGAGAAGTGGAATTAAAGAAATCATCGTTCCTAAAGATAATAAAAAGGATGTAAGTGAACTTCCAAAAGAAGTGAAAAAAGCACTTAAGATTCACTATATGTCTAACGTTGAGGACGCTTATAAAATTGTCTTTGGTAGAGAATAATGATTAATTTTTCTAACACTACATTTATCAAAAGTGCCCCTTCGATTAAAGAAGCACCTCAGGGATTATTTCCTGAGGTTTTGCTTGTTGGTAAATCTAATGTTGGCAAATCTTCATTAATTAACGCTTTATGTAATAAAAAAGCGCTCGCTTTTACTTCTGGTAAACCTGGACATACACGTCTATTAAATTATTATAATGTTGATGACAAACTCTATTTAGTGGACGCTCCAGGATATGGATATGCTAAAGGTGGATTTGATCTCGATAAATTATTTGGAGAAATGATGGATGATTATTTCTCCAAAGTAACGAGATTAAAAATCGTTCTTGTTTTATTAGATTCTCGCAGAGAACTTAACGAAGACGACATCGAAATCATTAATTATCTAGAAGAAAAAAATATCAGATATAAACTTGTTTTTACTAAAGTTGACAAGATTAATCAAAGTGAAAAACATAAGCTTATAACTGAGCTAAAAAGGTACGACTTTTCTGAAAATGAAGTAATCTTTGTTTCTACCTTAAAACCTCGTACTTTTGACGCTTTAAGAAATGTTTTACAAAATTAGTTATAACTAATATAATTAACTCGTTCATTGAATTAGAGGAGTAGTTAAGAAACTGCTAATAGAGAGTTAGGGATGGTGGAAGCCTAACAGTAAGTCTTAATGAAGGTCGCTAAGGAGAACAAAAAAATAAATAAGTGCTGATAAAGAAAATTTATCGGAACTAAGGTGGTACCACGTTAAATGCGTCCTTAGAATAAGGACGTTTTATTTTTAGGAGGACAACTCATGCTTGAAAAAAGATATTCCCCACATGAAGTAGAAAAAGGTAAATACGAAACCTGGAAAGAAAAAGG
>DEJH01000041.1 GCA_002353275.1 Caryophanales bacterium UBA2753 | reverse complement strand
GGTACGATTAGATAATACGTAATATGAAATTAAAAGTTAATTGCAATATGCTTAGAGGAGCAATATCTGTTTCTAAAGATTGTTCATATTATCCTGAATTTGCTCGAAAGAAATTTATTGTTAGATTGTTTGATAACCTTAGGTGGGTTTTTAAATATAAAGAATATAACAGGTTTTACAATCTGTATGGTCTGGATTTAAAAAGAGTAAAACGAATTTTTGATACAAACTATTGCGATTATGATTTAAATTTTCGTTTGATTCGCGATGAGCTAAACAATCCTAATAGTCCTAATTCACAAGTATATTTATTAAGAGACAAATTTCAATTTTGGAAATATTTAGAAAGCTATGGTGTTAAATCACCAAGAGTTTTTGCAATTATTATTGATGGTAAAATATATGACACAAACTTACAAGAAAGGTCAATTAACTGGATTTGCAATTTTAATGATTTTTTTGTAAAGGATAACAATGGTGAATGTGGCTCTTTTGTTAAATATTTTCACAGTGGGAAAGACTTTACTCAAGAAAACAATTATTTATCAAGTGGAACATTCATATGCCAAGAAAGAGTAAAACAAGCGGAACAGTTATCTAAACTATATAGTAATTCAGTGAATACAATTCGCATAGTAACAGTTCGAGCTAATAACGACATTCATATTTTGTCCGCGATATTAAGAGTTGGAACTTCGGGTTCAAATAATGTAGATAACTGGGCAAAGGGCGGATTAGTGATAGGAATTACAAGCGAAGGAAAATTGCAGGAATTTGGTTTTTATAAACCACACAAAGGAACAAAAGTGAAGTTTCATCCAGATACAGGTGAAAAATTTGATGGTCTGCAAATCCCTTATTTTGATTTAATAAAAGCTACTGTTATACAAGCTCACAAACTATTTTATGGAATACATTCTATTGGATGGGATGTTTGTGTTGGGGAAGACGGACCTATTTTAATTGAAGGAAACGACAATTGGGAAATATCTTTAATGCAGGCGGCATGCGAAGGATTAAAAAAAGAGTGGATGTCTCTCATTAAGAGCAAAAATAAAAATTAATTAAACATGTCTTTCGTTGTGCTTATAACAGATAACTGGGTGTTTTAACGTTTCTGTGTCAAAAAAAATAATATTATATTAAAATATTAAAAATGAAAAAGAATGTGATTTTGTTAGCTGGTGGTAGCGGAAGCAGGTTTGGGTCTAATATTCCCAAGCAATTTGTTTGTGTTGATAACACGCCACTAATTATCTATACCTTAAGAAAAATTCAGTTATTGGATATCGATAACATTATTATTGTTTGTGTAGATTCTTGGAAGGAAGAATTGCGCAATCTTGTAAAAAAATATCAAATTAAGAAGGTTTATAGTGTCATCTCTGGAGGACAAACAGGACACGATTCAATATTTTTAGGTCTAGAGGAAGCAAAAAAAATAACTGAATCTAATGATATTGTTGTTCTTCATGATGCTGTAAGACCTTTAATTACAAAACATTGTTTTGATGATGTAATAGAAAAAGCTATTAAACACAACGCAGCTTGTGCTGCTTTAAAAATCACCGAAGGCCTTGTTATAAAAGAAACCGAAGAATACGGGAAACAAATAGGTGACAGATTTAATACTGTTCGAGTACAAACGCCACAGGCATATAAGTTCAAACTTCTTTATGATATTTATTCAAAAGCTAATAAAAAAGAAATCAAATACTCTTATGCTGATGCGGCCTGTATTTTAAATGATATTCCACTATATTTTTCAACTAGTTTTGTGACAAATATTAAAATTACAACTAGATCAGACCTGGCGTTTTTTAAAGCTCTAATGAACTTCAGTGACGATGAGTTAGAAGGTGAGTAATAACAAGATTGCTCATTGATTGTTTTTAAATATATAAATATGAAGAAATTATTAATATTTTCCAATAATGCTGCTAGTTCTTCTGAATCTAACGGAAGAATCCATATGACACAATTCCTTTGTTATGACGATATTTTAAATTTTTATTTGAGAGGAAACCCAGATTTGAAAAACGTTAAGTACATTAACTTTCATTATTTGGATGCCTTAAAAATGAAATTTGGCATTAAGAAAAAACCAAGTACCGGAAACCAGCCTTCAACAAAAACCAACGTCATAAGCAAAAAGGGGAAAAATCCGTTTTTCCATTTTTTAAGAAATAAAGTCTTCTCCAACAACAAGCTAATAATAAATTATTTACACGAAATAATAATTAATGAGTGTGTTGAAGCATTGATTGTTTGGGGTACTGATGTCCCTTTTTTATATGAATATGCTTATAAATTATCCAAATTATGTAGTATACCGCTTGTAATTATTACTGGTGAGAATTACCCTTTAAAAAAATATAACTATATTTCAAATAAACCGAGTTTATTCTTCTCTCTTTTTCAAAGCAGCCTTCGTAAATGGGCTAAGAAAGCACATCAACATTGCGCTGCAAATATTTATTTGAATAGTGATCTAAAATCACTTTATGAAGGTGAATATAACATTGCAAATGGATATGTGGTCTTTTTTGGAAGTCAACTTTCTCCATCAACAAGAAAGATTTCAAAGATTAACAATATTTTTTATGGTGGTAATTTATATGATGACAGGGTTGAATCTATTATAAAAATTTCACAGCACCTTGATAATCAAGAAGGCGTAATTATTAATGTGTATGGACGTGGAGATGATAACTCTATACTTAGATTAAAAAAATGCAAAAACGTTATGTATCATGGTACTGTTGCTTATGATAACTTGGTTGATTTTATGTATTCTTCTGATTTGCTTATTTTTGTTGAAGGGTTTTCTTCTTCGTACATTAACGATTGTAGGTACGCATTTTCAACCAAGATTGCAGATTATATTTCAACAAACATTCCGTTCTTTTGTTTTGGGCCTAAAGAAATAAGTGGCATTAAATATCTATATAAAACAAATCCGGACATTACTGCTATTTCAGAAGAAGAACTTTATAAACTTGTGGAAATAATTAACGGAAAGAATGTTGAAATAAAAGGAAGAGAAATGTTTGATTCAAAAACCGTGTCTAGACAAGTAGCAAATATTATCGAAGGAATTCAAATAAATGAAATATGTCATTAATGCAGATGATTGCTTTGGATACGATGGTGTCACAGAAAAAATAATAGAGTTTTTAAAATGTGGTTTGGTTTCTCAAACAACAGCTATTTTGACTTTTCAAGATGATTTAGACAGGCACGTTAATTTGATTTTTAGAGAAGGTTTAGAAGATAAAGTAGGATTGCACGTCTCACTAACTCGTGGTCATCCAGTGTCAAAAGAAATGTCGTCATCTAAATACTCAGCATCTAATTGGCTTGTCAATTTTATTTTAAATAAAAAAACAGCGTTTTTCTTTTTGCCATATAAATATAAAAAAGCAATCGAGGCCGAAATAGATGCACAAATGAGGCTTTATAAAAAGCTTGGACTAAAATCGTTTCATTTTGATAGTCACGGAAATTATCATTGCTATTTTTCGCTTTTCAAATTATTTATTAAACTTGGTAAAAAACATGGGTTTGAGACGATTAGATTACCTTATGCTGAGCATTCAAAAAATATTTTATACCGTATGATAAAGAATCATATTAGAAATAGTTTTAAGAAAAATTTTAAAACGGTAGAATATGCAACTTTAACAATAGATGAAGCATTAAAGTATGAAGGGAACGAATCCATTGAAATTATGGTTCACCCTTCTCCTGACAGTGAAATAGAAGATAAAAAAATTGAAAAATTTGTAAAAGACAATTTAAATATGGTTATGACAAAGGAATTATAGTATGTTTTTTCGTCGAAAAGTTGATGTGATTGATTATCTTAAGAAAAATGGGGCAAAAATTGGAGAACGATGCAAAATATTATCGGGTACCGATGTTTTTTCAACCGAACCATATCTTGTTGAAATTGGAAATGACGTTTTAATATCTACAAACGTAAAATTTTATTGTCATGACGGATCAGTATCTGTACTAAACAAAATTAGAGATGAACACAAGGATCTAATGGGGAAGATAATTGTTGGTTCTAATTGTTTTATTGGACACAATGTAACAATTTTGAGAGGCACATCTATTGGTGATAATTGTATTGTTGGCGCAGGAGCTGTTGTAAAAGGTAATTTCCCATCTAATAGTGTTATTGCTGGTGTTCCAGCACATGTAATATGTGACATTGACGCATTTTATGAACGAAACAAAGACAGTTTTGTCGACGTTTCGTCGTTAAATGAAAAAGAAAAGAAAGAATTCCTTATAAAAAAATTTAAAAAATCTAATAACTAAGACACTTAATTAAAGTAGCTTCTTAATTTCATTTATATATAAATCCATTATTGTTTGTTGGTTAAAATTGTTCATGATTGTTTCTTTACCCTTGCAACCATAATTTTTAGCAATTTCAGGGTTTTCGATATAAAAGTTTATTGCTTCTGCAAGTTCGAGTTCATTATTTACTTCAACCAAAAGTCCGTTGTCTTCTTTAATGATGTCACTTGGGCCGGTATCACAATTAGTTGAGATTGATGGTAAGCCAACTGCCATAGCTTCTAATAACGAATTTGGCATTCCCTCAAAATTTGAAGATAAAATAAACGAATCATAAGAGTTATAAGTCTTGTTCATTTCATTAGATCTTTCAATAAAAAACACAGAATTATTCATTTTTAAGGTAGTAACTAGCGATTCTAAGTCTTTTTTTAATGGACCTCGCCCGTATATTGTAAGTGTAATGTTTTTATGTTTGTTCAAAACGATTCTAAATGCTTTTATTAACAATTCTTGATTTTTTTCTTTATCTAATCGACCAACGTTAATAAAATTCTCTATTTTGCCTCTGTATTCATGATTGGTGTTAACAAAGATATCGGGTACAGGATTAGGTATTACAACGCACTTATTAATATATTTTGAAGGCATATATGATTTTTGTTTTTCACATTGGAGTACAATGAGATTGGCTCTATCCCAGCCCAAGCAGCGACGCTTAATATCAACAATAGAGTTTGGGCTTACTTCCAATAGATCGATAAGCTTGAATCTATTTAAAAAGCCTGCGATTCTTGCCATTAACGCAACAGGAGGATGCATTGTAATAACTATTTTCGGTCTTCTTACTAAAAAGATAAAAAACAGATTTAGAATTCTGATTTTATCTTTAGCATGATGGTTATGACGTAGTCTTTTCCATAAATGAATTCGTTTTACTTTTTTAGACAAAGGGTATTCTTCTTTTGTGTCCCAAAACGAAAGAAGCTCAACATTAAATCCTTTTTCTGCTAAGTTGTTTGCGATAAAAACAGTTCGCCTCTCTGCGCCACCATTACATATTTTTGGGATTATAAAGAGAATTCTATTATTCTTCATTTTCTTTGTTCTTTCTAAATAATAATCTGAAAAAGGAAAAAATGAATTTTCGATTAAAAATTAGCTCAAGCGTGGCAAATAATAAAAGAAAACCGGAGCCTTTTATGATTAGTTGTATAAATATATTCAGAGTATTTAATACAGGAATTGCAAAAAGAGCAAAAACACCACCGACTGCAACGCCACCAATAATTAGGTTTATTAAAAGTGAAATAAAATAATACTTGTAATCTAAAGAAAGGATGCGCCTTGAGTAAATTGTCATTCCTATTACTTCGATTATTGTAACAAAAACAGTTCCTATAATTGCTCCATATATTCCCAAAAGAAAGCATAATCCTATACTTACACCAACATTAACGAGGAATGTGCAAATATAAAACAAAGCCGCGAAACGATGCTTATTTTTTGCGATATGGAAATTAAAAAGAAAGTTTGAATAAGAAGATAATGCACAGCAAGATATTAAGCAGATAGCATAAATATAAATATCAAATACTTCATTACTTGGAAGTGTTTTTAACCAAATACTAATAAATTCTTTTCCACAGGAAACAAAACCACCTATCAACATACAAATTAGTATAGTGATAACACCAGATACCACTTTAAAAATTTTGTTTAGGTCTTCGTTGTCCTCGTTTATTGAATCGTCGGTAATTCTTGGCACAAATAGATTTGTAATGGTAGTAACGGCTGTATTTGTGTATGTATGGAACAGCATTGCGTATGAGTAAATAAGCGCAGCAGTAGTGTTTATAATGCTACTTAAAACCATTTGATCTGTACTTGTGTGAATTTTTGAAATCGAAGAAACTATGAAAGCAAAAAAGCTAAACACAATCATTGGTTTTATAACTTTAAAATCAGAACGTGATAGTTTGAGATCAATCTTATCTTTCAAATGTAATAATACATAAACGACATGTATTGCTTTTATTATCAAACTTTCAAAAAAGGCTATCCATGTAATAACGATTGTTAACTGTTCTGGACTATTTGTTTTATTAAGAAAATAAATTGCAAGCATCGAAAGCGAAGGAAGTAATACTGTATCTAAAAGATTAATTGAGTTGCTGAAAATGAATTTTCTGTGATAATTTTCTATAAAGCCAAAAACCATCAAAGGGAAATTCAAAGAAGTGCTTAACACCGTAATTCCAATTACAGGTACCAATAATGAGTATTTTGAAGGGTCTGTGACTTTAAAAAACCCAGTTTTAGCAAGAAGTATAATTAGCACACCAAGAATTAAGCTAATAATTCCAAAAACACTATACATCACCAAGAAAACACCATTGAATTTTTTGCTATAGTCAGGGCCATTTTCTTTTTGCGCAATCTTTCTGAACCTAAAATATGCAGCTCCCATTCCAAGTGATACGAGCATTAGGTACGAAGTGGCAGATGTTGCTACATTCCTTATTGAACAGTTTACTTCTCCGAGATTTTGCAAGATGTAACGTGTGTAAAAAAACGAAAAAACAACAGATACAAAAATAGTTAGATAAGAAATAATCGCCCCAACAGAAATGTTCTTTTTTTCTTTAAAGGTTTCATTTTTTTGCATGCAATGATTATAAAATAATTTTTATAAAAACAAAATGTTTTGTGGTTCTTTGAATAATTGAAATGAATAATTAACAATAGTAAAATCATATTATGGAAAAAATAGATTTGGTTGAAATCACATCGGAAAATCTTGAAAAAATCAAAAAAATTGAACTTGATATTTTAATAGATATTGATAGGGTTTGTAAAAAACTTAATTTAATCTATTACCTCTGCGCTGGGACGCTTTTGGGTGCTGTTCGTCACGGCGGTTTTATCCCTTGGGATGATGATATAGATATTCAAATGCCAAGAAAAGATTATAACTACTTTATTGAACATGCTGGAGAATTATTAGCTGAGAATCATGTTGTTTCATCGTATTCCACCGAAAAAGAGTTTATTGGAGATTTTTTTAAGGTTGTTGACTGTAGAACAAAATTTGTTGAAATATCAACAAGAAAAAGAAATATTACTAAAGGAATTTATGTTGATATTTTCCCAATTGATGGGGTACCAGACAACAAACTTTCTAGAAACTTCCGTTCTTTTAAAATAAGTTTGTTAAAGCAACGCATTAGTAATGGATATTCTATTAATGAACTGTATAAAAAGAGATCATTTAAAGGAAAGATTTATAACTCAATATCTGGACTCTTTACTTTTTTTATTAGCCCTGAAACAGCAACAAAAAAACTTAATGTTTTTCTCTCAAAAAAAGACTATCCAGATTCTAAATATGTTATGGTGGAATCAAAATATAAAAGACTTTATGATAGAGATATTTTTGGCAAGCCAAGCTTGGTTATGTTTGAGGGACTTTATTTCTATGCTCCTAGTGACATTAAGGGATATTTAGAGAAACAATATGGTAAAGATTATATGATTCCTCCTCCGTCAGATAAACAAACAAGTCATCATTATTGTTGCGAATTGGATTTTGGGGATTATTAGAATGCTATCAGTTCAGATTTTGATACCTACATATAATAAATCTATCGATGATATTAAAAAATTATGTTCCTTTTGGAATATTGAATCTGATGTTTTGGTTAGTGTTCAAACCGATTTTGATGAGCAGTTAAATTTCAATTACAAAAACTATCTTGTGACTGTAATTTTTAATAAAACAAGAGGTGTTAGTGTTAATAGAAATATTTTGATAGATAATTGCACTGGTGACATAGGCTTATTTATAGATGACGACTGTTCGTTAGTAACTGGGTATTCTGCTAAAATAAGTTCTTTTTATGAAAAATATTCTTGTGATTGTGTGTGTTTTAATGGTTTTTTACCATCAAAGGAAAATAAGGTGATACACAAACAAAAGACAAAGCGTATATGTAGATTTCGTGACGTATCGAGTGTTGGTGCCCCGGGTTTGTCTTTTAAAAAAGATTATCTTAAATCAAAAAAGATCCGGTTCGACGAAATGATTGGAACCCCTAATTTTGTTGTGCTTGGAGAGGATTCATTTTTTGTAAAGAATTTAATTGAAAATAGATGTTCTTTTTATCGATCAAACACACCTGTCTTCAAAATAGAAGATGACTTAGTTAATTCTTCCTATTTCAAAAGTTTTGGTGATTATAGGTTTTTAATAAGCAAGGGGTATGTGTATAAGAAGATTTATAAAGAATTTTTTGCTTGTTTGAAATTTTTGTTTGCTTTTAAATTGACTAAAAAAAACAATAACAAATATTTGACAAATCTAAAATTGATTGATCTTGGTGCTTCTCTTTTCAAAAAGACAAAATTCAAAAAGATTATTTTTATGAACAGCAATCAAGAGACACTAACATATTATTTTGCTAAATATATTAATCGTGATTTATTTTTTGAACTTTTAAGAAAATATTATTCAGGTGAAAACACCAATAGTATTAATTTATATTTAGAAAGCAAAGATATCTCGTTTGTTTGTAAGTAATATGAAAATACTTTTAATTAATGTAACATACGGCATTGGAAGCACCGGTAAAATTGTTGAGTCTCTTCATAAAAAATATTTGGAAGAAGGGCACGACTCATTTGTTGTTGTAGGAAGAAAAACCACTTTAATCGATAAAAGGGTTACTAAATTAACATGTGAATTAGAGTCAAAAATTTGGCATTTATTTTCAAAAATAACGGGGAATCTATATTGCGTTTGCCCATTCTCAACAAGCAGAATCAAACGTTACATCAAAAAAATTAAACCAGATGTGGTTCATTTACATTGTTTAAATGGTTTTTTTGTAAACATACCTAATATTTTGTGTTTTCTAGAAAAGAATAAAATCAATACAGTTTTAACAAATCACGCAGATTTTATGTTCACAGGCAATTGTGGATATGCGATAGATTGTAACAAATGGATAAACGACGAATGTAAAAATTGTGAAAACATCAAAAGGTTTAATGGGGAATTATCGCTTAATTTTACTAATCATTATTATAAAAAGATGTATGAAGCAATTTCTTCTTTTTCCAATTTAAAAGTTACGTCTGTTTCTGATTGGTTGAGTAACCGTGTATCTAGTTCGAAAATGTTTAGCAAGATTAAAACAAACTGTTCTACCATTCTTAATCCTGTTTCAATTATTGACGACAATAAGAAGTATACATTTTCTAAGACAGGGAGAAATGTCCTTTATATAACAGCAGATTTTAATAATCCGGAAAAAGGAGGGGCATTCATATTCAAGCTTGCAAAAGAGTGTGCAAAAGACAATATCAACTTTTATGTTAAAAGCGGAAAAAAATATTCAAATCATAGTGTTTTAGACAATGTCTTCTTTATTGATGATAAAGATGTTGACATATATTCAATGTATCGAGCGGCAGATTGTTGTTTGTTGTTAAGCATCAGAGAGACGTTTTCAATGGTTGTTGCTGAATCGTTGATGTGTGGTACTCCAGTAGTTGGCTTTGAATCAGGGGGGCCTGAATCTATTGGAATAGTAAATTATTCAAAATTTGTTAAATTTGGTGATGTTGTGAAGCTAAGAGAAGAATTGCTTGCTATGTTGAATATGCAATATGATAGAGATTCTATAAAAAAAGCTGCTTCAATAAAATATTCTATTGATGTTGTGGCCGCGGATTATATTAGTTTGTATGAAAAATAAAGTTATTTTATTTATAAATAAGTACGAAACACACTTTGTTATCGCGTCGCTCTTTTTATTGTTGCTATCTAATTGCATTGAAGCTTTGTCAATGAATACTAATGCAGGGATTATTTATCGTTGCATTGTTTTAGCATTGTTTGTTGTTGCTGCTGTTTTTTTAATTATCAATTCAAAAAATAATAAAGCCAATTACCTTTACATATTTATTGGTATTTACTTGTTTTTTTCTATATTATCTTTGAGCCTTACAACAATAAAAACAAGTGTCGCTTTGCAGGCAATAGATTATGTTCTTTCAATTGGTGAGATAGTTTCAACAATAGTGTCGTTTATTTTTATATATCGTTTAGCCGAATTCAAAAACATCAATCGGGCATTGATATTAAAAATCTTTGGTTATGTTTCATTTATTCTAATAGTTGTTTCGATTATTGTTGATTGGAATGCTATTGTTAATACTTTTACGCAGTTTGATCACTCAAATTATGATGTTAAATCAATATTTTTAGATAAAAATACATTTGGATTAGTTTTATTTGTTGGAAGCATATCTTTTTGCTACCTAGGCATAATGGAATCCAGATTATATTTACTTGGAGCCTTATTAAATGTTTTTTACTCTGGCATTGCTCGAACCAAAACAACACTTTTGATATGCTTTGTACTTTTGTTTGCATCTTTTGTTTATTGTGCTTTTGTTGATTTTAAATCAAAGAAAACAAAAAACATTATTGTATATTCAACAGCTTTAATTGTTTGCATTATATTTATTTTGTTAATTTTGTTGCGGGCTGGGTTATTTGATTCTATTTATGGAGCTGTTTTTGGTGATTATGGACTTTTATATGACGGAATAGTTGTAATGCAAGCTAGATTCAATAACTGGTCTAGTAAACTTATGTCAATTAGCTCTCCTTTGGTATGGATATTTGGATATGGTGAGAGATTTGCATATTCAATTGCAGGGAGGCCTATTGATAATGTCTATATCTACATTTTGTTAAATGGAGGAATAATTAAACTTATTATCTATTTATTTGTTTTGTATTTTATTGCTAATTCCAAAATTAAAGATAAAAGACAGTTCATTGAGAAAGCAATATTCAGTATTTGCTTCCTTGCTGTTATTCTTTATGGATTTTTTGAGGACTGCTCGTTGATTGGCTGTTCTTTTTCTTCGCTTATTTTTTCTTTGTTGGTTTATTGTGTGTAAATATAATTGTGTTTTTGATAATTACCAATTATTTTAGATATATGAAGAATCCTATATTTGTTTCGTTTATTATTCCTTGTTTAAACGGTGAAAAATTCATTGCTAAGTGTTTTGATAGCATAATTTCTCAGACGATTCCAAATTGGGAAATAGTTGTTGTTGATAACGGATCCACTGATAGCAGCGTTTTGATTTTAAATGAATATGCTAGGAGAGATAGTAGAATTCGTGTTTTTACAAACAAAGTCCAATGTCAGAGTACTGCTAAAAATGTTGCCATTCAACATGCTAGAGGAGAATATCTCTGTTTTGTGGATATTGATGATTATATTGGAAGCAATCTAATTGAGTCATATCCAATTGCAGACGGTTGCGATTTTTATTTTTCTAATTGGTATAAAGTCAGAAAAAATAAAATTACAAAAAGATTATTTCCAGTTAAAGATGGCTTATTAAGCAAAGATGACATTACAAATATACAGCGTTGGATTTTTGGAGATGTAAAATCAAAAAATCCTCTTGATTTGGATACATTTTCAAGCAACTGTGGCAAACTGTATAAAACATCTTTGGTTAAAGACAACAACATCAGTTTTGTGCCAATGTCAAAAATTGGCGGTTCAGAAGATGCAATTTTTAATATGCAATATTTAGAGTATGCCCAAAGTGGATATTTCAGTGGCAATTGTCTTTATTATTATGTTTCGCACAATGATTCTTATACCCACAAGCGCAAAATTGATACATTGAATTTATATTTTGAACAGCATAAGATTGAGGTCGATATTTTAAAAAAATATAACAAAATGTCTAATTGGTATAAGTTTTTATGTAATCGTTTGTTAATTGTGTCTTTTGCAATATTTATTGTTGTTGCAAGACTTAATTATCCTCACAAGGTCAAAATTAAATTCTTGAAAAACTTTTTGGAATGTAAACTTTTTTCAGACAATGTTGCTCTAATGAATGCCGATATCTTTGGCTTTATATACAGGATTTTGCTAAAATTGATTATAAGAAAGCAAGTTAGAGTAGTATATTGCTTTATTAAGATAGCCTCAGTTATCCTATGATTTCAAAAATAAAGTATTTTTTTTCTAAAGACAATCCACGCCTAGAATTAATAAGTGATATTGTTTTTTTAATTTATCTAGCATGGGTAACAATTCCATTTATTAGTGTTAGGATTCCTTTTTTATTTCGTCTTACATCAGGAAGTAATATTGCAATAGTTTATAGAGCAATCGGCTCAATAATATTTGCTGGTTTTTATTTGGCGGTCATGCTTGTTAACAAACACAAACTCAACAAAACATATCTTATTTTTTCAGTTGCATTAGTACTTGCAAACATTCTGGGCACACTTATTTTGCCAAGCAGCGTAGTTTATGGAGATGGGACAATATATGCTGATGGGTATGTATCAAACACTCATTATTTTCATATTTCTGAATATTCAATAGGGCTGTTGTCAATTGTAAAGGGTTTTATTAGACTTGTTTTCGGTCTTGCTTTTGGATATATATTGCTGTTTGTTTTGCCTGAAGTTTCTGGCAAAAAAATAATATTTAAGGTCACTGTTATATATGTTGTTCTTTTAATTATGTCCTGTATTTTGAGCTTTGCTCTTGAATTTAATAAATTTAAAATAAATCAAATCTTAAATCTAAATCTTCAGTCTATCTTTGCGTCAAAAAATGATTTTGGATCTTTTTTGGTCATAGGGATTCTATCTTGTTTATACATTATAAAGAGCAAACCAAAGCATTATATGTTTTGTTATATTCCGTTTTTTCTCTTTTCTCTATTTTCTATTATATGTGGATGTAAAACTTCTCTGCTTTTTTCGATAATCGCTATTATATATATAATGTTTTATTTTTTGAAGAAATTGAAGCGCATCAATTCAAGATTATATTTGGTCTTAAAAAGCGTCTTGATTTTTATCATAATCCTTCTTTTTTTATTTTTTATCTTACTTATTTCTGGAGCGATTCCGTTATTCTCAAACCTTAAAAATGAGCTGGATTTCATTATTTTGCATGATATCGGCTACACACTTAGTACAAGGCTGCAAATTTGGACTCTTAGTTTCAAAAATACAAGTTTTTTTAAAGTGTTATTTGGTCAGACATGGTCGTTTGGTCCGCAGTATTTGTATGCATCTACTAGTTATTATATTGGAACAGGTTTTTCTTCATATCACAACTCTCTGGTTTGCATCTATTCTCTCTCTGGCTTGCTAGGATTAGTTTTCTATTTATTGATTTTAATAAATTGCTTTAGAATTTCGTATAACAATAGTAAAAATGGAAATTTATCATTTTTTATACTTCTTGTATTAGGTCTTGTGATATTTAGTTTTGTTGAAGATGACCCTATTTTTATATCAGGTTCTGGTTTTTCACTGTTTTATTCTTTGCTTTTGTCACCCGTTGGAAAAGTAAGAATTAATTATAAAAATTATTTTAAGGAGATACGAATATGAGATTTATTCCTAAATTATTCGTTATTGTATTATTTATTTTAAATGGGTGTAGTCTAACAACCGTTGATGACAACCAGTCAGATCGATTTTTTTTAAGAAAGAAATATCATATTAGCAAAATTTACGAAGTTAGCGATGATGGATCGATCGGGGAATCATTTGTGCTGCCTGGTGAATATAACTTTGATAAATCGAACACATATTTAGATTTTTATTATGGTGGGCTTGATTACTATAGAGAAAACGGATCTAAATTTATTGTTTCGGCATCATTTATTGGTCCAAGCGACAAATACGATATCGAATATCTAAATATGATGAACAAAATTGAACCAACGATTGGGGATTATTTATTTAGTAGTAAACGAGGTTATTCGGCCCCCTTTTATCTAAAATTTAATAACGACTATAAGCATTTATGTCAGCAGGATTTTAATAATGACAACCATATGTATAGGGCGATTGGCTTTCCAGAGTATTATGTTAGGCTTAATTTCTTACTATTTTTAGAGGAAGGAATTGAACCAAAAAAAGTTTGCCTTGAGTTTGGTACAATAACCAAAGTAAATGATTTAGATAGCACCCCTTCATTGTGAATTATTTTTCAAATTCTAATTGATGCCATTTATGGATAAAGTGTCACCTCTATTTAAAGAATGCTGATTTTTAAAAAAAGAATGACACCAAATAAAATTAGGATTTTCCATTTTGCATTTTTTCAAATCATTTTAAGAATTTAATACCGAGTATATAATAATCTTATGCCAATAATATTTTATGCCGTTTTATTTGTTTTATTTGCGATATCAATTCGGCCAAATAAAAGCACTCAGTATCTTGATAAAGATTCGTGTGATGTTATAAAAGGGTTTTTTATAATCCTAATCGTTTTCACTCATGTTTTAGATCATTTTCCTTATAGTGGTTTTATGTCTAATCCACTTACACTATTCAGAAATGGGCTTGGTCAACTTTGCGTATCGATGTTTTTCTTTATTTCTGGTTATGGAATTGTTTATAGTGTTTTAAACAAAGGACCATTGTATTCTAAATCCTTATTAATTAACAGGTTTCTACGTATATTATTTTATACAATAATTAGCCTAATTCCCTATTTTATTTATTGCGCCTGCCTTGGTATCTCGCATAGTGTTTCCGATTATTTCCTATCATTTATTGGTTTGTCATCTTTTGGCAACGTATCATGGTTTATATTTGCTATACTGGTCTGCTATTTATTGTGCGCGGTTGTGTATTTTTTTAATTGGAGTAACAGCATCTTACCAACATTATTAATTTCTATTGGAATTCTCCTATATATAATATTCATGTTTGTTTTTGGTGAGGATGCATACAAATGGGACACCATAATTTGTTTTATATACGGAATGTTTTTTTACATTTTTAAAGATAAAATTTGTATTATTTTGAACAAGAGCAAGCTGATTCCCTTGTTAAGTATGATTGTGTCTGTTGGTGTGGTAAGTTTGTTACAATACTTTCACATTCAAACGATTTTCAAGCTATGGTTCACTAATTTCTTTTTTTGCTTATTCTTTGTATCACTGACAAAACTCTTCACATTAAAATCATATGTCCTCTCATATTTAGGAAAATCTTCATACGCCATTTTTATTATGCATTATTTAGTTATATTGTGTTTTGTTGATGTTGGGTCGATTAACAATGAATGGGCAAACTATTTTGTTTTATTTATTGCTTCATTGTTTATTGGTATACCAATAAACTATATTTATAAAATAGTTGATTTATATGTTATTAGTCCATTGCTAAAGTTGTATAAAAATAATATTTTAAACAGATTCTCTGAGAAGTGAAGTATTGTATTTCAATAATTGTCTATGAGTCTAACAAGAGATGTATCTAACAGAATAAAAGGTATCGCCATTATTTTAATGATAATGACCCACACTTTTTCTCTGTTTGGATCTAACTCTGGTCTCTATGTTATTCCCCTTTTTAATACTGGGATTACAATAGAGACAATGCTTGGTAGAAGCGCCGACATATGCATTTACCTTTTTGCTTTTATTTCTGGATTCGGTCTGTTCTTTTCTTATAGCGGTAAATCAGCAAAAAAAACATTATTCGGAACAGCGATTAAATTATTGCAGTTTTTATTATGTTATTGGCTTGTTATTTTTTCTGTGTTTCTTCCCTTCTATGCTGCCTATCAAGGTGATAAATTTCAATTCATTGAATTGATAAAAACAATGTTTGGACACCATGGATTTTTTGGCTATGGTTGGTATGTTTACTTCTACATACTGCTTCTCATTTCTTTTCCATTAGTTTGCAAAGTATTAAATATAAATAAGTGGGCGTCAGTTTTTATTAGTTATGTCCCTTTTATTGGAACATATATCGTTTTGAACAGGTTCCAACAAAACATTCCTTATTATGACACAATATGCATTCTTTTATTTGCATATTCCACAGCCTGTATTGGGTATTCTTTCTCTAGACATAATTTTTTATCAGATATCAATAAAGTATTTAAAAATAAAAAGTGGCTGATATTGCTTGTTTCTGGCACAATTGGATTTGCCTCCCAAATTATGATATTTGGATACTTTGGGAAGGCAATTATTCAGCCTTTCAGCGTTGTGTTTATTATGGTCTTTTTAACAGAATTATTTAGTTTTAACTTACCTAACTGGCTAGATAAGTCATTAAAAGCATTAGGAAATAATTCAATGAATATGTGGTACATACATTATATATTCTTTTGCCCATATATCATTTATTACATTAAATCTGATCAGTGGATCCTCTTCTCTAAAATTGGAATAATTGCTGTCATTATATGTACAGTATTATCTTTAATTTTAGCCATACCGTTTACCTACATTAATAATAAAATATTTAGAAGAATTTTGTTTAATAACACGCACTGTTTATCTAGTAAATTGACCAATGATTCTAATAATAAATAGAGTTTTAATATCATAATGTTTGCGAGATATATTGCGTCTAATTATTCCTCGTTTTATTACATCAACAAAACGATGAGTTTTATATAATATTTTTTATATAAATTTATTGAGGGTTTTTAGTTTTTCGCACCTAAATTTCCACATTATTTATTTTTAAATTAATTAAAATTTACAAGATGTGTTTTTTGTTATCCTATGCCACTTTGATTATCTGTATTAATATATATATTTGTAGGCAAGATTTGTGTATCATCGTTTCGTTTGATATATTGCGCTAGAAGAAAATAGATGTTGAAAAAGTAGTAGCACAGGAAGATTATTCAATAGATTAAAAACTTCAAAGAATTAAAGATTTATATGCGAATGTTTTGTTTGCTGGATCGGACTGGCAGGGCACTGAGAAATGGAACAATATTAAAAGAATTATTAGATATCGGGGTTAAGGCTATTTATTTGCCTCATGTAAATGGAATATCGTCGACATTACTTAGCAAGAAACTGTTTTAATTTAACTAACGCTTGGTATGGATAAGCGACAAAGCTATATTTGATTTATAAGGAGAAAGAAAAGATATTCCTGCGATTGATGGGGACTAAGGGAACAGGTATTATTTTACTATATTCAGACTTATTTCAGGTTTTTTAGCAAATGGAAATTGCTTTAAGAATTAACACTGCAAAATCTTAAAAAATGTTCATTTGAACAGATAAATTCAATATAATAAAATAATTAGAAGTAGCATTTATATATATTCGTGCAGAACATATATGTTTTGGTTTAATTAATTCAAGTATGGTCTTGATAACTCTTTAAGAATGATATATCTAAATGATTTGTTAAAAAGGAGGATGTTAGACTTATGTGGACAATGAAAAATAAATACATTTTGTCTAAAGCATACATTGATGATTTTTCACATTCTAAGATCACAAAAAATAGTATAGATATCAATGCTTTTTGCGCTGCAAAACACGTCTTAAGGATTGCTCTTCACAATAATAATTATCTCAATGTTAAATATTTTTTTGAAAAATATAAAAATCTAATTAACATCTTTGTATTTTTAAGATCAAAATTCTCGTCATCATATTCTGCAAAAAATTTAGATAATTTCATTAATTGTGTCCAAACAAATAATTATGCTGACATATATAAGTATGCATCTGGTGCATTATGGAGCATAAGAAAGCAGTTCAATAGTGTCTATATTCGTAATAGAGAACAAAAACTATCATATTTTGAATCTGATTATTTGCGGGTCATTTCCTCTTCTACATTCCGTAGATTGCAAGACAAAACCCAACTTTTCTTAATGGATGAATTTGATCACTCAAGAAGAAGATTGGCTCATTCGCTTGAGGTATCGGCTATCATTGAACAAATAGTAGGCAATTCAATGTTGGAAGTTTTTATTAATTCTGCTTCAATAAACAACAAATTTTTAACGTTTGATTTACAAGATTCTATTTCTTTATGTAGAACTATTGGTGTGCTTCACGATATTGGCAATCCGCCTTTTGGTCATGCCGGTGAACAAACCATTAATTCGTTCTTTAAAAGCAAGGGTGATTTTTTAAACAAATATGGCATCGGAATTAAATACCCAAGTTATTTTAATGATTTAATTTCTTTTGATGGAAATGCGCAATCTTTAAGAATTGCTTCAAAATTAATGCCTTTTAAAAACAAGAGAGGCGCATCTTTGTCGGCCGGAGTACTTGGCGCAATAATTAAATACCCACATTCTTCTAATGGAAAAAATAATAAAATTGGGTTCTTTTTGTCTGAACAAAGCGTCATAGATGATTTGTATAATTTGGGTGTATTCATATACGGCAAAAGGAATCCTTTTGCTTGTGTATTGGAGGCCGCAGATGATATCGCATATTTGTTTTCGGATTTGGAAGATTCGATTCATAAGCAGGTTTTATCTTTTGAAGATTTTGCTTTTTATTTCAAAAACAACAAGAATGCAATTTGCTCAAATTTTTATAATTCGCTAGATAATAAATTTTCGAAAGCTATAAAGAATAACAAAAATCGACATGAGGCTTTCGAAATAACAATCAGGCCTTTATTGAGTGAATTGAGAGAAAATATAATCGCCTCACTTAATTACCATCAAATTGGAACAATACCTCAAACTGGATTAAACGTTTATAAACATATAGTCGTTAATGGGGTTGGCGAGGATTTTCATTTACTCCACTTTTCTCAATATCACGAAATAATTAAATTACTTGGCAAGATAAAAACAGATTTAGTATTTTCGTCAAAGTTAATTATTATTAACGAAATTCAAGGAAACAAAATTTTAAACTTTCTATTGAGCGAGTTTTTTGATGCTATTATTGATGCAAAAATAAATAAAAGAAATAAAACAATTAAGAATTCAAAAGGAATAAAAGACAGAGATTATAGGAATAAAATATTGTTGTTGATTCCTGAAAAATTGATTGATAATTTTTTTATTGAGATTGATGGCGCAAATAAACAAATGGTTGCATATCTTAAAATGAGACTCATAATTGATTTTATTAGTGGCATGACTGACAATTATGCCAAAAGAATGTATTTGGAATTAAATGCAAAAAAATAACCCATCCCTCTTGACGACGAATAGGTTCTTCGATTGACTATATATTACTACAATACAAATTGATGTCAATAAAAATTTATAGTTTTTGGTTAATGATTTTTAAAAACAATTTTTAATAACAATTTGTTGCATGTGTAGCATAGGAAATATAATAATAAAATAAATAAAGGGTTAGTATGCCAACTTTTTTGAACTATAAATTAAGAAGAAATTTGTTGTTTGAGTATATTTCTTCAATTGAACTCGATATGAGAGAATACATTATTGAAAACAATGTCAATATTTTTGGTTACTCTGAAAAAGCACTTGAAAGAGCAGCAAATAAAGAAATTGATAAAAACGACCATTCTTCCATCGTTATGTATTTAGACTTTGGGGATTATGTCGAAATATTAAACCAACATTTTAAAATAAATAATATAGATCCGGTAATTACAAAAAAAATAATCTCCAAATTAAAAGAAATCACGCCTATTCGAAACAAGGTTATGCATTCCAGGCCAATCAAGCATGATGAAGAAGGGATAATATTATCATTTGTAAGAGATTATAGTAATTTTAACACTATTATTGGCTTTTCTCATTTAAACAACAGTATAGAACTAATTGATAAAAATCCAAATGTTTTCTATGAAAAAACTCCAAATTTTGACTTGCTTTACATTCAAACTCAGATCGAAAATAATTTGCCGTTGGTAGATTACGATGATACTGGTTTTATTGGGAGAGAAGAAAAGAAAAAAGATATAAAAAGAAAATTATATGGACGGTATCCGATTATAACAATTATCGGAGATGGAGGAATTGGTAAAACATCAATTGTTCTTAGTTTAATTTCGGATTTAATTGATGAGGACGATTTTCCATTTGAGAAAGTGTTATGGACATCATTAAAAACAAAATCGTTGGTTGATGGCGAATTTAAAAATATAAAAAACTATGTCAAATCTTTCGATGATTGTATTAAAAGAAATCAAATCCTAAATAAAGAAAAAGTTTCAGCAATCGATGACTTGCTATTTTATATGGGCGCTTTTAAAACGCTTCTAATTTTGGATAATCTTGAAACAATTAATACAAATGATGTTCGAAAGCTTTTTGAAGAAGTACCTGATGGATCAAAAATTCTAATAACTTCTAGGATTGGAATCGGGGAATTTGAAACCAGAATTCCCTTAGATCCGTTTACAAAAGATGAAGCCAATTTTTATTTTAGGAGACTTGTTGATGTTTATGATGTTACCTTATTAAAAAATATTAGTAATAAGGAAGTTGATAATTATACTGAAAAGCTTTATTGTTCTCCGCTTTGTATTAAATGGTTCATAATTAATGTCGGGAAAGGCAATAATCCAGATTTTGTTATTAAAAATCAAGATGAGATAGTCGAGTATTGTTTATCAAATGTGTTTGAAAAACTATCAGAACCTGCCAAATCGGTTTTAACAATTATGATGATTAAACAAAAAGATTTTGGTATGGCTGAAATAGTTTATATATACGATAAAGATTATGAATCGGCTGCACTAGCCGTAAACGAACTGTGTGCTTGTAATTTTCTTCAGCAAATAGATCGCGGTGTTTATAGCGTTCCAGAATTTGCACGAAAATATTTATCGGTGAAAATAAATAAAAAGGATATTTCTTTTAATGATTATCTTAATCGCAGCAATAAGTTAGAAAGTATAATTGAAAATCTTTATACAAATGATAAAATTACAAGCAAAAATAAGCCTCTATCGTTAAATCCAAAAACCTCTAGTGAAAAAATAGCCACTATTTATATGCTCAACTTTATTGATTCGTCCAACAAGCAGGATATTGATGCAATGGATGATTGGTTTGACAAAGCATCTAAAGCCTCTCCTTCATTTGCTGATTTATATAAAGTTGCAGGTTATTGTTATGCAAAAAATTACATTATTGATAAAGCTAGAGAATGTTTTGAAATTGCTTTAGAACAGGCCGACGAAACAAATGCTCCATACATTGAGAGTATTTATTCTATTTTCTTAAATAATCAGGTAGGTAATTATGACGAGGCAAAACGTCATATTAAAATCGCATTAGAGTACATTCCGGATAACCCTTATTTTAAGGCTAATTATGCTAGAATTCTTAAATACGAGAAGAATTTTAAAGACGCGGAAGCCATTATATTTGAATTGCTGAAGCCAACAAGCGAAATTGATGATGGTTTTAGATCTAAAATGATTAATGAATATGTGGATCTCGAATTTAGAATAATAGACGAAGAGCCATCAAACTTTAGTTCCAAAAAAAATAAATTAATTAAATTAATCAACTATATTGATACTGTCAGGACTGATTTTTACACAATTGGTTTTTATAAAGGATTGAGGAAAATATACGATTTCTTAGTACTCTCTGTAAATAATAAAGATGCAGTTGAAATTGGGAAAGAGTTTACAAGAAAGTATTTTAAATATATTTTTATTTTTGAAAAAACACCAGAAGATCAAATTCGTTTCATAAATCAAACCAACGAATCCTTTTTAACAGATTATGACATTAAAACTCTCAACTTTAAATTTGAATCATTTGAATTTGGATATTTGAAAACCATTGATACAGAAAAAATGTTTGGATCAATAAAAGGTAAAAACACCAGATATTTTACTTTCGGTTTTTACAATCTGGATTTTGACTATCATTTATTAAAAGAAGATATGGTTTTGAAATTTGTTCCTTGCTTTTATAAATCAAAATGGAGAGCATCTGAAGTAGTTATACCTTCATTTGATAAAGAAGATGATTAAATTTAAACAAAGAGATAAATTATTATGTTTTTAATCACCATCATCACCCCATCTTATAACTGCAAACGAGTCTTTAAGGCTACTTTTGATAGTGTCCTTTCTCAAACATTTAAAGATTGGGAATGGATTATTGTGGATGACTGTTCTACTGATGGGTCTTTTGAATTTATAAAAGAGTTAGTAGAAGATGATGAAAGAATAGTGGTGCTTCAAACACCTAAAAATGGTGGATCTGCAGTAGCGAGAAATATCGGATTAAAACACGCGACTGGCAGATATATCACATTTTTAGATTCTGATGATTTATTAGATCCTAATTATTTAGAATGCCAATTAGAATTTATTAAAGATAATGGGCCACTTATTTCAGCGGGATATAGAAGACAAGCAGAACATACATGTACTGATTTCTTTGTACCTGAAGAAACTAATTATAAAAAAGCATTAAGAGGTAATCCTTTATCTTGTCTAACCACTATGTATGATAGAGAAGTTATTGGTGATGTTTTCTTTGATGAAACATATGATAGGCACGAGGACTACATTTTGTGGTTATCTATTCTTAAAAGAGGAATAGTTGCCAAAGGTAACCATAAAGTATTAGCAACTTATGTCATTCATCAAAATAGCAAAAACTCTAACAAATCTAAATTAGTTAAATCGATGTATCGTGTATACCATGAATCACAAGGATTTAATTGGCTGAAGAGTTGGATGTTGGTATTTAGATACGCTCTATATAGTAAAAAGAAATATAGGGATGTTAAGTAGACATTGTATTATTTTTTGAAGATTACGATTTGTATTTAAGGAGGAATAAATATGTATTATCACATTTTAGTTAAACATTCCAACCACAAGAAGGATACAACCTCTTTTTTGTGTGATTTGTCATTTGAGAAAGTAGAAGAATTGACTAAATTATACATATCTGAACAGGATTTTTTGGTTAATGGCTATATCGTTAATAAAAGCTGCATTGATAGATTTAAAATATGTGAAACAAAAGATACAATTGAGAACGAAATGCATAGCATACGAAATAGATTTTACTCTGCTGGCATTGCCGCTTTGGGTATATCTGAAGACACTGTAATTAATGGCAGAGGAAATTCAAAGGACGTTACTGAGGAGTTCGTAAAAAAAGCCCTTAGCGAGAAAAATGCATTAGTTTCTAAAAACACATTTATTGGAAAAAATAATTCTAAAAATGTTTTCATTGTGCATGGTCACGACACCAATAGGTTGGAATCGATAGAGAATCTTGTTAGGAAACTTGGGTATAATCCAATTGTTTTATTCAAAGAACCGGATGGCGGTAAAACCATTATCGAGAAGATTGAGAACTATTCTGGTGACGTTTGTTTTTGTATTGTGTTGTATACAAAATGTGATATTGGCTATGAAGTAAATAAACAAGATGAAGCAAAATATCGCGCTCGTCAAAATGTGGTTTTTGAGCATGGCTTTATGATTGGCACACTAGGAAGAGAAAAGGTTTGTGCTGTTTTAGAAAACGATGATATAGAAACGCCGGGTGATATTAGCGGAGTAATATATGTCCGAATGACGAATGACGAGATTTGGCAGTTAAAAATAGCAAAAAATATGAAAGCGTCAGGTCTTGATATTGATTTGAATATTTTTTAGGGTTATTTTCACAAGTTCTACAAGCGTACAAAAGAGCGGCGTTTAACGGAATTTCAAAGAATAATCAATTGGTGCAAAAATTTAAGAGGTTTAAAAACATGGATAAAACACATCATGACTATTGGAAAACTTTTTACGAGCTTCTTGCTAAAAACTATATACAGTTAACTTTTGACCCATCTTTTAATAGTTTAATTAAAAACGAAAGTCCGGATTTCAAATCTGATTCAGTTGGGTTAGAAATTGTTACGGCCGCCTCTGATACACAGAACACCTTAAATTCTCTACTACGAAAATATATGAACAAGAATTTAGAAGACATTCCAGAGGGCTTTTTGAACATCCTAGGATTCTATAAAGACAGAGTATATCAGGATGCAAGTGGTGTCCCTGTTTTTTATATTTCAAGCGTGCAAAACGGGATAATAGTTTTGTTGCAAAGATCAAATGGCGATTTGGTGCTTGCAGGGCAAATTGGTTTTGTACCAAGCGATGAGTTTAATTCTCATATGATTGTAAGTAAGATTAATGAAAAAATACGCAAACTCAATGATAACTACGAACTGTTACCTAACAACATTGTTGGTGTCTATATTGACTATGCAATTATTTCTGAGGGAGTTGATTATCAAGAAGAAATGGCACAAATGATGCAGGGTTATATCGAAAAGGAACTTTTTCATAATTTAAATGTTTCAGAAAAATATATGTTTGATATCATATACATTTGTTTCCCTGATGTCGTTTATAAGTACAATGTTAGTTCTGATACTTTTAATTTTAAGATTCTCGACACATCTAAAATATCTATCATTCTCAACAACACCAGAAATGAAATAAAAATGCTTTAGTTTATTTTTTTGTATTAATATAGTTGACGAAAGACAGTTTGCTGAACTAATAAATCAAAAAATAATGCTTTTGGCAATACCTACATTTTTATTCTATTTCTAGGACTATTACTTACATCTGTTTGCTTATGCAAACTCTTTTGGGGACAACAAATGATGAGGTTGTTGGATTAGATAATCTTAATGACTATTATAGTGTAAGGGTATAACTCTATTAAGTCGCTATGCTTAATGTTTAACTACTTCCTTTATATGGTGAATCGTCTACTAACGCAAAAGTTAATGCAAATTTAGATTTTCAGAAACATAGTGAATAATTTAATCAAACACTAAATAAAATTGAAGGTATATCTATGTATTTTTGTACAGATATTGCTGATTAGCGTATTGTTTGTCCATCTATTCATCAAGTCTTTTTAAAACTTGTTAAGATATCTTCTATTAGGATTGCAAACGTCAACATAAGCACTCTTGACGAGCGTTATAAATACTATATAAAGTATGTTTCTTAAAATATATCTTGTATAACCATAATTAAATGCAACAATATTAATAATAAGGAATTTAAATTATATTTAAGTTTAATATATCAGTAAGGCATTGCTGCCTTGCTATATTTGAAAATAAATTCGTTGATAACATTTAGGAGAAAATAAGCAATGATAACAAAGACCGATTTAGATAGCATAATTTTTGAACTAGATGAAAGCATCAAAAAATATGCTTTAAGATTTAATATAAATAAAAAAATATTTGATTATCAAACTGATAACCGTGCATTTTTTACAAACGAAAGAACGGTTGCAGGATTTTCAACGGCTATGTTGAGCTGTTTATTAAAAAATAAGGGATATACAACGCAATTGACCGTTAATGAATTTCCAATTGAACTTAAAAACAAACTAACGATGTCTGAATTTGATTCCCTTAGAAGCACAACCAGTTTAAAAACAAGAACTACTCAATGGGATAAATGTTATGTAGATGGCTATATCCAGGTAAAAAATGTTTTTGGCAGCGATGAAACAACGCAATTATTTATTGAGTATAAAATGGAGAATAAATTAGTTTTATTGAATCTCGCTAGCGATTATTTAAAATACAAAAGTTACACGTATAAATCTAATCAAAATACAGCGTTTGTTTATATTGTGTTAAAAAAGGAGGAGAATTATCCATCAATAATAAGTGCCTCACCTCCTCATTTTGATTTAATTCAATATGACATATCTTCTAAACCAGCAAGCCTTGACAAGAGAGTTTATATTTATTTGCCAGATAAGAGCTTAGAGAAAGCGCCCGAAAAAAACATTAATGATGTTTGTTCTAAAATGAATCTAGTTTCTGATTTAATAGATGCAGAAACTAAAGAAATTAGTAACAAAAAATTGTCTCTAAGTAATGAACAAAAAGTATTTGTAAATGGAATGAGGTATTTTAATTCAAAGGTATTAAGATCCTATACCCTCAGACAATATTATCCATTTTTGAAAGATGTATGGACCAAAGCTAATTCAACTAATCATCTCTTCGATTTGGAATGGCTATTCGAAAAAAATATTGAGGATATAACGCCTGACTTTATTATTCGTGAAGGCTCAGCATTTAAAGATAATTTATCACAAATATTTACCGCTGAGGCAAAACAAGAAGCATTGGAACATGGTGCTAATGTTTCAACAAACGTTTCGTTGTTCATTGTTTCTGTTTGTGACTACTTTAATGAGCATTATAATATTGGAATTGAGCCGCCTAATTATAGTAGTAAAAAGATTAGATCAGGCAAAAGAACCAATATTCATCAGTGGAGTGATACTGTTAATTATTTTAAGAATAATCTTGATGAATATTACGGTAAAACAAAAGAAGGAAAAAGAAAATTCCTTAAACTCTATTATTCGCTTATGTATTATATTGTGAACTTGTTTCCAATAATTTATGAAATTAACGATAATAATCAAATTAAAGGACATTCTAAATTGTTCTCAGAATATCGCATAGTTGAATATATCCAAAACGAGTTAAATTATTTAATCAAAATAACAAACTTTAAGAAGTCTATTGATGTAGATAGCATATTGTTTAATGATAGTTTAGATTCAAAGACTTCACTAATAGAATTTATTAACTATATTTTTTTAAAATACTGATTTGTTTTTAGCTGAGACTTATTCCTTTTTGTTGCTTATTTAGAAAATAGATTAGGCAAAATAGTATGATAAATTTGGTGAATAAAAATTAAAAAGGCGTCGATCACTCGGCACCTCTTCATCCTATAAAGGATATCTCTTGTATCAATAATTTATTAATGTTTGGCACCTATTGTCAACTACAATCATACAATTAATATAATTTCATGTAACCGTTATCAAATCCATATATCTAAGTCTTCTAATTTTTTAATGCCCATCCCTCCTCTTGTGTTACCAAAAGCGTACACTGATATAGATGATTGGAGTTTTATTAATTTATCTTTGATGTTTTTAATTAATTGTTGGTATTCTTTTTTCTGCATGTAGTAAATGTAGGGGTTACAAAAAATACATAACATGCGATTTTGTTATGTTTTTTTAGATTATTCATGCGAATCACGAAAAATGGGTTTTAAAGCGTAATAATTTGAAAAAAATACAAAAGTTTACGCTATAACTTAGATTTAACGTCACTTTTCTACTAACCAGTTTTACTAAATATCGCAAAAGTGTTTAGTGAGTATAAATTGTTTGCATATAAATGACCAAATAATATGCAGACCGTAAGCAGAAATATGCAAACTGATTGCAGTACCATTATTGCTCGGGTATTACTTGTCCAACATAATTATATCTTTAACGTGCATGATGATGCTTATTCCTTATATGCCTATAAATCTATCAAAAAGAGAGAAGTGCAAGTTGATTTAGATTATAATTGAGTTATTAAAAGGATAACTGACACATGTACACAACGATTATCACTTCAATTTTCTTTCTGCTGACGCTCATAGAAGAACTAGCGTTTTTTGCCATTGATGGGATAATGAAAGATGCTAAGTTGAAAAATTATTTTCTTTTTAAGAAAATTGTCCGTGCCATATTTTTAATTGAGTTTACTGTATTTAATTTTCTTTTCTCTTTTGCAAAACCCGAATATGTTTTTCAACTTATCTTTCAAATTATAGGGAATATTGTGGCGATCATTTACTTTTTCCTAGACTATTTTTATTTTTCTCAAAGAGCAAGAAGCTATATGTTGTGGATGCAAAACATAGTTTTTAACAGAACTCCTCTCAGCAAAGTTTTTGATGGATATGAAGCTAATGGCGTTGAATATAATGAAAGGAAAAAGATACCTCAACAACGATACAGCATTGTCGTGGCAGGCAAAGATAAAGGGCTGTGTATTTATATCCCAACAAGCGATGGTGGAATCTTATTGAAGCCCATTAAGCCAATGAATGATGACACTATGATGTTTTACGCACAAAAAATAGAAATAGATTTTGACAATAAAAAAGGAAGCCTAAAGTTTTGGAAAGGTGATTTGCCAATTGAAGCCATTAAAGAATTTGATTATGGGAGCGAATCAAAAATCTATCTTTGGATAAAAAATCGCTTGTTATCTGAAAAAGGAAAACTAATTTTAACATTTACTTGTATTGGGCTGCTTTTGATTTTTGTTATTACGTTCATTATTGCTGATCAAGTCTTTCATTATGATTTGTTAAATGAATGTTTTACTCAAAAGATACAATAATTCTTGGCTAATGATTATAAGGTCATTTATTCTTCATTGATTAACAAAGGTTGTTACAGCCGGAATGATTTGTGCCAAATAAAATTAGGCATTATTACAGTCGGCGAAAGACAATTCATGTATAATAAAATCAAGACTACATGAAGAAAAATAGATTCTTTGGTAAATACTATAAATTTATCAGTAATGATGGATATACTTTTGCTTTAATTGTCTCTCATGCTAACGAGGGAGATATGTTGCAGTTAGTAACACCCACTAAAGGATATTTTGTTAAAGACACTAAATCAGTAGATATAAATAATAATGTTATTAGTATTAATATTCATGAAGATGATATTTCATTAGAAGGAAATCTTACATTAGGAGAACTACATCCATTATCTAAGAAAGTAATGGGACCTTTCTCTATTCTTCCTATGGAATGTAAACATGAAATATATTCCATGTATCATAGAGTTAATGGAGTGCTTGCTTTAAATAAGAATAAGAAAATCACATTTAGTAATTCTTTAGGATATATCGAAGGTGATAGTGGTCATTCCTTCCCTACCAAATATATCTGGTATAACTCAGTAACTGAGGAGTGTACAGTAACATTAGCGATAGCAACTATTCCATTATTAGGATTTATTAACTTCACTGGTTTACTTTGTTTCATCAAAGGCAAAGATTATGAATATCGTTTCTGTACATATAATGGAGGAAAGATATTATCTAAAAAAGAAGATAAGATAATAATCAAAAAAGGAAAATTCATTTTTGAATTAGATATATCTTCTTTAGGTGGTCATAACTTAAAAGCACCAACTAAAGGGAACATGATTAGATATATCAAAGAGGACATTAATGTTCCTACTAAATATAGACTTAAATATAAAGACAAGATATTAATTGAACAGGAAGATCCATTATCTTCTTTGGAATATATGTATTAAATGAATGAGTTGAGCCAAGCCACTTTTATAAAGGTTGTTATAAAAAACAATATTTTATTTTTGGACGAAAGGTTTCTACGTATCAACAGCGGGTCTTGATACAAAGAAAGTCCAGAAATATATACGAAACAAAAAAGAGGACATGATTCAAGATAATCTGTCTTCAAAAGAATATAAGGACCCTTTTAAGGGTAGCTAAAGTGATTGATCACGGTTGTCAACCCACCTATGGCTCTTGAGAGTCGGTGGAGTAATGGCCCTTATAGGGTCGAGTTAGTACAACGTATTTTATGCGTTGGTACTATTGGTTGATTGATTTGACCCTTTTTATTTATTGCTCATAATACTAAATGTAAAGACATGAAGACTACGTCTTCTGGTTAGAAATATTAAGGCATATGGAAACCAATCTGTCTTAATGACATATGTTATCCATCCAGGAAGTAAAAACTATAATAAGTTTAAATTACTTAAACATATGCATGTTGCTTATAAGAACACTCAAAAGTTAAATTGGCTTAAGAGCTGGAAATATGTATTCAGATACGCTTTATATAGTAGGAAGAAATATAATGGTGTTAAGTGAAGCCCTTTAATTAGACAAACACTTATGAAATATTGGCTTTATGATCTTTCGTGTAGATAGAGCCCTTTTATATTTTATTTATTGCAAATACATGAAACCGCGCAAAAAATAACATCGGTGCTTTGTCTCGAATAGCTACAAAAAATGTAGAGCACACGATTAGAACAATGTTTATAAAAAAACATCACATAAATCATGCGTGTTAGGACGATTAATGGATGCTTTCTTTTTCTAAATGAAATAAACTAATTCATTATCAGAAACAAAATGATAACATATATGATATTGATTATCATGGCTTCTATTGTAACTGTAGTACATTAGTGCGTGTCCGTTAACACCGCCGCTTGTTATAACAGCTGCAATATCATAATTGTCGTCTTGAGTAGCGCTTGGGACGACTTTTTTGTACGCTTCAATATAGTCGGCTTCGTTCCATGGCGATGGACGATTTTTGGCTAAAACAGAATCAAGTTGCATGTTTAGTTACCTCCTTTCTATGTTATTTGAATATAAAAAGCCATCAAAATATGATGGCGGAATTTATTCCACACATCATCGTTGCTGTTATAATCCTTATCCAACAACGATGATTGTTAAAGGACTATAATTATCTATAATTGAGGAAGCTTTTTAGATTCCATGTATAAAAGATAACACATAATTTTTATGTTGTTAATACAAAAAATACAAAATGTATATTTTATATTGAAATATGAAAATCAAAGATAATATAATATTGATACGGAGCGTGATTAACTATGGAAAATACCAGATTTGTTTTACTTAACTTAAAAACATATGGTGTTAAGTGCCTTGATGAGCCAATTGAAATACAGTTTGCAAATAAAACGATTGATGACACATATGGTAAAAAACCAATGGTTAAAGCAATTTATGGCACAAATGGCGAAGGCAAGACCGCAATAGCACATACTTTAGACATTTATAAGAGAACATTATTAAATCCCAATTACTTAAGAGGCGAGAGTTATGTTGGCGGCTTTAAAGAATTGATCAATCATCAAATCGAAAAAGTTTATATAGATTTATATTTTGCGATGATTGAAAACGGCAGGACGCGAGATGTTTTTCATCATATTCTTGAGTATTCTTTAAAAGATGAAAACTTAATGATTATTCATGAGTTATTAAGTGTCGTTCAAGGCCAAACATGGGGAAATATTGATAACGAAGAAAAAGTATTTGAAACCAAAGATGGAGATTTTGTTTACTTGAATGATCGTGTTATTCATTTAAAAGACGACATTGAAAAAGAAACCAAAAACTTATTAGAATCGGCATCTGCATTAGTATCATTGATTGTTTATAGTACACAGCGAGAAGTTTCTTATAAGAAACATTTAACAGGCAAAGAAACATCATTTTTCTATGCGATTTTAAATACTTTATTATTTGCTATTAGTATTAATGTTTATATTGACAAAAGAGATCAACACTATGAGTCATATGAGCGCATTATTGCAATTATAGATAAGATTCAAATGAATAAAGAAAAGAACGATTTAAAGACGCAAAAAGTATTAATAGATAACGAGATAGATGAAGTTGATTTAAAAAAATTTAAGGAATATGAAAAAGAGATCAAGAGGGTGTGCCAATTTATCAAAGTGTTTAAGCCAGATTTAAAGGACATTAAAATTGATAAAACCATAAACAGAGAGAAATATTACTGCAAAAAAATACTTGTTTATAAAGGCGAAGCAAAAGATATTGAAGTGTCTTCTGAATTTGAAAGTAGTGGAGTAAAGAAATTGATTACATTATTCCCATATTTAAATGCGATTGAAAATGGAGAAATTGTTTTTATTGATGAGTTTGATTCCAATATTCACGATGTATATTTATGCAAACTAATTGAGTATTTTATTGGTTTTACCAATGGACAATTTATTTTCACAACACATAATTTAGGCCCAATGGAGTTACTGGATGAATATAAATTAAAACATTCAATTGATTTCATCAACGGCAAAAAAATTACTTCGTGGAAGAGAAATGGTAATTATTCAGTCGTTAATTTATATAGACATGGAATGATTCCTAATTCACCATTTAATATCAGTTCTGTAGATTTTGTAAAAGTTTTTGGAGGAGGAACAAATAATGGATAATCCTCTTCAACTTTTACTTGTTGCAGAAACCTCGAGTGAAGAAAAAACAGATGCTGTCTATATTAACGATGTGATTAAACACTTTTTTGACACGTCTGGTGTTAACATTCAGTGGATTACATTAGGTGGCAAAGCAAATTACAAAAATAAAAAAATCGAGAACAAAATTAAAAATCTTAAAAACATGTTTAGGTCATATAATGAAGGTGGTAAGACAGTTACTATTTATTTCATTGATACCGATTCGACTGAAAAAGCGTATAAGAAAGGTTCTTTCTTTCACAATTTGTGTGACTACATTAACGAAAAAGAATATGAACTTGTTTGGTTTTGCAAAAACGCCGAAAATGTTTTTCTAAAAGTTGAGCCAGAAACTTTAACAAACAAAACACAGGAAGCAAAAGATTTTGCAAAAAACAATATGATTAGCAGAGTTGATAAGGAAAGATTAAGCAAGCTAGCCATTGAACTTAACTGTAGCAACATACTTGTTGTTTTGTCAAAATATTTACCGAATAAAGCTAATATTATTTAATTAGTTTACTACGACAAAGCGATTGTATATTCCTTTTTGAGTGAGATTCTAAGCTGATGCTGGTCAACTTTTCTTTTGTATATTCTTTGTCTCCTATTGTAACTTGCAAAACTAAATTCCGTTTATAGAATTAAAATTTTGTTTGAAAGATTAAATGCTATTTAACGGAGTTTTTCTTTAATTAAAACGGAATTAAGTGTTTCAAACTCTTGCAAAGCAACAAAAATAGCGATAAAAATAGAGTTAGGAAAGCATAAGAAAAGATTACGGTAAATTCCGTTGTAAGAGTAAATTCAGTTCTATGCTTCCGTCATATGCTTATCCAGGTAGCTTCCTTCTACTTGGATTTTTTTAATTCGTGCTTTATTTAATCGATATTTTTGATAATTAAATCATTCGCTTTAATGTATTCGATATTTAATTTTTCTAGGATTTCTTCACCTAAAAATCTTTTCGCGAATTCATATGGCGTTCTATTGCCTAATCCATCTAAAGTCATGTTGTTAATGTAAGAAGCGATTAAATCACAGTCTATTTGAGATAAATTCTCAACCGATTGTCCTTTAAAGACATATCTTCTTATTTCTCGATTAATTCTTTCTACAAATGGTTTTTGAGTGGATTGACCTGAATCACAGTAGAATAGTCTACATCTTCTAACCCCATCTTCATCAAATTCAATTCCTTGATAGTCATTAAATTCTGGGCCTCTATCTGTTAAAAGAACCCCTAAATATTTATTGAATTTGTCATAACCCATTGCTTTATAAACAAAATTGATACAACTATTAACGTGAGCCATATCTTTTATGTCTAGCTTAAATAAAAGTAAGAAACTCCATTTAGGAATGATGATAGTAAGTAAAGCTCCGACATAATCTTTTGTTATCCCAACACAGTCTAGTTCTCCGTGATAAACAATATCGTTTGTGTCGATATATAGAAGATAATCGTAATATTCCCTTCCTTTACGGTTCATATCTCTATTTTCTTGATATTCATAATCTTTAGAAATAATCTTCCTTTTCTTAAGAATATGATTCATATAGTTAGGTAAATCATTGTGTTTAACCTGGAAATTACCAGAATTGACATAGTTATATCCTGTTTTAACTGATATCTTAAGTTCTGGATTATTAGCGATTATATGATTGATGGATTGTCCGTTTTCAAATCCTTCCTTGAAAACCTCATCAATCTTTTTAAATTCATCACCAGTGAGGTTTAATCCTTGTCTAGATTCATGAAGTTCTTTTTCATAATCCCTTTGAGCGGTTATAGGAACATATTCATATTTTTCTAATCGACACCTTAATCTTTTACTACATCCATTACAAACATAAGGAAATCTACTTAATCTTTTACATTTGTTTTCGATAAAAAATGAACAAATTAATGTTGGATTAAGACTAGAGCAACTTTTACATTTTTTGCTGCATCCTTGTGTTTTGCATAAATGGATAATGTCACATTTTTGAAAATTAGAACACTTTGTGCAGAAGCTAGATACAACAGTGGATTTAGGATCTTTTATAACCTTATTTCTATGTTTGTATACTTCTTTCGATATAGTAGTAGGGTCTTTATCGATCGCATTAGCAATTTCTATTAAAAATTCACCTTCTCTAATACCTTTTTCAATGCGTTCTCGCATTTCTTTTGTCATATGCTTTTGTTTCATATGATGACCTCCTTTCGACGGAAGCATAGACATATAAAACATAACATTTGTAAGAGAAAATTCCGAAAAACAAAGTTTAATTCTAAAAACGGAATTTAGTTTTTCAAGTTATATCTTTGTCTCCTATAATGTTACGGTGTTGTTAGACACTCAATAATTTGTTATTATTGAAAAGAACCGATATGATTAAAACGAAAGAAGATAGCAGCCTTGTTTCTGTAATAGTTCCTGCATATAATTGTGAGAAAACAATTAAAACTACTATTGATTCTATATTGATCCAAACATATCAAAATTTTGAGATTATTGTTATTGATGATTATTCAAAAGATAGAACGGTTGATATTGTTAAATCAATAAATGATAGCAGGATTGTTTTGCTTGAAAATGAAGCTCAATCAGGAGCGGCGTTCTCCCGTAATAGAGGGATAAAGAATGCACATGGTGAATATATTGCGTTTCTCGATGGAGACGATATTTGGTTAGAAACAAAGCTAGAAGAACAACTATCGTTCATGAAAGAACATAATTATTCTTTCTCATGCACTGATTATAACGAGATTGATGAGGACGGTTGTTCAAGAGGTGTGTATGTTACTGGACCGCTTAGAATGAAACATAAAACATTTATCAAAACAGACTATGTTGGTTGCTTGACAGTCATGTATAAAAGAGACATTTATCCTGACTTAGAGATACCAAATTCAATCATGAAAAGAAATGATTACGCTTTGTGGATTAAGTTATCTGAAAAAGCCAATTGTTATAGATTAAAAAAGGTATTAGCTTCTTATAGAAGAATGTCTTCTTCTTTATCAAGTGAAAGCAAGGTTAGTTTAATCAAATATCATAAAGAAATGTTCCAAAAATTATATGGGTTTGGAAAGGTCAAATCAACCTTATATGCCTGGAGAAATGGACTCTACTTTTTCTATAGGCGTTTAAGATATATGAAGAAGACTTAATCATATAGCTATTTCTTAATTTCTTGATTGCATAATTGCAATCATTTTTATTATCGAAAACATACAAATTCCATGTACGTTATATAAGAATCACGTTATTTTTTAAATATCGTGTTCTATACAACGAAAGCGCATTTGTGATAGAATCAACCATACGAGAATCAATATGTCTACTCAATTTAATATCCCTGTTTGTATATTCCTATTCAAGAGAAGTGAGAGCTTGCCTCGTATTTTTGATGTACTAAGGAAAGTTAAACCGTCAAAACTCTATTTAAGATCAGACCAAGGAAGAAACGAAACTGAAAAACAAGAAGTAGAGAAAGTTAGAAATCTTGTTTTAAGCATGATTGATTGGGACTGTGAAGTTATTAAAGACTTTGCCAAAGAAAATAGAGGTGTATATCAAAACATCGGTATTGGTGCTTGGGAAATATTTGATAAAGAAGAAAAGTGTATTTTTATTGAAGATGATAACTTACCTAATGAATCATTCTTCTCATATTGCGAACAAATGCTTGATTACTACAAAGATGATGAAAATACATTTTTAGTTTGCGGTACGAACTATGGTGGCAACAAATTTGAAAAATGTAAGACTGATTGCTTTAGAGTGAAAGCGCTTCTCCCTTGTGGATGGGCAAGTTGGTCTAGTAAGTTTAAGAAATATTACCCACGTTATCTTGAAGAAGTGGATTCACCTTTATTTAAAGAAGAGTTTTTCAGCAAATACAAGAATAAGGCGTTGGCGAACCAACAATATAAATCAGTCCTTTTTGAAAGAACCAAGTATCTTAAGGAGAAAAGATTTAATTCATGGGATTTCCACTTAATTGAATGCATTATGATGCGAGATCTTTATGTAATCTCCCCAAAAGTTAATTTGATTAGAAATATCGGTGTGGACACATTTAGTATTCATAATCAAATTAATTTCAAGAAATATAAAAGAAACGTTATGACAAAAAGATTCTGTGAAGTGCCTGTTTATTCTTTGGACCGTAAATTGAATGTCTTAATTGATAGTCGTGAAAACAAGAGATATCAAAATTACTGTGATCATATTATATGTAAACCATTATCTTTAAGGTTTAAGGAGTTTTTGGTTTCAATTAGGAACCATGTTTTGAGAAAAAGATGAACGTGGTAATTAAAAATATTTGTTCAGTATTTTCAGATTTACGCTTATTTGTTACTAACAACAAGAGCAAACTTTTCCGTGGTCTTTTAGCGGTTGCTGTTTTCGCTATTATTCTCTTAAACAGCGGTTATACATATACATATCTTCTTGATGACACTTTCTATCAAACACTTGTTCTTTTGATTTCAGTTTTAACTGTTGCGTTCATATACATATTCATCAATGGATCTTCCTATGTTGCAAACATGATAAAGAAAAAGCGACCAACATGGATGATGATCGCTTTTGGCATATTTGCGTTAAACGCTTTTATCACCATCTTTGCGGCTAATGAGACAAGTTCTCTAATGATGTACATGTCATATGGATTAAGGATATGCTGTGCATTTATAATCGCAAGATTATTCAATTTTGATAAGTTTATTAAATATTACCAAATCGCTATTTTTATCTTAACTTTATTTGCGATTATCGTTTTCATACCTACATTAATCACTGATATTAACTATTCTTTCTTCCCAACATTTATTTCTGGAAAAGGAACAGTATTTTACAATTACTTCTTTTTAACATTTCAATATGGAGAAACAAGAATGCAAGGAGCGTTTTGGGAACCAGGCTTACTTGCTACTTTTCTTTTGCTAGCGCTAAGTTTTGAAATTTTGTTTAGGAAGAAAATTAGAAAGATATTTTTCCTTACTTATTTATTAGGTCTTATTTTGACCTTTTCCACTTTTGGATATTTGTGTCTTGCGGTCGTGTTAATACTTTTGATTAATAGGAAAGTCGAGAATATTTGGCTAACGGCATTTTTCTATCTATTGATATTCGGCATAGTCATATCATTTACAGTTTTTCAAAAAGAAATTGTCCCCCTTTTATCAAAATGGATGCCTAGCGTTTTCTCTAAGTTAGTGGTAAATGGCAAGGTTGTTATTTTTGGTGGAGATAGAATTAACTCAATTGTGTTTGACTTTCAGTGCTGGCTTAAGAGCCCAATATTTGGAAATGGTATGGCTAAAATGAGCCAATATTATGCAACCGAAGCTATTGAAAAAAACATTCATGCCCAAACATCTACTCTTACTTATTTCATGGCCGAATTTGGAATTCTTGGTCTAACATTTCCGGTTTTCCTTATATTAGGTATTTTCTTTTCAAAAAAGATAGAACTTGAAGATAAAATTTTTTTAACAATCCTATATTTATTAATTATGTTTAAAGAACCTCACCAAGGTATCGCGTTTGATTACATATTGGTTTTCTTATTAATCAAAGATGGATTAGATAAAGATTCTTCCTCTGCTGTTTTTGATCCTTTTGATGAAAAAAGTGTTATTAAATCGTTAACAAAAAAAGACAATGATTCGATTCTTAAAAGAAATGTGTTGATGTCATTTTTGATTAAAGGATTGTCATTAGTTTTAGGATTCTTCTCATACCCTCTTTACATTCGTTATTTTAACAACGAGGGCGTTCTTGGTATTTGGTTAACCATTTTATCAATCATGAGCATGATTATTACTTTTGATTTGGGGTTAGGAAATGGTCTGAGGAACAAACTTATTAAGCCACTTTTAGAAAATGACATTAAGAAGCAAAATGAGTTAATCACTTCTACGTATGTTTATAGTTTTCTTATGTCCTTAGTGATTCTTCTAGTTGCTACGGTTTTAATATTTACTTTAGATATCAATATGCTTCTAGGCATTAGCTCAGAAATCATATCTCCTATAGTATTAAGAATAAGTTTACTTATTGTCATCGCCTCTATTTGTATTGAGTTCTCTTTGAAAAATGTTACTGTCATTCTTCAGGCATTACAAAAACAGGCTTTTGCAAATTCGTTTGCCCTTATTTCTACATTGTGCTTGATGCTTTTTGCCGCCATTATTCAAATTCCTGGAAACGAAGCAAAGCTCATAAGCATATCAATAGTGTATTTCTGTGTTATCAATATTCCTTTAATAGTGGGAACAATAATTGTCTGGAAGAAATATTTCCCTAATTACAGATTGAAGAAGAATGATTTTACTAAGGTTGCTACCAAAGAAGTAATGTCATTAGGTTTAGGATTCTTCGTTATTCAGATGATGCTCCTAGCAATCAATTCTACTAATGAATTATTAATATCCAACTTTTATGGATCCAGTACAACCGTTTTATATACGGATTACAACAAATTGATTCAGGTTGTTATTTCCTTATTTGCTACTATTACGCTTCCATATTGGTCGATGGTTACAAAAATGAAGGAAACGAACGATGTTGATGGCATTAAAAAATTAATTAAGAGGTTATTGTTATTTGTTGCCGTTTTTACAGTTTTATTAGTACTTATTGGTGTATTCTTCCAACCATTACTTGATATATGGCTTGGTAGTAATACAATTCCAGTAGATTTTAAGACTCTTCTTTTCTTCCTTCTTTATGCATTTTTCTGGATTGTTGCTGTTTCGTTTAGCGCTATTGCAAACGGATTATCAATTATCAAGGCACAGCTTGCTTTATATATAGCTGCTGCAGTTATTAAAATCTCATGCTCTGTTATCTTTGGAAAAGTATTTGGAAATGTGTTTGGATGGGAATTTATTATTTTAGGAAATGTTTTGGCCTGTGCAATTCTTGCGGCAGGGTTGCCATTAATTTGCTTCTTTGAAATGAAAAAAATGAGGAGTGCAAAAATATGAAGGTCAAGCAAATTATGAAAAAAATTAATTTTAAAAATTTAATTATACTTGGCCTTGTTGTAATTATTGACGTAATTGCGCTTTTTTCTAGTCCGTTCTATTTGGGTTCGAATTATTCAAAAAAGGTTTTAATCGACGATTACTGCAGCAACAACCTAAATGGTAGCTCTCTAGTGATTAAAACTGATCTCAATCATAGTTCTTGTGATTATGATTCGCTTATGAGCTTTAAGTTAAAAAACGATTCCGAATATAACAATATGATTGGCTATTCTCTTGATGAAGTTTTGATTAACGATAAGCAATGTAATTTGGTAAGTGCAAAGCAAAGCAATTTAAATAGTATCTATAATCAATATAGAGTCTATAGTGACAATCGCTGGGATAAACTTAAAAACGATAATTATATTTATGTCCCTCAAGACATGGTCTCGGATTTTGTATCTGACCCAAAGAAAATAGTTGATGTTGATGTTAGTATAACGATCAATGGTGTGGTCTATCCGTTTAAGATAGGAGGTTTTTATAACACTTCTATTACTAATTCTGGTTGGAGATCTCGCGGAAGTTATTTCAATAATTCGTTCTCAAACTGTGTTTTTGTTAGTGAAAACTTCTTATCAGATAAATTCACCTGTGTTTTTGATATGCTTACCTCAGACACGCAAGAAAGCGGCTATGTTTATAACAACTTTGTAAATTATGTAAATGGATGTGGTGGAAAAGTTATCTTAGGTGGTAACTTTAAAGAAAACAATCTTTTAGGCAAACTTGATACACTAAATAAAACTAGTCGAAACAAAATTTTACAAACGGTTATGATTATTGCTTCTTCAATTGTCATGCTGTTAATTTTACTTATTTCAATTTATTTGTTTAATGTCGAAAAAGTTAAATTATCAAGAAGAAAATATGCTTTGTTTGTATGGCTATTGGCATATTTCTCTATATCGTGCTTATTTGTTCTTGTAATTAAGAATAAGTTAATCAATTTGTTTGGATTCTCTGCTTTTGGCTCCAACGAAGCATTGCTAAATATTGTTTTGATATTTACAGTTCTATTTGCCATAGCAGTCTCAATAAAAACATTTATTAAATACAAAAAGGACCTAGAAATAACTAGAAAAGAAGAACTTAAAGATAATAAGGGAACTGTTGTTTTTGTTACAAAGGCAAAATTTCCTGATGATAATGCGTTTGCTACATATATCGGAAGTATTGCCTCGGTATATAAGAAATATGGATACAATGTGATTTGCATTGGCAGTGGTTACACAAAGAAAAAGGAAGTACAAGAAAGTTATTTTGGAAAATATGTATCTTTACGAAGTAGTGGAAATTCATTCATCTCTAAAGTTATTAATCAGTTGCTATTTGAATGGAAAGTATACTTATATTTAAAAAATAATATTGAACACCCAGTTCATATCTTCTTTAGTTGCGAATATTCGTATTCTTTCTATACCTGGGTAAGAGCGCAGTATTATGAAAGTGGAGTTAACTATTCCTACATCATTACAGAGGAATACACAAAAGATGAGTTTGAAGATTATAACGTTTTATCTAGAAAAGCATTCAAAATTAACCATTATTTTGTAAATGACTATTACAACGAAAACGACTCCTTCATTGTGATAAGCAAATATTTATTTAACAAGATAAGCAAAAGAGAAATGAAATGCGTTTATGTACCATTTTGTTTTGACTATAATTACATTTCATCTTTAAGACAAAAACCAGTGAAGCATACTGGAATTAATTATATTTATTGTGGAAATCCTGAAAACAAGGATCTTCTTCCAACCATTATTGAAACCTTTTCCAATTTAGGTGAAATGTCTAAAAAGAATGACGTTCATTTTAATATTATTGGCGTTAATGAGGAATGGGCGACGAAGCATAATGTTCTACAATATGATAAAAACGTAATTAGTTTCTTTGGTAGACAAAACAAGGAATTCATTTTAAATAAATACGCCGAATCTGATTATTCCGTTTTATTGAGGGATGAAGAGAAAGTGTTTGCGAAAGCAGGTTTCCCAACCAAAATTAGTGAATCTCTAGCTTTGGGTGTTACTCCAATATGTAATCTCTCATCAAATTTATCCGACATCTTGAACGAGAATAATTCAATTATCATTAACGGACATGGATCTAGTGAGTTATTGGAATCTATTAAGTTTTCTATTAATGATATTAAGAAAAACATTTTTAGAAAAACTAATGCAATAAAGACTGCCGAAAACGAATTAAACATTGAACTTTATGCAAATGATCTTTTATCAATAATTAAAAAGTAAATAAATTCTTTATTTTGCTTTTTTATTATTCCCTTTCCTATAATTATATTTATGAGTAATGTTCAAACTTTTCTAAAAACAAATTTCCCAACTACTATGTATTGGTTAGGGAAAAAGAGATGCATTCTTTCTACTTTTTTCTATAGAAACAATCCTCAAAAATGGACATTAAAAAGATATCGTAAAAAATATAAGGTCAATTTAAATCTTGAGAACCCTAAGACTTTTTTTGACAAAATAAACTATATTAAACATTACTATTTTGATTCAAAAGAAACCATATTATCAGATAAATATAGAGTTAAACAATATCTAGCCGATAGTGGCGATGGTGATATTGTGCCAAAAGCACTTTTCTTTACTGATGATGTGAGAGAATTAGAAAAATGGATTTCTAATAATAAAGATTCGATTAAAAGATTTGTGATTAAATCCAACCATTCTTGCGGTGACATTTTTATTTATAACAATGGTGTTATTACTAGAAAATATGGCATCAAAATTAAGAGTCTTAAAGCGGTGTATCGAATGTTAAAAATAGCTATGAAATATAATCATTACTATACTTGTTTTGAAAACAATTATAGATACATCAAGCCTTTGATTTTTGTTGAAGAATATATTGATATGGATAATGCGACAGAATATGAATTTATGACTAACTATGGTCAAATTAAATTCGTGAATGTTGTTAATAAACGACAAAGTGAGAAAAAAAGCGAACTTCTTTATGATTCTTATTGGAACCCATTGGGTTCCAACAAAAACCAATTAGTTGTCCCACCTAATATTAATTATATGAAACTATTTATTAGTAAATATGCTTCGAACTTTCCTTTTTGCCGTGTCGACTTTATTGAAAATGAAAACGGTTTACATTTCTGCGAATTCACTTTTATTAAGTCGGGCGGAATTGGATCTTTTGAATCTAAGGAAATGAACGAAGTAACTGGGAGTATGATAGACATTTCAAAATTATTAGATCAAAAAAAGCAACTATGAAAAAAATTTTAGTGATATGTCATATAGATAAAAACAAGTTTGATGGACAACAATCAAAAACTAACGATGTAATATCATCTTTTGAAAAAAGAGGGTATGAGATTGAAATTTTGAATTATGGTCATAAAAATATCTTGTCTCTATTCTTTGTTTCCTTAAAACAAATTAAAAAACACAACAATGTTCTTTTGCTTCCTGGTGGAAGGAAAGCCTTGTTTTTCTATACTTTTTTATCAAGAATTTTTAAGAATAAGAATTTTTACTATTTGGCTGTCGGTGGCTGGGTAGTGGACTTGATTCAAAACAAGAAATATGAAAGAAAATTATCTCCTCTTAAACGTTTTAGGTGTGTTGTACTTCAAAACAAGCACGCTATTGATGTTTTTAATAGTTATGGTTTTGAAAATCTTTTGTACATTCCTACTTTCTCTTCAAAAGAGCAAATCACTCCAAAAGAGTTTGAAGAGAGTTTGGCTGCTTTTGATAAATCAAAGCAATATCGTTTTTGTTTTTTTGCAAGAGTCGAAGAATCCAAAGGTGTGTTCGAAGCTTGCAATGTAATAAAACGTCTTGCAAGAGATAATTATGATGTGAAATTAGATATCTATGGACAAATACAAAAGAAAGATATGGACTCAAAATTATCAGGTTATTTAGATGAAAACATTAAGTATTTGGGTGTTATTCACGAGAATGTAATTGGGGTTCTTTCCTCATATTATTGTATGTTGTTCCCTACTTATTACAAAGGAGAGGGGATGGCACATTCAATTATTGAATCTTTTATGGCGGGTTTACCTGTCATTACAACTGACTGGAAATATAATTCGGAATTGGTTAAAGAAAATGAAACCGGCTTCCTTGTGAACTTAGACCAACTTGAAGATAATTTATACAACAAAACACTGTTTGCCATAAAAAACAAAAAGCTAATAAGAAGTCTGAGAACTAATTGCTTTTCTTTTTCAAGGAAATTCAACTCTGATGAAGTGCTAAAACCTTTTATTGATTTGGTTGACAGATTTAAAATCTGACATCCTAAAAACTTTTATCTATATCTATTAGAAATATTATAAAGAAAGATAAATATGTCTATGCATTTTGTTTTAATGGCAGACTTATAGATTTATATAAATCAACATCATTTGAATCATATACAACTAGTAAGATTATATTTAAGTAATAGTGTCTTATTATCAGTTGTTTAATTAACACTGACATTGTATGTGTTCTTTTATTATTTGATATTACTAGTTTCACTAATTGTCTTTTATCTCTTTACTGAAAGTAATTGATAAGTTATTTTATTATTGTGTTTGATAAGAGGGTGATACCATGTGTATTTTCAAAGGAATGAAGAAAAACGATTTGACTAATGACTCTTCGGCTAATGAAGATTCTATTAAATATATAACCAACATCCCTGTTAATAATTATGGTGATTATAAAAAACAAGTTGGTGTTTTGGAATATGCTATTAAAGAAGAGGGTGTTTATAACATTGGCATTGTTGCACCATATGGGTCAGGCAAGAGCAGTCTTATAAAAACATTTTTAGCAAACAAAACAGTTTATAAAGATGTGTCCTTTAATATAACGCTTGCGAATTTCAAAGAAAATAATGGTGCTAATCAAGCGGTCATTAAAGAAACAAATGCAGCAAAAAAAGAAGGCGACGGTGATGAACTAAATGATGATCATCTGCCAGATTTCACTCACCAGATTGATATTAAAAATGCAGAAAAAAGTATTCTTGAACAATTGCTTTATAGCGTTGACAAGAAAATAGTTCCGGAATCAAACATTAAAAGAATATCATCGAAAAGTTGCGTTTATTTATTGTTTGCACTCATATTTGTGTCGTTTGTCACTTTGCTTTTATTTTCTCTCATGGAATTATATAACGTGCTTCCTAATTCGTCTATCTACACTTTTTATTGGATGTTGCCATTTTTGCTGCTTTCTTTTATTGCTTTTGTTTGCTATATTCCAAAAATATTTAAAACAATCAAGGTTTTATATGGCGATATAGAAATAGGCTTAAATTCAACGAGTGATGAGTCGATTTTAAATGAATTTATTGATGAAATTATCTATTTCTTCAAGCAATCAAATATTAAAATAGTTTTTTTTGAAGATATTGATAGATTTGATTCCGTTAAATTAATCTCTAACTTAAGGGAAATTAACCAAATAATAAACAATAATGTGTTATTTAAAGATGAATCAAAAAAGATAAAGTTTATTTATTGTGTTAGAGATGATTTGTTTAATAGCCCTGTTGAAAAAGCAAAGTTCTTCGATTTTATCGTTCCGTTTTATCCTGTTTTGACAGTAGAAAATGTTCAACAAATAATTGAAAACACATTAAGAGAAGCAGAAAAGTTAAAGGAAGGCAATGTATCAATTGACTCTTCATTTATAAGCGAAATTAGTTATTTCTTAAAAGATAAACGATTAATTGATAATATTGTTAATGATTACGAGTTTCTTAGGACAAATTTAAACAATGTCGAAAGCAACGAAAAATTGTTTGCGATGATGGTTTTTAAGAACCTTTTCATGAAAGAATATCATCTTCTGCAAAAGGGTGAAGGAAGATTATATTCTATTTTTCATGAAGAAAAAAACAATGCTATTAATGCTGCGCTGGAAAGTTTGAGAAATGATAAAAGCCAACTGGAACAAAAAATAGGCACCATTTCTGATGATGAAAGAGATAAAAAAAGGATAATAATAAATGCAATTAAAGGAATTATTTATAGCAACGGCAATTTTGTATCTAGTGTGCCATCAGGTTATGCATCTGTAGAATCTCTAGACTCATCAATAAATAGAAACATTCAAGGATTTTACGTAGATAATCGTTCAGCCTATCCTTACAACAGCAACAACAGATACTTTGCATACTCTGTTAATTCAATCAATTCAAATTTTGGAAAAAATATTTTCGACACTCTAGAGGAGATTTCCACTGAAATTAGAAATCAAATCCAAGAAAAAATAAGCAATATTTCTAATGATATCGAAGAAATAAATAGTTACAGTGTCAAACAGCTGCTCGACAATAAGCGTTTTGACAATAATAAAATTATAGAAATTGATAATGATGGTTTCCTAATGTTCGCCTTGAGAAATGGTTATATTGATGAAACTTATTTCATGTACATTGGTGAGTTGGATTCACAACTGGATACTGATTTAATTGTTAAAATTATTTCAGAATCAGATATTGATTGCTTAACTAATGTAGATAATCCTCTTAAAGTAATAAATAAATTAAACGTTACAAGGTTCAACACAAAACAAATTTTGATTTGCCCTCTCATTGAAGGGCTGTTGTCGTTTAATGGTGTCTCCGATAAAAAGAAATGCTTTTTAGATTATTTGTCCAAACGCTCCACAGATACCAAAAATTTTGTTGCAAGATATTACGCCAATAATTACGACATCATTAAATTGATTTCTGCCGCATATAAAAATTATAAGTATATTGTTTTTGATATGTTAGAAAGCAATATACTTTCAAATGTACAAAAAGATGGTCTTGTTGTTCTTTTACATCGTAATAAACTATTAGAAAGATACAATATTGATAATTGTATTACGGATTATGTTAAAAAACATAATTCGCCGATTTCATCTATTTTTACATCTTTTGATTCGAATGATATTGTTTTTGGAATGTTGAAAATATTAAACATAGAAAAGTTAGATAATTTGTCTTATGACAAAACATCCAAATTTGAAAATGCGGTATTTGACGAAATTGTCCATGATTCTATGTATGAGATAAATTTTGTAAATTTAGCTACTATATATAACATTGTTGATGAAATTAGTCTTTCTTCTATGTTCGAGAAAAGTGAATATCTAAAGAATAATAAAGTTTTAGTATTAAAGAGCTTAGTTGAACACAGGGTACAATTTAGTGATGACGAAAAAACAGTGAAAGAAATATTAACGGATTCAAATATTACTCTGGAATTAAGACAATCGTACGTTGAACTATTGAAATCTGTGCACTATATTGAAAAATTGGATACTAATATTTATAACGCAATATTGAATTACAATAAGTGCCAAAATTGGGTTGATTTAATAAAAATTTCAAAAGTCTTGCCCTCTTATGATTACAATCAGTATATTTTGAACAATTATAAAGTGCTGAGTGGTGAGATAACTGAAAAACCTCTTATTGTAAAATTTATTAATTCTGATTTAGTAAATGATAATAGCGACATTGTGGATTCTATTTCCAAAGCAATATCTTCGACTGTAACATTTAATTATTCTGAAGTAAATAAAGACATTTGGATTACTTCTTTAATTGCTTCTGACCACATTAAAGTTGATAAATACTTATTGACCTCTGTAGCGAATAAATCAAAGTCCATTTTAGCAATACTTAAAAAGGACAATTCTTTAATTGATGAGTTGGGCAATGTCGGCTTATCAAGAGATGACTATTTGACTTTGCTCAATAGCGATCTCCCTAAATCTGCTAGAAGGTCAATCGTTTTAAAGTCCTATAATCAGCTTATTACAGACAAATTAAGTGATGGGGATTTTGAAAAAATATTTAATCTGGTATATGAAGACAATTATAAAAACGACACCCCATATGATCTTATTTCATATCTATATAACGAAAAAAATAATGATAGCAAATATTGCATTATCGCACGGGAAAAAATGCTTGATATAGTTCGTTTAAGCGAGGCTTATTTATGTATTAAAATGATTAATCCTGAATTATACTACTCTTTATCAAACGATAACAATCCTATTGAGGAAGTTAAAATAGGTTGCAGTCAATACGAAAATAATAAAATTATAAGTAAGCTGATTGAATTAAATCTTATTTATGGCAAAAAGAATAGGAAAAACGCTAGATATTACACTGTTAATGTCGCCAAACTTTTTAATCTAATTAATAGTTAGTTTAACCCGTTTATTAAAAGGAGAGTTTACAATACTATGTTTAGATATATTGAAAGCAAACACCAAAGGACTGCTTATTGTGAATTTTGTGAATCGAAAATAATCCGCGCTCAAAAACATCTTAAGGATTATTTTACATTTTCGTTTAAATTAATTGGAAGTGGCGAAAGTCGCCTTATGACTATTAATGGCAATAATAAAAAAGTGGATCTTGATTACAATTTAATTCTTCAAAGAGACAAAAAACAGCTAATAGATAATCCAAAGAAAATAAAACACTTATTTATGGACGCTCTTAAGTATGCTTGTGGCTATAAGGCTAAAGTTAGCGACTCAACACAAGTGATAACATGCTTTATAGGGCAACTGGAAGATTATGACTTTTCATTTGATGTTGCAATCATGGTAGAAGCGAATGATGGCTTCTTGTATAAAATTGTAAATATAAAAGAAAAAAACACTTGTAGATATATTTGGAACAAAGTTCCTGAGTCAAGAAATTTTGAACACAGATTCTTATTTTTAAAAAGAAATGGTTATTGGGAACAAATAAAGGAACTATATTTAAGAAAGAAAAACATCAACCTAAACAAACAAACCGGTAAGCAATCTTTCTCAGTTTTAATTGAAACGGTAAATGAAATAATTCAAACTAACCATATAATGATATGATCGATTATGATAATTTCTTTTCTTTGGTTGATGTAGACGAAAAAGAGATAGCCTCCGCTAAAGAATATATCAAGCTTAGAGGATTAGAAGAACACGTTAGAATGGCAAAATATTTATCGTCTTTTATTGTTGATAGAAAGCCAACATATAAAGAAGTGGCGACTGCATTTCGGTATGATAAAAGGATAAGAAGAATCTTATACAAATATATCGGGTTTTTAGAGGAATCTTATAGAGCTTATATTTGTAATAATTTTAAAAGTGCAGTTGAACTTGGAATAAACACCGATAAGCCATTATATCAATACATTTCATTCTCTTTGTTTAGTACTTTAATAAACGTTATTTGGTCTTTAAACAATGAGCGTAAATCTACAATATTTGGTGATAAATTGATTTTAAAGAAAAATTTAGATGCTCTAATAACTTTGCGAAATGTAATTGGACATAATAGGACGGTCATTAATTATAGAAATTTTAGAGAAGTGACATTAGATACAGGAGAATCAGGAAGTTCATTACTTATGAATATCAGGAATATGTTATTATTCTTGCCTGCCGAAATAAGAAATGAGTGTATAAAAGAATTAAATGAAGCGTCGAGAAGCGGAACAAAGAAAATAAGAAATCAAGTTGATTGGAATTTAAACGCAATGCTAATTTTTAAACTTTAGTGTCTTGATTTATTTTTTAATGTAGTTACTGCTTGCGCTTATTACATCTGTTGAGTGTATGACTATTTTGTTTGAACAAACACTCCTCGAATGGGTGAATTTTTCGTCAACAAAATAATACGTATTTAACATTTTTGAAATGATTGGTACACTTTTTCGCTTTAAAAAATATGAGAAAGAGTCAGAATTTTACTTAGTTATTAAAAGAATTATTGAGATAGTAGGATCTTTTGTGGGAATCTTGGTGTGTACTCCCTTATTGCTCTGGTGGATATTCCTTATTAATTTATTTGTGACTAAAGGGTATCCTTTATTTATATATACAGAAAAGATTAGGGAAGAATAAAAAGTATTCGGATTAATTAAGTTCTGTTTTATAAGAATGGATGTGCCTGAAGTCGCTCCAATTGATATAACTGTTGAAGAATATAACAGGATGGAAACTAAATTTGGTAGTTTTATAAGAAAAACATCTTTGGATGAAACTCCGCATTTATTTAATATCTTTATTGGTCAGATGGCCTTTATTGGCCCTAGACCAGGAGTGGCATATAATGAAGAAGAATTAGTGAGATTAAGAGAATTATATACTCCTAATGCATTTGATGTTAAACCCGGATTAGGGGGATGGGCTCAAATAAAAAATAATAGAGCCCATGATCCAAAGCAAAAAGCTGAACTAGATTATGAATATGTTAAAAACATATCCTTATGTTAGATATAAAGATATTCTCCTTAACCATCTTCCATTTATTCGGCAAAGGCAATGGCAAGTAGTTCTTGCTTTTTTAATTGAGGATAGCTCATGTTTGTCGCATCAGTAGTGGAGTGATTAATTTTTGGATGATGCTAAAGACATTTTAATAAAAATATTAAGGTATCTTGCAAAAATAGTATTTGTAATACTGTTAATCTTATATAAAATATAAGCAATGAAACTAAATAATAAAACAAGAAAAAATATTAGAAGCATTGGTAAAGCAATCCCTCATATTTTGTTTTATCTTTTAGCCGTTGCTTTGCTTTTGGCTTCAATTTATGTTGTTGTTTTATTATTAAAGGAAGTTTTGCCCAACCCTACAAGCGAGAATAGAATTCAACTTTATGTCGGTCTTGGGACAACATTACTGTCTTTAGTTATCGGGTTAACTGGTATTGCTACTTTTCTCACTTCTTCGCTTATCAATTCAAAAAAAGAAAAATATGCAAGAATTGAGAAAACTAATGCTTTCATCAAAGAGTTTAATCAATCTATCATTGATGATTTAAACATTGTTACTAGAACAATGAATTCAACCTTTGCGGAGTTTAAATGGAAATGTGAATTTGAGCCATCTTTATCTGATCAAAAAGAAGTTTTCAATAAATTTAGTGAAATCACAAAGAAACACCCCGCTACTTACAAAGAAGTTTTGTGTTTCAACATAGCAACGATTCTTATTGGTGAAAACAACGTTTTAAATCAAGATGCTCGTGATTTTTCTAAAACAATCATAAAAAATAAAATGAATACTAAAAATCTCTACGCCAATACTATTGGCGGAACTCAACTTTTGTATATTTTTAAAAGAAAAAGAGTTGCCATATTAAATTATTTTGAAAATCTTTCTATTTGTTACATCAACGAAACGATTGATACAAACTTAGTTGATGAGCAATTTAAAGAAATTTTGATTTCTACCATCCCTCTTCTTTATTATGAAATATACAGACTAGAAAAGTTAAATAGTTATCCTTATCTGAATAAAACCTTAAAAATTATGCAAGAAAAATAAAATATGATAAAATAGGAGTGCAAATATGTTAGAACCAAATGAAAATATTTTGAATTTAGAATCAAGCGATACATCTTTTGATAATGTCAATGACTTTTCTAATAATAGTGGTTATGTTGAAGCCATTTACACTCAATCTGGTGTCATTGTTTTGCGTGCGACAGACGATAAAGAGAAAGATATTAGCACTAAAGATTTAAAGAAATTGATGAAATAAATCAACTTAATCAAAAAGCGGTTTGTCCGGTGGATATTTATTAATTAATAAATTTTGTTTGTAATTGTAAGAACTCATATTTTATTGAGATGAAAAATTTGATTAGTTTTTTTATAATGTTTAAGAAGATATGAACATCTTAGTAACTGGATCAAACGGATTTATAGGAAGACATATGTCTCTTCATTTAAGTAGAGAAGGACATAATGTTTTTAAATATGATCTAGGATCCACTGAAGAAGAATTAAAAGAATATATATCTAAATGTGATTTTGTTATTCATCTCGCTGGTATCAATCGACCACTCACAAAAGAAGAGTTTTATGATGGAAACACGAATTTCACTAAGAAAGTCGTGGACCTCATTAAAGAAAGTAAAAGAAATATTCCAATCATCATCTCTAGTAGCACTCAAGCTAGTTTAGATAATGATTATGGTAAAAGTAAGAAACTCGCGGAAGATTATCTCTTCTCTTCTGGTTTACCAGTATATGTATATCGTTTACATAATGTATTTGGTAAATGGATTAAACCTAACTATAACTCTGCAGCAGGAACATTCTGTTATAACATTGCAAATAATCTTCCTATTGAAATAAGAGATAGAGAATATGTTGTCCACTATAACTATATTGATGATATATGTGATGAATTCATAAGAGTGATTAACTCAAAAGAACATAATGGAAGTAAAGATATCTTATATGTTAATCCTATATATGACTGTTCTTTAGGCAAACTCGCTGATCTCTTATATTATTTTAAAAGTGAAATTGAAAGCGAAAGACATCTTCCACTTATCCATAATGAATTTGAATTAAAGTTATTCAAAATGTTCTGTGATTATCTAAGCGAAGTACACGAATTTAACTTCGCTAGAGATAATCGAGGATCTTTTGAAGAACTTTATAAATCAAAAAAGTGGGGACAAATAAGTGATAATGTATCTTTCCCAGGAATCACTAAAGGGGGACATTATCACACATATAAAAAAGAAATATTTTATACAGTTATTGGGGAGTGTGAGATTATCCAACGAGATATCAACACTGATGAGGTGATTGTTAACAAAGTTAATGGTAATAATCCTCATCCAGTTGATATAAGAGTTGGATACACTCACCAAATAACCAATATCGGTAAAATAAATAGTCATACGATAATGTGGATTAGTGAGATATATAATCCAAATACCCATGATACATATAAAGAAGAGGTAATAAAGAAATGAACAATAAGAAAATAACAGTGGTCACGATTATTGGCACTAGACCAGAAATCATTAGATTATCTGAAGTGATAAAAGAACTTGATCGAGATGAATCTTTTAAACATATTTTAGTCCATACTGGACAAAATTATGATTATGAACTCAATAAGATCTTCTTTGAAGAGTTAGAACTTAGAGAACCTGATTATTACCTTAACTGTGCGGGTAAGAATTTAGGAGAAACAATTGGTAATGCAATTTCTAAATCATATGACCTTTTAAAAGAGATTAATCCTGACGCGGTTCTTATTTTAGGAGATACGAATTCCGCTTTATGTGCGATAAGCGCGAAACGCTTAAAGCTTCCTATCTTCCATATGGAAGCTGGAAATAGATGTGGAGATTGGAATGTTCCTGAAACGATTAATCGAAAGATTGTTGATCATATCTCTGATATCAATCTTCCATATACGAATCATGCATATGCGAACTTAATGAAAGAGGGCATTGAAGAAAGATATACATTTGTTACTGGCTCTCCAATGCTAGAAGTACTTAATGCGAATAATGAAAAAATCGAAAAGAGTGAAGTTCTTAAAGATTTAGGATTAGAAAAAGGAAAATATATCGTTGTTTCATCTCATAGAGAAGAAAACATCGATATTGAAAAGAATTTTAATTCTCTTATGCCAGCGATTAATGAAATCGCTGAGAAATATGGATATCCAGTGATCTTCTCCACTCATCCAAGAACCAAGAAGAGACTTGAGATTAATAAATTTAAGATGCATCCATTAGTAAGAAATCTTAAACCATTAGGTTTCTTAGAATATGTGAAGTTACAAGAGAACGCTTTTATTACATTAAGTGATAGTGGCACTCTTACTGAAGAAAGTGCGATGAGACACTTTCCGGCAGTATTAATAAGAACATCAACAGAAAGACCTGAAGGAGTGGAAGCTGGTTCAATCGTGGTAAGTGGTATTGATAAAGAAGGTATTATGCTTGCAATTGATACTGAACTCATGAGATATAAGTTTGCGAAGATTCCAGAAAATTATGATGTCACTGATGTCTCTAAGAGAGTAACAAAGATCATCAAAGAGAAGATTGATGTCGTTAATAAAGAAATCTGGAAGAAATAAATGAAAAGGAAGCTAGTGTTGAATTAGCTTCCTTTTTGACTGACTTGAACTTTGAATATTGTCGCGAAGAATAATTTGATATCAAACCATAATGAGAAATGTTTGTAATAATATTCATCATATTTAGCTTTCTCAATTGGAGAGACACCTGTTCTTCCATTAATTTGAGCAAGACCACTTATTCCTGGTCTTAATTTAATTGAACCGTTTTCTTTTCTTAACTCAATTGTAATATGATCTTCATCTTTATCGATTAATGGACGAGGGCCGATGAACGCCATATGACCTACAAAGATATTAACGAGTTGGATAGTTTCATCTAATGATGTCTTTCTTAAGAAATGACCGAATTTAGTGACTGCTTCACTTTTATCAATTTCATAACTTGTGAGATTAGGGTCAACATCATTTCTCATCGTTCTGAATTTAACGATCTTAAATGGCTTTCCATTTCTTCCTACTCTTTCATGGACAAAAGTTGGATGTCCTTTAGTGATTACAATATTAATAAGATATATCCACCACCAGAAGAAGAAGAAACAAAAAATAATTCCAATAATGGAACCAAATATGCCTATTAATCTTTTGAATATTAAATATACTTTTTGGCTATTTCTCATATCTCAGTAGATATAGGATACACTTATTATATTAATAAAGTAAGGGTAAATGTTAAAAACGTATAGGCTATTTCTTCTTTTTCTTATTATTAATGAGATATCCAATTAATACACTTATAACAACAAAGATAAGAGAAACGACTAAAGATAACATTAATAATAAGATAAAGGAGACATTTTCTTTTCCTTCAGTCTTATCGATAGAGTGATATAAAGAATACGCACCCATAGAGAATAGACCACCTAAAACGGAGAAAGATAATGAATAGATGAATAATTTATCTTTAATCTTCTTCTCTTTGAAATAATCGTAATAGATGAATGTTTGTAAAAACGCTCCAACGAGAACACAGATATAAAATAAGACTGATATTCCTTTATTTAATATGGAGTTAAATAATCCAAGAGAGAAAGCAAAGCCAACAAGAAAAGAAGAAACAGTTAAGAAAAGGAAATGATATTTATATTTCTTAATCGGAAGAATGAAGTTCTTAAAAGAAAATTTCTTTTTTTCTTTCTTCCCGTCTTCTTTGTTAGTGACAATAATTGGTTCTTCTACTTCTATTTCTTTTTCAATAATAAAGAAAGGAGAATTACCTTTATATATTTCTTTTAATTCGTCTTTATTCAGATAATAATCATGTTTCTCAATATATAGATATATCAAAGGGTGATAGGTTTCTAAGATATCAAATAGTCTATTATGTTTATCAATAGAAATAACATTATTATTAATTTTGATATCTTTTAATTCGGTAATCTTCTTAATGATCTCTTCTTTATTAAAATCATTTTTATTAAATAAGACATATAGCGATCCACTTTCTTTGATGTTGATTAAAAATAAGAATGTATCTTTTAAAGAGATTTTTTCTTCGTCATTAATCGAAATTGAATAAGAAGAAATATCTTCTTTTTTAATCATCTCTTTAAAAGGAGAGACATTCTTATTAATAACATTAAAAGAATCTCTATATAAAGAAGATTTCTCAGTTGAATCAAAGAATATGATATTCATAGTAATAATATTATATTATTCTTTTTAATATAATTGTAGATTTTTAATATAAGAACTTAATACGATATTTTGTCCGTGAAATACATAAAAACAAGTAAAAAAATACTGCTTTTTATTGAAAATGCGGACAAAATTGCTATAATATCACCATGAGTAAAAGAACAATTTATCACGGGAGTGAAATAGTAATTGAACATCCAATATATCATTATGAAAGAAGTAACCCTAATAATGATTATGGACTTGGTTTTTACTGTACCCAAAATCTTGATATGGCAAAAGAATGGGCAAATAGAAATACGGACAAAGGATATGCGAATAAATATTTAATCGATGAGAGAGGATTAAAGATATTAGATCTAACAGATAAGAATAAATATAGTGTTCTTAATTGGATAGCGATATTAATCCATTTTAGAGAGATTCCATCTTTTGATAGAATTGAATATTCTGATATCCTAGCGTATTTAGAGAAATATTATATTGATGTTTCTCTTTATGATGTGGTGATTGGCTATCGCGCGGATGATGCGTATTTCAGATTCCCATTAATGTTTATTAGGAACGTTTTAACATATGAAAAATTAGAAGAGATATATATGTTAGGAAATCTTGGAAAACAATATGTCTTAATTAGTGAGAAGGCATTTAATTCCATCTCTTTTGTTGAAGCGAAAGAATCAGAAGAAATTTATTTTGAAAGATATCACCGACATAAAGATGGAGCGGATAATTCATATCGTGAACTTGAAAGACTAGAAAGAAGTTCTCTAGGTAAAAGAGTAAGAGACTTAATGAGACTAGAAAAATGATTAAAGTATATTACGAGAAAGATATCATTGATAAATTAGCCGCTTTAATCTCTTATGGACTTGATAACGGTTATTCATATAAATCAATTGAAGAACATATTGTTTCTTCCTCTTTTATTAACGAATTAGAACATAATCAATATAACATCAATCTTTCTATTGAAAGAGTGGTGGAAGAAACATATAGAATCAAACTAATTCATGACGCGGATATTTCTTTCTTTTCTCTATTTTTAGGAGAATCATATTACAAATTGTTCTTATCGATTAATCGTAGTTTTGAATATCTCTTTCTTTATTGGCCTTTGTCTAACTTTATTAAGAAATATGATATCTACCATGAAATGGATTTCTCAAATCTGAAAAATGACTTTGTTAAAAAAGTGAATGAGACCGCTTTATTAAAGAAGCTATGCAAGAAGAAAGGGTTTAAGCTCACTGATGTCGCTCTTCTTTTAGGAATTAATTCTCACTCACTTAGTAAATACTACCGTAGTGATTCCTTTCTTAATGGAGCCTCACTCGACACTATTCATCGACTTTCATTATTATTTAATGTTAAGGAGAACATATTCTCCTCCTTATTAGTTTTTCCTGATTCATATATTTATTTATTTGATGAATCAAATAAAATGTTAAGACAATGTTTAGGATTATATTATCTTTCTTATTATATAAGAGAGATTAATGAATCTGATTATCTATATAGTGAGAAAGAAAACTGTTTCATCTCTAAGAAAAATAATCAGTCTTTATTATCGATATGCGTTGATTTAAGAGATGTCAATATTAATCTTATTAATAAGCTAGTGGATAAAAACACTGATCTTGTTATCTTCCCAATCGGATATTTTGGACAAGAAGAAGTATTTGAACTCTTTAAAAAGATTAATAGTCATTCCACTTTAGTGGTTACTCAAGAAAATGTTTATTTATTAAACAAGGGAATAAAAAAAGAAATCACCGATGTGATTTATAAATTCCTATGGATGAGAGCAAAAGAAAAGGTTATCACCCTTTTTTCCAGATGAAGTTACCAGCTTTTCTTTGTCTTCCCTTAATCACTTCTCTAATACTTTTATTATCAATATGATTATTTTTGCTCGCTTCATTAATCGAAGAATACGACTTAATGAAGTGACCATCTAAATCATATTGATTTACTTTAATTGGAGAATAACTTCTCTTATTTTCTTTTATCTCTACTTTGATTTTAGTTTTACTGGTATTAGGTAAGACTCTTCTCCAAATAAAATTACCCGCGCTTAAAAGCTCTCCTCTGGTACATTTTTCAATTACTCGAGGATATAAATAATTTTCTTTTCCAGCGATAACACAGTTAGGGTAGCTATTAATAAATTCTCCAGAAAGAGAATATTGATATATTAAAGATTTCCGATAATGGAGTCTTATTTTACTCATATTCACATATATTATAACCCTATCTTAGGGGGTGCATAAATAAAATTACATTTCATCATTACTTTGCTTACGTGTATGCACCCCCTAAGTGCATATATGCTCGCGTATGTATTAATATATTATTGATTATTTATGCGTTAGTGACGTGTAAAAGGATCGTTCAATGTGTTTGTTGAGATGTGTAAACATGTTAATGGCCAAAATATGTTATTCATAATCTCTCATGTTGATTGATCGCTTGCTCTAACTAACAGAGTAAATCAATCGAATATTTTGTTTATAACCTCACTAGTAATGACTAGGAGGAAAATGGAAAGGAGAGAGATTATGAACAAATTATTTACAAAGATTGCCACGGCTTTCGTCGGTATCGCTATGGCAATTGGAGTGGGTGTCGCTATTGGAAGTAATAGTGATGTGAAAGCATCATATGCTTTAACAAACACTTACACGAAAGTAAGCTCTATTAGTGACTTGTCAACTGGTGATAATGTTGTTCTTGCACAAATGGCGAATAACAGCCCATCATCTGGAATTAGTAGTACTTCAAGTGTTGCTACATCTACGACTGAATCCGAGTGGATTGTTTATAGTGTAACAAAATCTACAGACACGTTTACTTTAAAAAACGGGGATGTTTATGTTACTGCTACAGGTAATAATGGTGCTACTTTTGGTCATGGAGCAAGCGGTTCTAACTTACATGTTGGTAAAGGAACTGGCAGCACTACTGGCGTTTTATACAATTCAAGCAACAGATTTCTGGGTAAGAATGGGAACAACATTAAATTCTATTCAACATCTAACTTGTCAAGTTACCCTAATTATTATGTTTGGAAAGTATCCGCTGCATGTGAACATACATATGGAGATTGGGTAGTAACTCAAGCAGCAACATGTACAGAAGCTGGGTCACATAAAAAAACATGTTCTAAATGCGGATATGAACTTGTTGAAGCAATTCCTGCATTAGGGCACTCATGGGGTTCAGGAACAATCCATGAAGCAACATGTACAGAAGGCGGATATACCGATTACGAATGTTCTACATGTCACGAGCATAAACACGAAGACGAATCATCTGCGTTAGGGCATAACTATGTAAATGGTATTTGCACGAGATGTGGCGCTGCGGAGCCATCCTCTTTAGATGCGGTTTTTGGAACAACGTCAGGTGGAGATAGTGGTAGCAGCTCAGCGATTACTAGTGATACCGCTCTGAAAGAAGACTATCATTACACAATTGACAGCAATTTGACTTTTAGCGACATGAATAGAGTCTATCCACAAGATAATAAAACGCTTAAATTGGGAGCTAGTGGTGGAGGAGGAACATTTACTGTATCTATTCCTACACAAATTAGTAACAAGGATGTTGAAATTGAAAGTGTTAGCTTAACAACAAAAATATATGGTACTGATAATGTAACTGTTACAGTAACGGCTAACAGCGAATCTCAAGGTAGTTTTTCTACCAGTAGCGATTCCAGTTTCACTAAACACGACGTAACGTTTAGTTCTACAGAGCAAACTTCTTTTACTGTCACATCGACTAAAAGATATTATTTGCAGAAACTAACTGTAAATTATAAAACAACCGCTACCACTTGTACGGTCACTTATAACGCAAACGGAGCTACTGGAGGTGACGTTCCTACAGATGACACAGCATATTCTAGTGGCGAAACAGTTACTGTAAAAGCAAACACAGGATCGTTAGTCAAAACTGACTATACATTTACTGGTTGGAACACTCAAAACGATGGTGAAGGAACTCATTACGCTGCGAGTGGTTCAGCAACGTTCACAATTTCTAGCGATGTTACTCTTTATGCTGAATGGTCTAAATCATTAGATGCTATTACAGCTATTGGTGGAACCGTTACTGCATCGATTTCTGATGCCGGTTCTACAGATTGGGATTATAGTAATTTAACCGTTACAGGAACTTTGTCTGGATCAACTGGACAAAATGTTAAGGCGTATGTTGATTTATCATCAAGTACAACAATTCCTTCTACTGCCGGATCTTGTACTGTTTCTGTTACAGCGACAAAGAAATCTACTATCCCAGGAAGTGCCACCCCATTAACAAATAATTCTGTTAGTGGTGAAGTTGAGGCTCCAAAATTAGTATATACTTTTACAATGTCTTATTCTGATTTGACCAAGAGTTCATATGGTGACGAAGATAACGCGATAAAGACTTCAAAAGCCACTTGTACCAACCATGATTCAATTGATATTAGTTGGAGAACAAGTAATGTTATAAAAAACAATACAAGCGGTACACTTTCTATGCAATTTAAAGGAAGTCCAGTTGGTTATTTGTATAACACCACTGAAATACCTGGAACAATTACAGGTATTTCATACAATGACACCGTTTTGCAAGGAAGTTTCACAAATTATTACGGAAATAGTGAACATCCAACAGAATCAACAACTGTAGGAGGCAAATATTTCTCGATTGTTAGCTCATCTGGAACAGACAAAGTACAAAACATTACTGTTACTTTTGAGGTTTCCGATAAACCAAAAGTTCAACTAGCTGCTTCAAATATGAATCTAGATGTCGCTGATGGTGTTGCAACTCCAACGATCACTGATGGTACATCTGCTGTAACTGGATATTCATTAACTAGTGAAGACTCATACATCGCCTCAATTACTAACGATAATAGAGTTCAGCCTACTGGTTATGGAAGAGTAACAATTTCAGTTACAAAAAAAGAAGATGCAGGACATATTTATCTTGCAACAACATTTACAGTTACTGTTGGAGATCACTCAAAAGAAGCCTCTATTATGGAATTTACAGAAAAATGTAACGGATCAGCAACAGCTGCTGATGGTGTTGAATGGACAATAGAGGCTAATGCTTCAGAAAACGCATTTAGCGAAGTATTTGGTATCAACTACGGTTCAAACAATGACAAAGTTAGTTCATTAACATTAACTACACCAGCCGATGAAGAAAGAATTATTAAAAATGTCGTTGTTGAAGCTATGTCAAATACTGAAGGCTCTGATATTTCTGTACAAGTGGGATCTAGTAGCTTTACCTGTTCGAAATCAACATCTTTAGTTGGCGCTGTTACGACATATAATTTTAGTGGTAACGCTTCTGGTGCAATCACAATTACAATTAGTGGTACACAAGATAGTTCAAAGTATGGTGTTAAATCAATTGCTGTGTTATATGTTGGAGATGAGGCCACAAGCTTTGCTTCAACATTCCTTGGTGCTATTTCATGTACTCAAGCAGGAACAAGCAAACCAACATTCAACTTCAAAGAGGGCGATACTCGTTGGACTTGGGCGTTACTTAAAGCCGAATATGACAAATTAAGTACTACAGATCAAGCGAAATTTGCAAAGAACGCTGAAGGAGTATCTGCAACAATTACTGAATGTGTTGCCAGATACGATTATATCGTTGGCAAATACTTTGTTGGTGGAGTGGATCCAGTGCTTATTTCAAGTGACTTTATGAACAGAAGTCCATCACCTGTTGGTAATGGTCGTATCATGCTCAATGTCATTTCTACTCAAACCACTAACACCTCAATCATCGTGATTGTCACTGTTGGTATTGCAGCGATTGCAATCGGTGGTTACTTCTTACTCCGTAAAAAGAAAGAAGACTAATAAAACACAATAATTGGTGAGCTACCTATATTGAAGGGTAGCTCCCTTTATTAGAGGACACTTATTTCATATTTAAGTGTTTTCTAATAAGGGATACATATATTAATATAAGAATATAAGGATATATAAGGAGGCGACTATGAAATTTTTTAAATGTAGACACTGTGGGAAGATTATCGCGATTGTTAATGAAAGAAACGTACCTACTATTTGTTGTGGTGAACCAATGAGTGAAATGATTCCTAATACTTCTGATGGAGCGGTAGAGAAACATGTTCCAGTATATGAAGTAAAAGATAATGTTGTTACTGTTACTGTTGGAGAAGTGAAGCATCCAATGATGGAGAATCATTATATTGAATGGATCGCTATTGAAACTAACTTTGGTAATCAAAGAAAAGTATTAAAACCAGGAGAAGAACCAGTAGTGAAGTTCGCTCTTCTTGAAGGAGAGAAAGTAATCCGTGTTGTGGAACACTGTAATTTACACGGGCTATACGCGACAAAATAAGCATGTGTGCAAAAAATGCACATATAAAATAATAAAGACCTAAAGATCATAAGATGTGATCATTAAGTCTTTTTTATATATCCAAAATACTTCATTAATTCGTAGAATATTAATTAAATTTAAAGTAGAATGAAAGTGATAATAGTGTCTATAATGAACAATCAACATGTGCAAAAAATGCACAAGTTCAATTGGAAGGTAAAAGAACAATTGTTAGGACACATAAATTTTATAGTTTGGATATTATTATTTCTGTTGGATATCGTGTCAAATTACAAAGATTTAAGCCGCTTATAGAAAAATACGGTTAATTTGATCGAATTCGAGCAAATTAGATTAAACGCGTCGAATTTGATGCGTTTAAAGTGGTCGAATTCGACCAGGTTAGAAAGGAACAATATGGCGTACAAAGTATTAGGAGATAGAATCAAAAAGATTCGTTTAGAAAACAACATGTCTCAGCAACAATTTGCGGAGGCTTTAGGGTACACTCATAAATCAATGATTAATAAGCTTGAAACAGGATTAACTGATATGTCTTTTGACAAAGTCATTAAGTTAATTCTTGAATTTGATGTTAATGCAAATGAGTTCTTAGATTTATCTGATCGAGAAACTGATGATTTAATGTTTAGAGCTGAAAAAGCTGATAAACCAGATTGGAGAAGGATACATCCACTTAAATCAAAAGATGAAAGTGTTGTATACGTAAAACCAACTCTTATGGGTGTTCCAAACATCCAAGTTGGTGAATATACATATTTTGATGGTCAGAATTTCCAAAGGCATGTTACTCATCATTATGATTTTATTGGAGATAAGTTAATCATTGGCAAGTTCTGCCAAATTGGTAGAGGTGTTGAATTTATTATGAATGGAGCGAATCACCAAATGAATTCAGTCTCTACTTATCCTTTTTATATCTTTAATGGTTGGAAACAAGAAGCAACCAAAAAAGAAGATTTGCCTTATAAAGGCGATACTGTTATTGGTAATGATGTATGGATTGGTCAAAATGTGACATTTTTACCAGGGGTACAAGTTGGGGATGGATGCATTATTGGCGCTAACGCGGTAGTGGCGAGCGATATTCCTCCATATTCAGTAGTGGTCGGTAATCCTGCTAAAGTAATCAGAAAAAGATTTGATGATGAAATGATTGAGTTATTAGAAAAACTTGAGTGGTGGAACAAAACGCCAAATCAAATACAGAAGATTATCCCATTATTATCTAATAGTGATATTCACTCTGTTAAAGAAGATATTCAAAATATTTTACATGGAGATATTCATATTTAAGGTGATAGTCCAATTTGTCCTCTTAAACTAAAACAATGAGGACAAATTGTCCCTTTTCTCTTTTATTAAGAGGACAACGATGGTATATTGATATTGGGAAAACAATTATGGAACTAAAAGAAATTAGAGAAAAATATGGGTTATCTCAAATCGACGCTGCAACAATGATTGATATTCCAGTTAGAACTTATCGTAGATATGAAAGTGATAATGAATATGGCGATAGTTTTAAGAGAAAAGCTTTTATCGATGCTTTAGCGGAAAAATGTGAGATAACAGAAGAAAAAGGACTTTTATCAATTAAAGATATTAAAGATATTGTTACATCTCTATTTGATGATGAATACAAAGATAAGATTGATTTTTGTTATTTGTTTGGAAGTTATTCTAAAGGAACCGCTAATGAAAAGAGTGATGTTGATCTCTATGTTTCTTCCAAATTACAAGGATTAGAGTTTATTGGATTAATCGAGAAATTAAGAAAATCACTCCACAAAAAAGTTGATCTCATTAGAAGTAGTGAACTTAATAACAATATCGACTTAGTTAACGAAATAATGAAAGGAGGTATAAAAATATATGGGTAGCAAAGACGATTCGTATTATGTCGAGAAATCCTTAATTGAGCTATATGCGATTATCAATTACACGAAAGGATTATCCTTTGAAGAATTCATTAGTGACATTAAAACCATTGATGCGACAATGTTTAGACTTCAACAGATGATAGAGCATATAAATCAATTGTCTGAAGATTTTAAGAAGAAGTACGAACATATTCCATGGGGAGATATAGTCGGATTTAGAAACGGAATTGTTCATGAATATGGCGCTACTGATTACACAACTGTTTACGAAGTAATTAGTAAGGACATATACGAATTAAAAGAATTGTTTGAATCGTGTTTAGAGAGTAAGTGAGAAGACTTCTGTGCTAAATGCACATTAGGATAGAAAGGTATATGAAAACCACAGATGTTGAATGTCTGTGGTTTTTCGTTTAATCAACTATTCTACTTTGCTATGAAGTCTTGCAAACCTAGGTGATTTCTTATCAAGTTCTGCAAAGTCTGCTTCAGTAGGAACATCTTTTAAGCCAGCTTCCATGTAGTTACGGAGAACACCCACTAAGATGAATGGTCTAAATAAGACTGAATGGATTGTGGACCATAAGATTAATGAAGTCGCTCCTGCAAAGATGAGCTCTAAATTTCTTACACTGTTAAGGGCTTCTGGCATCACTTCTCCACCTCTATTAAAGGCTTCAATGATTTCCATTCTTAATGTTTCAAACATTGATGGGAATTGAGCATAGATGATATAAGATAAACCAAATACACCTCCACCCACTAAGATGAGGGATAATAATCCCATGCCGAAGATTCTACCAGCGTTTCTAGCGAATGTTTTACCGTGTTTAAAGAAGATAACTGCTCCTTCACATCCTGCTTTAAAAGCGTTTTCATCTTTACGATATAAAATCCAACCTAAACAGCAATCACATAAATAAGCGATTATAGTTTCAATCGCGGAATTGATCACGGAAGTGATGCTGTTACCAACATCTCCTCCTAAAGCAGTACCTAAACGGTTAATGGCTCTACCTAATTGTCTAAAGACGCCTTTAATCGCACTCGTGATGAAATAGAAGGCAGTGATTTTACCAAATCTTCCTCTAATTTCTTTAAAGCCTTCTGAGAAGGTATGTTCTGGAAGATTTCCTTCTGTTACTCCTTTAACCATCATCGCGATTTGAGCGGCTTTAATTCGATTAGAAATAAAGACACTGATTAATATAGCGAGTACCACTCCAATAGCAAAACCTACGGCCATTCCGATTAAGGCTTTATCAGTTTGTTGGTTAAAGATTAAAAATCCTCCAGCGGTTAATCCACCTAATAAGGCCATAGCGAATAGATCCACTAAGAAACCTAAAGCGGAATAGGATAATGTTTTACGATATACTTGGAAATTTGTCATATCATGTTTCCTCCTGTTTATATCATAGAGATATTTGTTAAAAAAAGATACCCTAGATTTCTCTAAGGTATCTCCCTCAATCATTTGCTTCATCAATGATTAATTAACTATTTTGTGTTATCGATCGTCTATAAATCCTTTTAATCCGATTAAGAACATTACAAGTAGGTATAAACAGTGTCCACCAAAAACAATGAAGAATCCTGTCGTGTGGAAAAAGACAATCGCTAAAGAGAATAAAGCAGTGCCTAACGCCATAAAACCAAGTTTCACTAAAGTACCTGAGGTATATTCTTTAGAGATATAACTATCCACTTCGACATCATCAATATAAGTTGTGACAAGATAACTCGTCCAACCTGATGTACATTCTGGGACAATAAAGAAGAGGATGGTGAATTCACCAACGATGTAATATGACCATGAATCTTCTAGTTTTAACTGGTTGTAATAGAAATATAAATACATTCCGACAACAACTGCTAAAACCCAGAAATGATACATGAAGTTCATTCCTCGCCAAAGAGCAGAATTAATCTTCGTGAAAATAAAGGTAATGAACATATTGATAAAGAATAAAACGATAATCGCCGCCCATGTGTCTTTTATTACTGAAAGCATCGCATAGCCAAGTGCGAAATAGATGGCGCCTATAATCGCCATTGGAATCGCTAAACCAAGTGATTTAAAAAATTGTCCAACCATTAAAAATTCCTATTATTTCTTTACTTAGAAATTAATATAGGGATGTAAGTGCCAAATAAGTGCCAAAATTATTTAAATATTTTCTAAAGTTGATTCTAGTTCTATTGACCAATCATATTCAGGCATTAATGAAGAAGAATCATATTTTTTCTTTTTGTTAATGACATCAAGATAATCACAATTGATATAGGAGATATCTAATATTGTTTCTGCTCGTTTAAAGGTTACTCCATTAAACTTAATGATTTGGAAATATCTTCTTAATTTATAAACGATATCGCGATAGCTACGTTTAGCGAGTTCAATATCTTTATCAGGATATAGATATGTAATCGCTTTTTCCATCGTTAAGGCTTTTCCGTTAAGAGAAACAAGAAGAGCGAAGAATTCTTTACTTTTCTTTGATGGGAAATTCACTCTACTACCTTTATAAAAACAATCAAAAGAATTAAAACAGCTCACTTCCATCTTGTTATCTATATTAATTTCACTTTGTTTAATCTTATCTTCATAGTTATATGTCTTTTTCGTTTTATCAATCAGATAATTGACATAGATGAAGATATATCCGCTATAGATAATAAAGAATAAGAAAGAGACCATTCCTAGTGAAGATAGATGGATATATGTATTAAATTCTAAGACGTTTAATAAAAGAGAAACACTTACTAAAGAAACGATTAATAAAGATATATAACCCGCGAAGTTATCATTCTTTCCTTTGAGTTTAATTAAATAAAGAATAACAAAGAAGAATATATATCCACATTCAAGAGAAGTAACAATAATCACTCCAATATCTAATTGAATAATCGAGAAGAGAATAAATAGAATTGTCGGCAAAGATAAAGCGAAATAGTGGTAGATATTATATTTCTTTATCTCATAATCTTGTTGGATAAAACTGAATAAGAAAATAATTCCAATCAATAAAGAGATATTAGAAATGATGGAACACATTAATATGAGTTCATTAGTGATATTCGCTCCCATATATTTGACTGATTCAAACCAATCAGAAGAGAATAAGAATCCGACTAAAAAGAAAATTGTAGCGAATAATGTCTTCTTATTTGCAGTCTTATCAAAAAATAGAGAGGCAAATTCAGCAATGGATAAAAATAACAAAGTGAATATATCAAAAACAGAAAAACCAAATATCACAAGTCGATAAGTGTTCTTACTAGCAAAATCTAAAGCTAAAGAAGTAGGGAAAGTAATAATCACCCCTAAAAGAAGAATGAATAATACGGTTAGTAATATATATTTAGAACGGTTCTGATTTTTTTGATCCATAAGGATTAATATGATAATAAGTCATAAATGACTTTTAAGCAAACTAAATAGTAAAAACTACCACGTTTTTAATATTTTGCTGATTATGGTTATGTTTTATTGTGGATTTACTAATAGGGTTTTTTGTAGTCATCCTATTCCTTAATCTTCTTTCAATAAAAAAGCAATGTTTTCTGGACCACATTGCGAAGGTCGATTGTCTCAAACGATGTATTTGGGATCACATCGCGAAGATCGGTTGTATCACGCAATGTATATGTGACATTGCTAACACCTATTGTATTAGCGTTTTATTGTGCGCCACCACAAGTGCATCAGGTTTAATGTCTCTGAATCGACATTTGGGTGGGCATAATATTATTTCGCTCTCCCACTTTTACTTTAACAAAACAATTGAATTGATTCAATCAATATCTATATAAATATGTGACAAAAAAATACCATCTTAAAGTAGTAGTATTTGTATTATGATTTATTACAATGTTCGAGGTAGATTTCCTTCGCTAAGCGGAAGCTGATCTTATATTTCTTTTGTAACCATCCAATCCCTTTAATTTTATTAATAGATAACTCTTTAATGATCCGTTCTTTGGTTTTATTTATGTTCATATCTATCTTTTCTAATATCCTCAAATTTTAGTGTTTTATTCTGGAGCATTTTTACGACATTGTCATAATTAAGATGATGTCTAATTGCAAAACAAAACACTGATATTTTTATTTCGTTAATCCTTTCTTTTTCTTTTTGCGCTTTCTCTTCTATTTCTTCTTTTACAAATGCATCGATATAAGCGATACCTAAAATAGACATACAAATTAGTTCAAACATATTTATAAGTAATCATGAGTGTAGTGAGTGTCATTTTTAAAACTCACTTTTTCATCCTGTAATCCAAATTCCATCAATATTTGTTCTTTGATGTTTTTTCTGAAGAGGCTCTTATCCATATATATGAGGTATGTTGAATTTAAAGAGTCGTAAATCACTCTTCCTCGTGGATAATTGCCATAATCTCCATCAATAAGAAGAGTGTTAAAGAAATCGAAATGAGATATTTCTGAATCAAAGAATCTTTGCTTTTGATCAAAAGGTGATACCTTTTTCTTTGAAGCGAATATTTTTCCACCTATATAAAAGAATGGACCTACAAAGGTAGTGCTATCCATCTGCTGAATTTCATTAATAAAAGATTGAGGAATCTCGTGAGACAAAAGCAATATCTCTTCTGATTCTGAAAGATGATGCCTACTTTCTAAATTATCAATGATGATTTCTGCTGTTTTACTTTCAACATCATAAGTATTCACTAAGATACTATATAGTTTCTTCTTATTAAAAACCGCCATAATAGTGTCCTTTCATTTTCTCTACATAATATAAATATCATGTAAAGTAGGACACATAATGGCGGGTTAGTTATGTTTTATTACTATTTAAAAGCTTCTAGGTAATTGAAGTCTTCAACGTCCTTGATTTCCACAAAACTTGAGTCATCAATTATGATTTTAATGTTGTGGTTCTCCGCAAATCTAGAAATTGAACTATCCTTGTTTAATATTGCGTTTATTTCTTCTTTCAACTCCTTATACAGTTTTTCAACCTTCTTATATTTCAAAACGACTTCTTTGTTAGGGGTGAAAAATACATATTTCAGAATTTTTGGTGAATTGCTTTGATTATTATTAGCGATTGCGATTAGGTGGCAAATCAATTGTTTTAAGTCGAAGTGAAGATTGGAATAATTATTTTTGCCTTTCAACTTTATATTTAGTTCATTAACGTCAAATTCCAAAACTTGTTTTATTGATGGTTTGCCGGTTTCTTCACCTTTTTCTTCAACTGGTTTTACGTTGTAATTATTAACATTAAATTCTTTAAAAAGATTTGATTCTAAATATTTAACACTTAATGGTGTATGTGATTTGCTAACGATTTCTTGGCATTTGCATTCGTAATTAGTGTCTTTAACGACGGCATCCATTTTTGTTGGCCTGGAGTTTGATAAGTCGTTAGATAGGCTTTCCTCAAATTTAGCGTTCTTTGGTCTGAAATATAAATAGCAAATCCTACCACTAGAAGCAAAGGCACAGATAGATGTGCATTTATATCGCTTGCTGTAGTTTACCTCGTATGACTCGACTCCATTACTTTTAAAATATTTCTTTATTGGTTCAGCATAGGCATCATCATAGTATTTGTTATCGTTTCTTTTGGTGTTTATGTGCCCATGAAAAGGGATACTTTCATATACCGCTAAATCGAATTCGTCTTTTAAGTCCATATTATTTTTCCTTGATACTCTTAATTTGATTTTTTAAATAAGTTATATATTTCTTTTTGAATTCCTCGTCTAAAAATTTATAACTCTTTGTGCTTATTCTAAACAATGGATAATAGAGTTCATTTTCACTGTTACCAATAACAGAATAAGTGAGTTCTTTCGTGTTTTTGACCCCTTTACCTTCAAAATATTTATCAAAAGTTAACAAGGATTTCATATCTACACATTTAACTCTTAAGGTGGCTTCCTTGCCGTTTTTAACTCCGTATCTACTTAGTTTATTTAGTATTTCATCATTAACTTTGCTTGATGGCTTAAAAGATCCACATTGTTTTAATTCCTTTATATCACTTATATCAAACTTCTTTGTGACATCGTCATGCCTTGCATATAAGTAATAGGTGTGATTTGTTAAAACAACTTTATATGGATCCACTAAATATAGTTGAGGGATATCTTGATAGTGGAAAGCGACTTGTTTTTGGTTCTGAATTGCCTTGATGATGATTTCTAACTTATCTAATGAGTCATTCTCTATTTCATTATCTCCAATGATCGAATCAGTAATAACGTAGTTTGGTAAGGTAGATAACACAGTTTCTATTTTCTCATTACGTTTCATCGCGATTGATAACGCTAAAACGATGTTTTCTGGCATGGCAAAACCTTTATCTAATGGAGTTCTTAAGCGATATCCTCCATTACGACCAAGCTTAGTGCCGACATCAATCTCTGGAATCATGTTTAAATCTTCTAGATATCGTCTAGCTTGTCTATTACTAACTTCAAGATAATTAGCGATTTCTTTAATCGTAATCCATTTTGATCTCGTATATCTTTGATTGAGATATAAGAGGACTTTTAATTCTTGCGAAATCTTTGACATATTTGGTTTCCTTGTATTATAGAATATCATATAAAGTAGGACACAAACAGGCACATTTATTGAGAATGTTAATAAAAGTTATTGTTTGATTGACTCAAGAAAAAATGAATTCTACATAAAATACATGACGAATTTGATTTATACTTAAAAAGAATTAATAGGAGAGTAAAAAAATGAAAAAACATTTTTTGACTGGTTTATTTACATTATCATTATTAGCCCCTTTTGTTACTGGATGTTTTTCTTCAAGCGGAGGTAAAGAAGGTGGAGATCCAGAAGAAGGCACTCCATCAATCCATATAAAAGAAGATGATTCTTTAGTGAAACATGTTTCTGGAGAAACTAATATCTGGTATACATTAGATCTTCCTTTAAGTGGTGAATATCATTTATCTTGTGATTTGGGGGATTACACTGGTAGCAATTACTCTCTTGTTTATGAATTTAGTTTTAATGACACATATAAAGACGTTTGTTCAATAGACACAAATAATAACATCACCACAAAAGAAACCGCTCAAGTGGGTGATCGAGCAGATTTAAAAATCAAAATGATGAAGAAAGGAAAGTCTTATGCTCTTGATATAATGAACATCTTCATCACTGTTGGTGATCAATATGCGAATGTGAAAGCAATATTAACTTCAAGATCAGATGAAGTCACAATAGGTGACTCTGGCTATAACTTTGATTTCAACATCTCAATTCCAATGTCTGGAAAGTTCTACCCAATGCCAGAGATTGAAATTACTAACTTTGAGAATTATTCCTTAACTTTTGAACCAAAAGATGAAAATTCAGTCATCTTTACTGGAGATGATCGAGACATCTCTTTCATGATTGATGTTAATAATACGACAAGTTACGGCACCAAATACTTCTACATCAATGTTTTAGATAGTAATGACGTATTTATTAAGAGATTTACTTGTAAACTCACTCTAACTCATGATGATCCAGATGTCTTACAAGTGTTTTATGGCAATAACAGAACTCAACTACGCGATAATGATGAATTATTAATTGAAAAGAGTACGGACAACACTCCATTTGTGTGTTTCTATGATAACTATGAAATTAATCCATTAAGTGGGTCTATCAAAGTCGAGATCGAAGATACTTCTGTTGTTTCCTTGACTCATGGATCAACCTCTTATGGTTATTCAAGAATTTTTAAAACTGTAGGGGTTGGTGAGACTAATATCACGATTACTTATGGTAAAGATAGTGATCAAGAAAAGGCTATTCACTCAAAAGTGAAAGTATTTGACGGCAAGAACCTTATTGATATCTATGTTCCTTTAGGGGCGGACGCCTTTACTATCGTTGATAATAACGTTTATGTTACTGGTAAGATTTATGCGGTATATGAAGTTGGTGAACCAGAAGCGATTAATGGAAGTGATGATTTAGGAATTTCATTAGAAGACACTTCCGATGAAAATATGAAGAAAGTCACTCTTACATATACATATAAGGGTGTTAGTAAATCTATTTCACTTAATGTTCCTGTTACTAAGAGCAATAGTAAAACCAAATTAACTCAGAATTATCATTCTTATTGGGAAAATAATAATCATGTATCAACATCCACTAAAGGGGATGTCAAAGTCTTAGCAATCCCAATTTGGTTTACTGATTCTTCTAACTTCATTAATGAAGAAAAAGGACATAAAGAACAAATCATTAACGATTTAACTTTAAGTTTATTTGGAAATAATGATGAAGTTACTTATCGTAGCTTAAGAACATATTATCTTGAAGAATCACTTGGTGAACTTAAAGTAAGTGGAACAGTCACCCCATGGTATGAATGTGGTAAGGCATCTACATATTATGGTGATAAAGACACAAATATCACCACTTTAGTAGCGGATGCAGTTAAGTGGTACTTTGATGAAAGTGGCACAACTGAAACAAGAAGTGATTATGATGCGAATAATGACGGAAAGATTGACCATGTTATTGCATATTATGGAGTGAACTATCACTGTATGAGAAATGGCTATCCTGTCAGTAGTAGTTGGTGCAGAAAGTTATATAACTCATATACGTATGAACCATCTATTCCTAGCTATACTTGGGTATCCGCGTTAGGCATCTATGGATTAAGTGGTCTTTCTGCAAATGCCTATAAGCAACTAGAAAGAGATAACTTATCATCTATCCATGGAATTAATGGGGCGGTTACAATCCATGAATTCGCTCACGCATTAGGTATTCCTGATATCTATGATACAAGTATGAAATCTACTCCAGCTGGTGCCTTCACTATGCAATCAAGTGATAAGGGAGGACATGATCCATATAACTTAATGGCGATGGGATTTGCTTCTCCATATGTCTTTGATAGCAGTGATACTTCTTTAGATGATGAAATTACCTTCACAATCCATGATTCTCAATCTAGTGGAGATATGATTCTTTTAACTCCACATTGGGATGAATCAAAACAGATATTTGATGAATATATCTTATTAGATCTATATACTCCAACTGGATTAAATGCTTATCATGCATTAAGCATGAAAGGAGCGAACTCAGTCGGAATCAGAGTGTGGCACGTTAATGCGGAAGTTGATTCAACAACCCATAGGCACAAATACACAAATAATAGTGTTGACACTGATTTTGATTTGATTCACTACATCAGAAATGATGTTAATGAAGAATATCGTTCATTATCGGTGTTTGGAGAAGATAACATCTTCAAACAAGGTGATCGCTTCTCAATGGAAGCATATAAGTCTCAGTTCTTTAACGGAGATGGCAAACTCGATAGTGGTTTATCTCTAGGATGGAGCTTTGAAGCCACCAACATCAGTGTTGATGAATATGGAAGTGCAACCGCGACAATTAAATTAGTGAGAGCATAGATACAACAAAAACAGTGGCGAACTAAAGCGTCACTGTTTTTTATTCAACTTCTTCGTAATAGTAAGAGGTATCAATTCCTTTTAAAAATAGTTCTCTATTATCAATATCATCTGTTAACGCACTCTTAAGTACTTCTTTGATTTTAGTGTCATCGTTTGGACTAACCATCATCGCATCAAAGTAGTCTTTCTTATCGATTGATGACCAATCAATGCATTTCTTAAGTTCTTTAATGAATATTAAATCTAACCATATTCTTGTCGCTCTTCCGTTTCCTTCCATGAATGGATGGGCAATATTCATTTCAACATATTTCTCAACAATTTCATCAAATGTAGATTGAGGCATCCTATCGATTTGAGAAAGTGTTTGAGGGAGATAATCACCGTTAGCGAACACAAATCCACCTTTTGAGATTGTTCTAGTTCTTATCTTTCCTGCAAATTCATATAAACCCTCAAATAAGTAAGCGTGGATTTTTTGAAGAGAAACGGTTTTGCCGATTTCATCATCATTTATTAAGTTTGTTTTATATAGTTGATACGCTTTTCGCTTACTTTGTTCGTCGATTGGATCCATACTTCCATTAATCCAATCCAAAACCTGTTTTTTGTATTTTGATGGAATGATATTTATTAATAGTTTGATTCCGTTTTCATTTATTACTTCAGAAAGATATTGCTTATTGTCATTAGCGAGCAATTTTTGCTGTCCACAAAAAGGAGACAACTCAGGATTACGAACTTTGACGTTATTCCAATATCGTTTCGGAGAGTTAGGCTCTACCAAAATATCAATTAAATCTGTAGCGGAATACCACCAAGAAGACTCCTCACTATCCCAAATAGCCCTTACTGGTTTACTGTTAAAATACCTAACTGAGTGTTTTATCATATAAATATGATAACATATAACAATTCAGTTGTCCACAAATTGTGGACGACTCAAATATTTATATAATAAAAGCCGGAATTTCCGGCGTTATTTTCTGATGGTAGCTGAGGACGGATTTGAACCGCCGACCTTGAAGGTATGAACTTCCTGCTCTAGCCAACTGAGCTACTCAGCCAAGTTATAGCCTGTGTTCAGGCTTTTAATATTATACACTTCTTTGAAATTCTTTAAATGTATATTTTCATAACTTTTCTATTAAATAGATTTCAAAGGAATGATTAATCACAATAAGTCCTTCAATTTTAGTAAAATCCGAAGTTCAACTTCAGAAAATCCGAAGTACAACTTCAGAAATTCCATAGTCCAACTATAGAATTTCCATACTTCAACTATAGATTTTACATATTTTTAAGATCACGATCACTGTTTAAAATTATAAAAGTTTAAGCCCAATCTTGTTTTTTTGCTAGTTATGTTTGTTTTTTGATTAATTCTTTCATAATTTATTTATAATAAAAATAACTTATGATATTGAGCAAAACATTTGTTTTAGTTGCGGTTTCCCTTTTGCTTTTGGGGTGTTCGAATCAGAACGGAAATAATTCAGAACCACCTCCTCACGAGCATACATTTTCAAATTATTGGTCATATTCAGAAGAAGGCCATTGGCATCCCTCAACATGTGGACATGATGTTATATCTGACTACGCTAATCACACATTTGGCGAGTGGGTTTTTGATTATGAACCGACTGAATATTCTAGTGGTTTGAAACATAGAACCTGTATTTATTGCCGCTATCAAGAAGAGGAAAGCGTCGATCCTGTCCCTCATGTTCATGTTCCTTTTGTTGATGAAGGATGTAATGAGCACAAACCAACTTGTGTTAGTGATGGGTATTATGAAAACATCACATATTGTAGAACTTGTGGACAAGAGTTAGATGTTACTAGAGTTATTATTCCTGCTTTAGGGCATGATTTGATTCATCATGATGGACTAGCTCCTACATGTACAAAAGATGGATATACTGAATATGATACATGCACAAGATGTGATTATAATTCTAAAGTTATTATCCCAAAAACAGGCCATCAACATTTGTATACAGTAGAGGAAAATAGATGTGAACCTACATGTGAATACCCTGGTAGTTATGATATAGTCACACGTTGTAGTGATGATAATGCCATCATTAATTCTGAGCATGTCACTATTCCTGCTTTAGGGCATTTATACGAGACAGAAGTCGTTGAACCTACATATACTTCTCAAGGATATACAATTTATACTTGTTCTAGATGTGGAGATCAATATAAGGATGATTATGTTGATAGACTTCACTATGTTATTAATTTTAATCCTAATGGTGGAGTCGGTGGTCCAACTCTCTTAGAGAAAGGTCACGACTCTTATACTAAACTTCCAGATGATAAACCAACAAGAGAAGGATATGTATTTATTGGATGGAATAGTTATAAATCAACAACAATTTATTCGCCTGGTAATAGTATCAGTTTTAATTATGACGACACATTATATGCATTATGGGGAGAAGAATGCCCAAATTGTCATATGAGTGGTTGTAGTAATTGCTCTAGTAGAGGGTATTTATTACCAGATGCACCTATTGTATTAGAAAGAGGAGATACTTTTGTAAGATTAGAAAAAGTTGAAGGTTATGAATATCGTCATAACGAATCTCTCTCTTTCCAAGATTCACCATTGTTCACTGATCTCAGTCCAACAAAACTATATTATTTCTATCAACGCAAAGCTAACGATGATGTTTCTCCATATGGATTAACGAGTTATGCAACTCGTATTAGTACTACCCCACTTAAAGAATATGAAATTCGTTACGATTTGGATGGAGGAATTAATTCTCCTGATAATCCAGAAACATATAACGAAGAGGAAGAAGTGATTTTATCTGATCCTCATAAACCCGGTTATGATTTTGTATGCTGGTCTTCTACTTCTATTGGTCAAATAGTACCGACAACAGGTATTCCATATGGATCTACTGGTAATAAGGTTTTTAAGGCTGTCTGGAATGACGGAAATTTCTTTACCGCTAATTTGAATCCTAATGGTGGAATTATTTCTGAATCATCTTTATCTTTCCAATTTAATAAAACTTTTTCACTTCCTTCTCCAACTCGAGATGGATATGAATTTGCGGGTTGGTCAGATGGAAATAAGATCATTTCCGAAAACGAAAAATGGACTTACACCGAAGACACTACATTTATTGCCCAGTGGACTCCTATTTCTTACTCTATTACTTATGTCCTTAATAGGGGAAAGTTTAATAGCTACCCAGCTAGTTACCCAAATAAATATACAATTGAGGATGAATTCACCATATCTGATCCAATTAGAGATGGCTACATATTTAATGGGTGGACTAAAAACGGAGAATCTTTTTCTGGCATTCATAAAGGTATGATTGGAGATATAACTCTTGAAGCTACTTGGAGCCCATTTAAATACACTATAAATATTTATTCTACTGATATTAATAGGGGTGAAGTTCGTCTTGTAAGTGGCGAAGGAAGAACTGATGAACAGATCACAATTGAAGCTATACCTTATGAAGGATATGTTTTCGCCTATTGGAAAATTGATAATGACATTAGTGTTAGTGATGCTACTTATACCTTTAAAATGCCTGCTCATAATATATTGGCATTTGCATACTTTTATTCAATTGAGGAAGTTAGCGGTGCCGATCCTCTCTTTTTAGATGAAAATACATTAACGTATGGTATATATCCTCAAGAAAGAGTTACGGATGAAGCGCTTATCTCTTCACTGGAAGAATTAAACGAGCCATCATTTTATGAATGGTATCTATATGAAGATCATTATTATGCGAAGGTTGACGCTTTATTAACAAGTTATGAATCTCATGTTTTTAATGATGGTGAAGAAATCGAAAGTGGAAAGACATACTGGTTTAAATGCACTCCTATAACTTGGAGAATATTACAAACAAACGAAGATGAATATTATTTATTATCGGATTTAGCTATAGATGCAAGAGCGATAGGTCTTGGGAACAACACCAATAACTATTTATATTATTGGTTGAGTAATCGCTTTAATTCACTTGCATTTTCTCATAGTAACTATAAAAGTATTTCGGTCTCATTACCGACTAAAAACGATTGTTCCAATATCGATTATGGATTTAATAGTGATGAAGATAGAATATGTTACACAAGTGATTACGCTAGGGCAAAAGGAGCGGAAATAATTACATATAATAATGGCGGTACATATTATTGGATAACAGGTAGCGATGAATTTTTAATGGTTATGTATGATGGAAAGATTGTAGTAGATGGAACTGCTACTAATGACACATTACATTCTGTTAGACCTGCTATTAAAGTGACTTTTGATAAAGAATAATTAGTTTATAAGTTTTAAAAAAACGCACCGAAGCGCGTATCATTTTAGTTTTGGTGGATCTAAAGAGACTCGAACTCTCGACCCTCTGAATGCAAATCAGATGCTCTCCCAACTGAGCTATAGACCCATGTTAACAAGTTCTTCTTGGAAACTCGCAAAAATGATTATATACATTAATTTATATTGTGACAATAAAATTTGACCATATTTCAAATAATTGTTTATAATTATTTTGCCGTTGCGACAGTTGACTATGAACCAGGTCAGGATAGGAATATAGCAGCCTTAAGTAACTTGATTGTGTGCGACGGTTTTCTTATTTATGAAACATAGTAAAGAATATTACATGTCGATAGCGATCAAAGAAGCCAAAAAGGCTCTTTTAATTGATGAAGTACCAATTGGATGTGTAATTGTTCATAACGATAAAATTATCGCCAGAGGATTTAATTTAAAAGAAAGTAAAAAACTTGTTATTAATCACGCGGAAATTGAAGCGATTAAAAAAGCGAGTAAGAAGTTAGATAACTGGAGATTATTTGATTGTGATTTATATGTCACAATTGAACCGTGTTTAATGTGCATGGGAGCGATATATCAATCCTATATTAAGAATGTATATTTTGGAGCAAAAGATCCTTCTGGAGGGGCCATTACTTCTTCAATTAACTTTAACGAAATCAAGAATTTGAACCATTATCCTCATGTTGAAGGTGGAATATTAGAAGAAGAATGTTCTTCCTTAATCAAAGATTATTTTAAAAATAAGAGACAAAACAAAAAGAAATTGAAATAGGGTGTAAAGTAGTTTACACTCTAATTATGAAGAACTATAATTTGCTTTCTGATATCAATTTAATGATGGATTTCTTTAGGATATCAACCGAAGAACTCGCTGATAATGTTGGGGTCTCTAGGACTTTTGTTAATCACCTGATAAAAGGCGAGTGTGGATATACAGAACAAAGTATGGAGAAGTTTTATTCATATTTCTTCAACAATGAATATAGATTCGACCTCAATAAAACAAAAGAAATGATCTATAAAGATGACGCAAACGGAAGACTTCTTTTGTTTCACGGAGCAAAAGACAATATTGATGGAGAGATTGATAATAAACATTCTTCTCTTCCAAAGGATTTTGGAACCGCTTTTTATGCTGGGGAATCGTTAAGACAAGCTGCAACTTGGGTTTGCAATTTTAAAAATAGTTCAGTTTATGCTTTTTATCTTAAAGAAGATTCTAATTTAAAAATATTAGAACTGAACGCAAATCGCGATTGGCTTTATATTGTCATGTACTATCGTAATGCTTTTAAAGATTATGAAATAAATGATTCAATCAAATCTTTGATTAACAAAGTAGAAGAAAGCGATTTAATCATTGCTCCTATTGCGGATAACGAAATGTTTAAAACAATTGACTCTTTTTCTAGAAGCGAAATTACAGATGAAGCGTGTCTTCACGCATTAGCAGCAACAAATTTAGGTAAGCAATATGTATTTAAAAGTATGAAAGCGTGCCAGTGTCTAAAAGAAATAGATCATATGTATCTATGTGAAAAAGAAAAAGAACACTATTTATCACTTAAAAACGACCTATCTAACGAAGGCATTCAAAAGGCCAGGTTAGCGTTAATAAAATATCGAAGGGAGGGTAGCTATTTTGATGAATTATTTAAGAGAAAAAGATGATAGATGTTACGAACTCTGTAAACTTCAATCTAGAATCTTTGAAAGATCAGCAAAAGAAGGGATTCCTTCAATGTATTTCATTAAGGTCTATCTTAACTCTAGATATAGCTATTGGATGGACCGACTAGAAATCTTTAATTATGAATACGGCGATGAACTTATTTACCGTCAAGTATCTAGTAACATCCATATGAAAAGAGGAACAGTACTTGCCCCTCATATTATGGCGTGGATTGGATATTTATTACGTGAATGGTCATATATTTATTCGCTTACCTGTAAGCAAATTGTTAAAAGTATACCAATCTCTTATCTCGCTAGCGTTTATCCTCTTTATCACTCTTTAAGCATTGAAGAAGCGATTATTAGGATAGCGGAATCTCGAGGCGAAAAAGAACTTATAACCGATCCACAAAAAAGGCTATATGATTTGGTAAGGAAATATTATTCTCAAAAACCTATTCGTCCTTAAATTCTCTTTTTGAGAAGAGAAGCTTATCAGTCACCCATCCGGTGACTTTTTTGTTCCCGATGAATAATGGAACACTTATTAATGTATATATTAATAGGAATACCCACTGTTCAGTTTCCATTAATTTATATAACCCAAATTGAGCGTTATCCCCAACGCGAGAGAAGATATATTTAAACATTAAACTGATTTTGCCACCTACTCCCGCAAGCATATCAGTGCCACTGATAATGAAGAATTCAGGTGCTAAATAGAGAATCACTAAAATTACTCCAACAGTGATTCCATATAAATATTTTCGATATTTAGTGAAAGGCATACAGTTAAAGAAGAAGATTACAAATCCACTTATCGTGATTGCTAAAGAGATCACTGTTACCCAACCAAATTTTAATACTTGTCCATCACTTACAACTGTTTTTAATGCATTAACATCCACTGTTCCTGTCATAGAGAGTTGTCTAATTAAGGCATAAGCCATAATGAATAAGACTGGTAAGAACATATACATACCAGAAGTGATTCCACTAGAAACAACATTCTTAAAGAAATCACCCTTCACTCTGGTCTTATCTGCTTCTAAGGCCACAAAGAATGATGCGATTCCAGTAATAAAGACATTAACCATTGTCATCACAGTTGGTTGAATAATATGTTGTAAGCCTAATAGGATAGGAAGAATAGTGATAAATAACCAACAGAAGTCTTTCATCACGAATAATGAGGCACTTCTTTGGATATTATTAACGACACGTCTACCTTGATAGACGGCTTCTTTCATATTGGCGAAGTTACTATCTAAAAGAATTAAGTTAGCAACATTTTTAGTGGCGGCCGCTCCATTAGCGAGAGCGATACTACAATCCGCTTGTTTAAAGGCGAGAAGGTCATTAAGACCATCACCAGTAACTCCAGTAGTTCTACCATTCTTTTTAAGTACAGCGATGATATCTGCTTTTTGATCAGGAGTGACTCGACCAAAAATCGCGTGGTTCATGACGATTTCTTCTAAATTGTCTCCTTCTTTATAAGTCGACATATCAAAGACTTTGTCATAATTTTTAATTCCGCTTTCTTTAGCGATATAACTGACCGTGCCAATATTATCTCCAGAGATAACTTTGATATCGACATCGTTTTCTGAGAACCATTTCATCGTGTCATATACTTCAGGACGGATAGTGTCTCTAATTACAAACATCGCGACATTATTTCTTTTTCCTGGGAGTTTATTTTCATCAGTGAATTCTTCCTCAATCTTACTTAAAAGAATCACTCTTAAGCCGTTTTTAGCGTATTCATCCACTTTCTTAAGAAGTTCATCTTCTCCAGTAAGATATTCAGGTGCCCCTAAAGCGTACCAACCTAAATTCTTAAATTTAACAGCGGAATATTTTCTTGCGGATGAGAATTGGATGGTTTTATCAATTGCGTATTCTAAATTCTTGCCAAATTTATTAATCATCGCGATTGATGTTTGGTTTTCACTCTTAAAAGCGGATAGATATGAGGAGATGAGCTTTTTTAATTCCTCATCTTTGATTTTCTTATCTAGAAGATGATATTCAGTGACAGTCATTGTTCCATCAGTAAGAGTTCCAGTTTTATCTAAACATAAAGTGTCCACTCTTGAGAGGAGTTCAACGGAATATAGATTTTGTGCGAGAGTTTTATTTTGTGCGAGTTTAATAACGCCTGTTGCCATGGCGACAGAGGCTAAAAGGGCCATTCCACATGGAATCATATATGCGATAGTGGTACCACCATAAAATACCGCATTAGTTAAAGAACTCTCTTGTCCCCAGAAAGTTGGGAATAATGGAACTGGATTTCCTAGTTTATCTAGTGGTGGAGTAATGGTGTTATGAATAAATTCATTAACAAAGACGATGATCGCTAGTGGGATAGCGATAAAGGCCATTACTTTAATGATTTTATTAATCGCTAACATTAAGCGAGATTTTGGTTGTTTGCTTAATTTAGCTTTCGATTCAATTGATTGAACATAGGTGTCGTTAGCGATCTTATCCGCTCTAAAATAAGCAACTCCACTAACGATGAAGCTTCCTGCAAATAAAGTATCTCCAGCTTTCTTTTTTACTGGGACAGATTCACCAGTTAATAAAGATTCATTAACTTCGATGACTTCTTTAGAAAGAATCTCTCCATCAACTGGGACTTGATCTCCAGGATAAAGAATAACGACATCGTTTAAAACGATCTCACTAGGTAAGATTTCTACTTCTTTAGATGATCTTCTAACTTTGATTTTAGAATCATTAAGCAATTTTAATTTTTCAATTGTGTGTTTACTTTTACATTCTTGAATCGTGCCGATTAACAAATTAGCGATAATGATTCCTAAAAACATTAGGTTTGTGACGACTTTTGCTCCTACGACGAGTAAAAGGACTGCCGCGATTGCGAACATCAAGATATTAAAGAAAGTAAAAATATTTCCAAAGATGATTTGGGTATAACTTTTATTAGTAGGACTAACAGTGATATTAACTAATCCTTCTTCTTTTCTTTGGTTAACGATTTCTTCGCTTAACCCCTCTTCCATAGAAGGAGAATAAGTTACAATATCTTTTGCTATGTGTTTCTTTTTCATTTCTATTTCATTGTATTCTTTTCATTAAAAAGAAGGAAATATAAATAATTAAATTATTCTCTTGGGACAGTGTCCAAAAAGATTATAATATAATCTAGATAGTAAATTTTTATTAGGAGAAACGTCATATGAAAATTAACCCAGAAGTTAGTAAGGCTATTAAGGAAAATCGACCAGTTGTTGCTTTAGAAAGCACGATTATTTCTCATGGAATGCCTTATCCAAAAAATGTTGAAACAGCCTTAAAGGTTGAAGAAGTGATTAGAAGTCATGGAGCAATTCCTGCTACGATCGGAATTATTGATGGGGAACCAATTATTGGTATGACTCCTGAAGAAATTGAACAGTTTGGTAAAAGAAAGGGAGTTCTTAAGGTTTCTCGAAGAGATCTTCCTGTTGTGTACGCAAAAAAACTTTGGGGTGCAACAACAGTTGCAACCACAATGATATTAGCTAATCAAGCTGGGATTGAAGTCTTTGTTACTGGTGGAATTGGAGGAGTTCATAGAGGAGCGACTGAAACTTTTGATATCTCCGCCGACTTACAAGAACTCGCTAAAACTAATGTCACAGTGGTGTGTGCTGGAGCAAAAGCTATTTTAGATTTACCTTTAACTCTTGAATATTTAGAGACAATGGGTGTTCCAGTTCTTGGTTATCAAACCGAAGAATTACCTGCTTTCTATAATTCTCATTCTGGATTAAAAGTTGATTATAGAGTCGAAAGTGCGAAAGAAATGGCATTAATTATCAAATCTAAGCGTGAAAATAATTTGGTGGGTGGCATTTTATTAACCAATCCAATTCCTGCTCAATATGAGATGAAAAAAGAAGTGATTGATCATACGATTAATACTGCTTTAGAAAGCATGGAAAAAGAAGGAATTAAAGGAAAAGAATGCACTCCTTATTTACTAAAGACTATTGTGGAACTCACTGGAGGAGACTCTTTAGAGAGCAATATCAAATTAGTCTTAAATAACGCTGCAGTTGGTGCAGAAGTTGCGAAAGAATATTGCAAGATTAAATAAAAATGAAAACCGGACACGCTTTAGCAGTTACTTTAAAAGAGATGATGTCTTCTCAACCAATTGACACCATCAGTGTTTTAGAGCTGTCTAAAAAGTGTGGGATTTCGAGAAAAACATTTTATTATCATTACCATGATATCTATGACTTATTAACTCAGGTATTTCTTGAAGAGAAAGTACCAGGCGCGATTAATGCGAATAGCTATCGTGAATTAATTGAATGTGTTTTCAAATATTATCAAAATAATGAAGCGTTTATTAACGCGACGATTAACTCTGCTGGAAAAGAATTATTCTTTGAATTTATTTATAATATCTTCTACACATCCGGATTAAGATTTATTAACCGTATTGATGAAGAGAAGAAATTATTAATTGGTACTAGAAAATCAATCGCGAGATTTTATGCTTATGGTTATGGACATTCCACTGTCTATTATTTAAGCAATTATCGACATAAAACTTTAGAAGGATTACTTGCTTCATTTAGCTTCATAGAAGCAAAGAATTTTGAAAATAACGTAAAGAAAGCTATTAAAAGCACAAACTAGAGTATAATAGGTGAACAATGAAAAAAGAAAATTTGTTTGGAATCTTAATGTATCTATTAGTATTCGCGATCGCGATTATTTATGGTTTTACTATTCTTCAATCACATTTTAATGATTCTTCATTTAATGAAGTTTGGAAATACGCTTTATACATTTTAGTATCAGTGTTTTCTGGAGTGATTGTGGTCGCTATCCTTCAAGAATTTGGCCACATTTTAGGAGCGAGAGTGGGAGGATATAAGATTACCTCTGTTAACGTTTTATATTTCAACTTCTACACGAATGAAGAAGGAAAACATAAATTTAGATTTAAATCTTTTGATGGATTAACTGGAGAAACTAAAATTTCTCCTAATTATGAAAAGAAAGAAAGACCAAATCCATATCCATTTTTAATTTATGGAACGATTTTTAATCTCGCTTTTGTTGTAGTTGCTCTTTTCTTATTCTTTAATTATTACAAAATCAAAGGCATCTATAGTGATATGGCCTACTATTTTTTAACGATGGGGATTATTACAGTGATGTCGGTAATTTATAACATTATCCCAGTGAAACTTGATAGTCTCACTGATGGATATCGTTTAACTAGAATTAAGAAGGATGTCGACGCTTTTAACGCGCTTTTAGAAAATGAAAATGGAGAAGTTTCTTCTAGCGAAAATAACGAAGAAAGCGTAAAGAAACCCGCTAAATTTATTCCAGAAGTGGCAATTACTGAATTAACAAGCTTAATCGTTAATAAAGAGTATGAGAAGTTTTTTGAAGTATATAAAAAGATCAAAGAGAATGAAGAACATCTCTCTGATAAAGATGTATTAGAATTATCCGCTCAATATGTTTATGTTTCCTTATTAACTAAAGATACAGTGGAAGTTGCAAAGTTTTATGATGAAGAAGTTTCTTTCCATTTAAGAAGAGAATTCTCAAATAGCAATAATTTCCCTGTCATCCGTTCATATATCTATATTGCAGGAGTAATGGATGGTTCATTAAGCGAAGTCTTATTATCTTGTAAGAAAATCGCGAAAGCATATCGTTCAGTCGCGAATAATAGAAAACATGATGAAGTCTCTTTATATAACGAAACATTAGATTTGGTTTATAAAGCTCATCCTAAGTGGGAAGAGATCAATAATTACAAAATCGTTGAGTAAAGAACCTTTTGGTTCTTTTCTTTTTTTGAAAGCCACAAATAATAATAGAGTTAAAATAGAGTTAAATTAGAGTTAACACAAAAAAAGAGATATTTGAATATCTCTTCTATGACAGTTTTATATAAAGGTGAATCAATGTTTATTGATAACATTGAGTATCGTAATGTTGAGGAATACCTAATGTGGGATTAATAATGGGCCAATCACTTGTGTCCAGAGTAAGAAATAAGTAATCAATGAAGCGATGTCCACCATTGTGGTAGTAATTGGTCCACACATAACGGCTGGATCAAGTTTTACGAGTTTTGCTAAAAATGGAAGTGAACAGCCGACTAATCTAGAAACAATCATGGTGATGAATAATGTTCCGCCAACTAAAGCTGCAATTAAACATTCATAGGCAGTTTTATTTCCCCAAGTGGCAGTAACAGAAATATCAAATGAATCGGTATTTACAATACCTACAGACATTTCAAACATTAACCATCCAAATGCGAATATAGAAACAATCGCTCCGATAATAGAGGCCACTCTTAATTCTTTTAGCATTACTTTTCCATAGTCTTTGTTAGAGAATTCATCTAGAGAAAGAGATCTAACAATCATGGTAGTGGTTTGTCCACCAGAGTTACCTCCAGCGTCCATAATTAATGGGGTAAAGACCGCTAATATAGCAAAGCGACTAATCGCGGCTTCAAAACTTGAAAGAATTAAGGTGGAGAATACTTGGAGAACCATTAAGGCAATAATCCAAGGGACACATTTTAAAACCAGTTTAAGAACAGGAGTCTTAAGATATGGATCTTCCATATCGGTAATAGCCGCCATGTGAGCGATATCTTCACTGACTTCTTGCTCCATAATATCGACAACGTCGTCGATGGTAATAATACCAACGATTTTCTTTTCACTATTAACAACCGCCATTGCGGTTAAGTCATAACGTTTGAACATTTTAGCGACATCTTCTTGGTCATCATTAACATTACAGCAGACAAAGTCTTTATCCATAATATCGGAAAGAACTTCATCTTCTTTAGAGAAGATTAAATCAGATAATTCAACTGTACCTACTAAAGTACGTCTACTATCTCTTACAAAGATTGTGTATACAGTTTCTGCGTCTTTTCCCTTAGTTCTAATTTCATTAATCGCATCTTTAACAGTTACTGAATCTTTCATTTCGATATATTCAGTAGTCATGATGCTACCAGCGGTATTTTCTTTATAGTTGAGTAAGCGGTTAACGTCTCCTCTTAAATCTTTTGGACAGGCTTTTAAAACGCGGCTAACGATGTTAGCAGGCATTTCTTCAATCGCATCTACGATATCATCAGCGTAAGAATCACTGATAAGTTCCATAAGTTCTTTATCAGAGAAGGCACCAATAACAACTTCTTGTTGTTCAGGAGTTAATTCCGCAAAGAAATCAGCGGAATATTCACTTCCAACCACTCTAAAGATATATAGAAGGGTTTTTGGATCTTCTACATCGCTAATTGCCTCAGCAATATCAATATTAGGAATGGTTTCAAAGATTTCTTTGAGCTCTTTTCCACTCCTATTAGCGATTGCCGAGAGAATCCATTGTCTTAAGATGCTTTTATTTTCTTCCATAATCTTTCGTTATTATATAACCGAAAGTCAAAAAATGGGAAACAAAAAAGACAAATAATATAAAAAGACCCGGCTAAGCCGAGTCAATTATATGTAGGAAGTGACTTATTTTCCACTTACAGCGATCTTTTTAACGATTACAGAAGGGCATTTCATTCCAGAGATGAATTCTTTAGAATCGTTACCAACTTCAGTGATGTTATTAAATAAATCAACAAGATTACCATTAACGGTGATGATATCTAAGCCATGAGTTACTTTTCCATTTTCAATCATGAATCCAGTAGATTGAAGAGAGAAATTACCACTTCTTGGATTTAATCCAGCGTGAAGTCCTTGAACTTCAGTGATATAAACTCCATTATCAACTTCTTTAAAGAGTTCTTCTAGGCTCTTCTTACCCGCTTTCATTTCTAAGTACCAGGTTGAAGTGAAGACTTTACTTCCTCCACCTACAACGCCGTGACCTGTAGATTCAACACCATCTTTAGCAGCGGTTGTTAAGTTATATAAATAGGTTTGAAGAATACCGTTTTTGATAATTGGAAGGTTTTTAGTAGCAACACCTTCATCATCAAAGCCTCTAGCAAATAAGGTTCTTGCTAATGGCTTATCTTCAACAGTTACTTTTCTTGAAGCAACTTTTTGATTTAATTTACCAATGAATAAAGATGAATTTTTTTGGACATCTTCTGCAATAGCGTTATTAATATAGGCTGATAAAAGAGAGGAAACAACATCTTGACTTAAAACAGCTTTGTAGGTTGATGAATCACATTGATAACCACCGAGTTTACTGTAAGCATCTTTAGCGATTGATTTTGCTAATTCATCAACATTTATCTTATTAAAATCATTTTCAAAGAAGAAATCGAATCCAGTTTTAACTTGTCCATTTTCACTAGCAACTGCACCACCATAAATGAAGTAATTATTGTTCTTTTGAGTGAGTTTTAAACCATGTGAATTCAAAATCGTGTTGCTACTTGAACTTTCTTCAAATCCAACGACTTGAACTTCAACAATTCTTGGATCAGCTTCTTTGATTTTCTTTTCGAGTTCATAAAGCTTATTTAACTTTTCATTAATCGAAATTTTGCTCAAATCCTTATTAAAAGTATTAATTTTCTTATATTTTGGGCTTCCTTTATAGATGAAAACAGGATCGTTATTTTCGATAACAGAGGCGTTATTAATAATGGTATTAACAAATAACTCAGCGGAGTTTTTATCATAAACATCTGAGACAATCGCTCCCATTTTTCCTTTATAAATACCTCTAGCCATATAGGTTGAAGAAGTATTGGTTTCATAGTTATCTATTTCACCATGGAAAAGAGAAAAAGATAATGAGTAAGAAGTAGAAATTGAGATTTCTGCATCTGTTATTCCTCTTTCTTTAGCGAGGGCAAAAAACTTATCGTATTTCATTATTTTAATTCTCCTCCTCTACCACCAACGGTGATTTCACTAATTCTTAATGTAGGTTGACCGACATTAGTTCTAATTGATCCACTTGCCGCCCCACACATTCCTTGTCCAAAGGCGAGATCGTTAGCGACCATATCAATCTTTTTAAGAATTTCTTCGCCTCTTCCGATTAAGGTTGCACCTTTAACTGGTTCACAAACTTTACCGTCTCTAATGATGTAGGCTTCTGAACAGCCAAAGTTGAATTCACCAGTAGTAGGATCAACACTTCCTCCAGCAAAAGAAACAGCGTATAAACCTAATTTTGTAGCTTTAATGATTTCTTCAGGTGTGGATTTACCATTGTCGATATAGGTATTGCTCATTCTACTTGTTGGGCAATATTTATAATTTTGTCTACGGCATGCTCCATTACCTTTTCGATTCATTCTTCTACCGTTAAAGTCATCAATCATGAAATTAACGAGTTTACCGTTTTTAATTAAGACACGTTTTTCTCCTGGATTTCCTTCGTCATCAATATCAATTGATCCCCATTCATTATCGATAGTGGAATCATCAACAGCGGTAACGATAGGAGAAGCAATCATTTCTCCTTCTTTTCCAGCAAAACAGCTCAATCCTTTAGAAACTGCACTAGCTTCTAATGGGTGTCCACAAGCTTCATGGAAGAGAACTCCACCCCAACCATTACCAATAACTACTGGCATTTTTCCGGACGGACATTCTTTCGCTGTTAACATCATTAAAGCGGTTTCTGCGGCCTTTCTTGCGGTTTTTCTGACATTAATTTTGTTTTTGAAGAATGAAATATCCATTTGGCAACCAGGTCCTTCAAAGCCAGTTTCCATTCCGTTTTCATCGGCAACAATGACTTGATAGACGATTCTTGCAAATTCGGTTTCTCTAGAGAACCATTTACCTTTAGAGTTATAGATTGCGACTCTTCTATGGTTATTACCAAAATTACCAATATATCTTACGATTCTTGGATCTTTGATTGATTCAATTTCATTAGTACCTTCTTTAACAAGAGCGATTTTCTCTTCTAATGGGATATCATCATAACTTTTATTAATTACGTTACGATTCTTTCCTTTAATTTTAGTTAAAGAAGTAACAGTTAAGATTCTTTCTGAATTGAAGGATTTATTTAAGGATTTTGCTAAATCCATTAATCCTTTTTTAGTTAAATCGCTTGTATATCCGTATACAGAACGGTTTTCTTTAAGGATTCTAAGTCCAACTCCACAAGAAACACTTGTAGAAGAAGAACTAACTTTATTATTTTCTACGGTGACGGTTGAGCTATTACTATTTTCATAGAATATTTCAGCATAATCTCCACCTGTGGCAAGCATCTCATTTAATACTTCGATAGCGAGTTTCTTACTAATCACTATTATTACCTCCTTTTTGTAGCAAAGTATCTCAATTATAAGATACTTACCGTCTAAAATTAAATAGTTTCTTTATCTCTTCTATTTATTTAAAATAGAGATACATGAAAATACGTATCAATATGTTAAGTCGAGCAGACTCCGCTCCTGGACAAGGAGTGAGTAGCGCTTATTTAGAGCAAGTTAATCTTGTCAAAGGGATTGATGCTTTTGATGTTGAAATCAATTCTCGAAAATCAAATTTTGATATCTACCATATTCACTCTGTCAATCCGACATACAAATGGAGAATGAACAAAAAACATCTCAACATTGTTTATGTTCACTTTATTCCTGCTAAAAATCACGAGAGTATAAAGCTACCAAAACTTGCGGAAAAGATATTTGATCGATACGTAGAAAATTTCTATCGTAAAGCTGATGAATTAGTAGTGGTTAATCCTTGCTTTATTAAAGACTTAGAAGACTTAAAAATTCCTTCTAATAAAATAACCTATATTCCTAATTATGTTGACCACTCAAAATTCTTTAAATTAGAAGAAGATAAAATAAAAGAATTAAAAGAAAAATATCATATTCCATTAGATAAATTTGTGGTTTTGGGTTGTGGACAAATTCAAACCAGAAAAGGAATTGATGACTTTATTGAAGTCGCTAAAAATAATCCTGAATTTTGCTTTATTTGGGTAGGTGGATTCTCGTTTGGAAGAATTATGCACGGATATCGAAAATACCGCAAAATGTTTAAAAATTTACCGCAAAATGTCGTTCATATTCCAATTTTAGACAGAATTTACATGAATGAAATCTTCAATTGTGCGGATATATTATTTATGCCATCATTTATGGAACTTTTCCCAATGACAATATTAGAAATAGCAAATATTCATAAGCCGATTTTAGTAAGAGATCTTGAACTTTATCGACCTATTCTTTTTGGTAAATATGTTAGTGGCTCTAACGTTAATGAGTTCAGTGAACAGATAAATAAGCTTAAAAACGATGTAACCTACTATAATGAACAAGTAGAGAACTCAAAATTCATCTCAGATTTCTATAATAAGAATGTACTTGAGAAGACTTGGAAAGAATATTATCAGCGTGTATATATCAAGTGGAAAGAAAAACAAAAATAATTTAAAATAGTTAAGAAAGCAGGTATAGCAAAATGAACAAATATATGAGAATGGCAATTGCCGAAGCAAGAAAGGGAATTCGTAATCAACATGGTGGGCCTTTTGGCGCTGTTATCGTTAAAGATGGAGTGGTGGTCGGAAAAGGACATAACCAAGTTTTAAAAAACAATGATCCTACTTGCCATGGCGAAATGATGGCAATTCATAAAGCATGTAAAAAACTTGGCACTTTTGATTTAAGTGGTTGTGAATTATACACAACTGGAGATCCATGTCCAATGTGTATGGCGGCAATTCTTTGGGCCAATATTGAAAAGGTTTATTATGGATGTAATATCTTTGATACAGAAAAGATTGGCTTTAGAGATGCAATGTTCTATAAAATGCAACAACCTGAAGAAAGACAAAAATTAGTGGTCGAGCTTGATCGAAAAGCATGTCTTAAGTTATATGCCGAATATGAAGCAATGACTCACAAATTATATTAATTATTTGTTTATTAATGAAATTAGCTGGTTAAATTACCAGCTTTTTCTATAATTAGATGTATGCAAGAAAAGAAAAAAGAAAGTAAATTCACTATTTGGCTTAATTCAGTAGATGAAAAAGCTAAAAACAAAGGCAAGTGGATTAATACTTTATGGCAATATGTTAAATTCACTGCAATAAGTTTATTAATTACTGGTGTTCAACTAGGTCTAGTAAACCTTTTATATTTCTTTATGAAAGGATGGTATTCTCCTTTAACTGGTTTTATGGCGGAGATTTTCTCTGAAACCACATTAGGAGTAGGTCACTCTTCTTGGGCGTATTTATTACCATTCTTCTTATCTAATTTAATCGCTAATACGTTAGGGTATATCTTAAATAAACATAAGACATTTAAAAGTGATGCACCTGTGTGGCATTACATCATTTATATCACCATTCTTATAGTGTTAATTGCGTTTTCTACTTGGTTACAAGGGGTTATTACTAACGCTTTAGTTAATGTGAATTTTGAATTTTTAGCCCCGACTATCGCAGCGATGACTATTGGAATTATGCAAGGGCTTATCCTTTTCCCATTACAAAAATTTGTCTTATTAAAAGAAAAGAAGTCCCTACCTGAGACTTCTAATAAAGTGGACGATTCTTCTAATTAATTCTCCGCCTCCACCTTCTTCAGGAGGTGTATCTTCACCAGAGAAGATGCTTTTAATTTTCTCAATAATAATTGGCAATTGATGAGTGATGGTTTGGAAGATTCCCTCAACATAGACGAACAAGATTAATCCAATTCCCACAATCGGAATAAATTTATCAATTTCTTTATTTTTAGGCTCTTTCCTATATGAAAATAAAAGGAATACTGGGATTAAGATTACTAATGTAGCAGATCCATAGAAACCGATATTCGTTAATTGATTAATTATAGCCTGTATAAGCGCTTTATCTTCTAAAGCATGCATATTTACTGCGACAGAAGCTAAGATGATAAATGAAACAATAATGTCTAATATGGCGACAATAACAAAGATAATAGACATTTGTATTGAGACTACCAAATTATGAGCGTTAGTTTTCTTATGTTCTTCTAATTCTTTTTCGCTTTTATTGAGTTTCTTGATGTGTTTTCTCTCATCTATTTTAAATAAGACAATTAATAACAAGAAGGCTAATAACATAAATGGAGGTTTACTAGTTAAAAAGAAGAAGACATAACTAGGAATCGTCATATAGAAAAATGTAATTCTAAATTTAATAACCATTGAACCAATTTCATAAAAGATTGGTAATAAGACCATTAATCTAAACCAAATTATCTTCTTATCTTGGAAAAATTTCTTCGGTTCGTAATATAGGAAGAAATACATTAAAGAGCAAAGAAATAAATCGATGAAAATATTAAATACGTATCCATTTTTTCCTAAGGCAGGTAAAAGTAATCCAAATAAATCAGCGGCTTCTCCCCAGCTAGTTGGACTTATTGAATTCATTATTCCTCTTCCATAATGGAAGACAACAAAATTACCTAAAAGATACATACCTAAGGCCGCCCCACCATAAAATAGGAGCATATATTTGAAATTATTTCTTTTTTGAATGATACACGCCATATTGGCGACTAAAAATAATGGTAACGAGAAATAAGAAAGAGATTGAAAGAAGTTAGCCCATCCATCTAAAAATGGTGCACTATTAGGATTAATCTTACCATTTAAATTTAAAATTACTGCGATTTGAGCTAGGACAATAAATACCCAACCAATGATTCTAAGTTCACGATAAGAAAATGGAGCTTTGAAGTTGATATCGTTTTTTAAAGTTCGATCTCTTAATTTAATTTTTTTCTCTGCCATAAGTGAACTCATTATATATAATTTTTTTGAAGAAATGTATGAGTAAGATTTCTCGTGGGGCAAAAGGGGAGAAGAAAGTCAAAGACATTCTTCATAACAAAATTAAGGAATATCATAAAATCCTTAATGATTTAACTTTGGTTAATAATAAAAGTGAAATGACTCATCAAATCGATCATGTTTTGATTCATCCTCATGGGGTGTTTGTCATTGAAACAAAGAATTATTATGGGAAAATCATTAGTGATACGCATGACTCTTTTTGGCTAAAAGATATTAAAGGAAAAGTGGAAAGAATAGGGGATCCTCTTAAGCAAAATAAGAGTCATACAAGAATGGTGAAAAAATATCTTCCAAAAGAAATTGAGGCCATTCCTTTAGTTGTTTTCGTTAAAAATAACGCTCCATATATCCCGGATGAAAACGTGATTAACTACAAAGATTTGTTATTATTCATCTCTTCATATCCGTATCAAAAAGAACTTAGTAAAGAAGAGATTGATTCCATATATAAATCATTAAAATCTAATTCTTCGAAAGTAAGCAAAAAAGAACATTTAGAAAATATTGGTTATCTTAAACAAATTCGATATGAAAACCAATTAGAGATTAGTGAAGCAATTGAAAGCAGAATCTGCCCTCGTTGTGGTGGTCATATTATTAATAAAGGAAATATGTATCATTGTGATAAGTGCGATTTCAAATTTTCCTTCTAATAAGTTTGTTGTGATATAATCAAATTAAATAGGAGATAATGAATATGGAAATCATTGACGCAAAAGTAGAAGAAGTAACTAAATACGAAACAAAACAAGTAACTATTAAATGTTGGAATCGTCCATCATTTGACGAACAACTTCAAGTATATAAATCTGTAGGATGGGAAGTTGCTGATGTAGATGAACAAAAATGGCAACCAGAATGTTCTCTTCCTCATATTTACGTAGTGAAATTAAGAAGAGCTATTAAGAAAGATTAAGTCATTACAAAAATAGAAATAGCCTTATGGCTATTTTTTTATTTTGATTCTATCGCTTTTTTAGTTGTAGACACGCTACAGTTTCAACATGAAAACTTCTAGGGAACATGTCTACAGGTTGAACTGTGGTTATCTGATAATCATTTTTAAGATATTCAAGATCTCTAGCTAAAGTTGATGGTTCACAAGAGATATATACGATTCTTGATGGTTTAATTTTTAATAATGCATTTAAGAATTCTGGTGTACTCCCTTTTCTAGGAGGATCCATGATTACAACATCAAAATAAGGGGTTTCTTTATTGATATATTGAGTGCAATCATCCTCTTTTATAGTAATGTTATTGATATTATTTAGTTTTGCGTTATTTCTTCCATTGATGACTGCGCTTTTAACGAGTTCAACACTGGTGACGTGTTTAACGTGTGGGGCTGCTAATAAGCCAATCGTACATACTCCAGCGTAAGCATCTAATACGGTATCAGTTTTCTTTAGGTCTGCTAATTTAAGAGCTTCACCAAATAGTTTTTGTACTTGAATTGGGTTAACTTGGAAGAAACTCTTAGAGGAGATATTGAATTTAAGACCTAATATCTCATCAGTGATATATCCTTTTCCGTAAAGAACCTTCTCGCTTTCTCCTAAAATTACATTCGTGTCTCTTTTATTAACGTTAAAGATAATCGTGGAGATTTCTTTTCGATTAGTGGTGAGTTCTTTGATGAAATTATTTCTTCCTGGGAAGGTATCAACATTAGAGACGAGTACCACCATGATTTCATTAGTGGATAAGCTTGTTCTAATTAAGACATGGCGGATGATACCAGTACGATAATCTTCGTTATATGGATCGATATGATATTTCTCCATTAAAGAAGCGATTTCTTTTAATATTGGTTCTGCTTTCTTATCTTCAATGTTACATCCTTTTATTGGAATGATTTTATGGGTGTTAGATTTATAAAAACCATACACAACCCGCTTATTTTCTTTTCCAAAAGGCACTTGAATCTTATTTCTATAATGGCTTGGATCATCCATTTTTATGGCATCATTTACTTTGATGTTTTCTAAGTGACCAATCCTTTTTAAATCTTCTTCAACCTTATGTTTCTTATATCTTAGTTCGTATTCATATGTTGCATTTTGGAATGTACATCCTCCACATGCAGTGGAAACGGGACAAAGTGGTTGAATTCTATCTTTAGACATTTTAATTAGTCTTTTGATTTTGCCATAAGCGACACCTTTTCTAGCGTATGTCACTTCAATTTCGGCTTCTTCACCCAAAAGTAAAGCATCTACAAAGATTACTCCGTAGACTGTTTTGATGACTCCCTTTCCTTCAGAAGAGATATCAACACATGTACCTTTGATAATGTTGTTTTTCATTTCTTACCATTATATTAAAAACATAATGGTTTTTCTATTTCTTATTAGAAATGGTATAATCAATTTACTGAGGCCAATAAAATGAAACGTTCTTACTTCACATTATTAGTATTACCTTTATTATTTACTAGTTGTTCAAATAACCCTTCTACTCCTGCTGTGACAATTACTGGAGTAAGTTTACTTAACTCTCCAACAAAAGCGGATTACTCGGTTGGAGAATGTTTCGCTCCTAGTGGATTATCCGTGACAGTTAGTAAAAGTGATTCGACTAGTTACAATGTTTCATATTTAGAAAATGAAGAAGACTTCTCTTTTTCACCTAGTTTGACCACTCCATTAACTGAAGAAATTACTACGGTTACCGCGACATATGAAGGATTTAATGTTTCTATTCCTGTTACTGTGAGTGAAGAAGAAACTAAAACAGTTACTATGGATTTCACCGTCACTCATTCAGTAGACGAAAGTGGCATTAAGACCCAAGGAAACACTGATAAACCTGATAAATTGGCTGAAACTATTAACCACTATTACATCGATAGTGAAGATATATCCATTTCCAATATTTCTGGAGAATATTTCCAAATCCAAAATGGATGGAATGTTACTCCTAGCAGAAATGTCGGACAAATGCTTTTGCTTGGATCAAGAACTTATGATGTTGATGCAACATTAAAATTTTCCACAATAGTTAAATCAATCACATTTGTTTGTGAAGCATATTCCAAATATGTTTCTTCTGAATACTACACAAACCATAATGTTGATTATGATACCTATTTAGAAGTTAATGGCTCGAAAAACGATATTTCTGCTCATCAAAAAGAAGATGTTGATGAAACTCAAACGCTTAAATATACAGTTAACTCCACTGATGTTCATATTGTTTGCCCTCAACCAAATCCAGACGATCCATATAGCATGGCAAAACGCATCATGGTCTATCAAATAGTATTAGAATTTTAAAAATGAAGAAATTTATTGCCTCTCTTGAATTACGTTTTTCTGATTTATTCCTCCTATTAGCGGCGGGATCTTTTGCCTTATTTATTGGAGTAGGTCAAAGCTTCATGAATCAGATGGATTTAAATGCGAATATGCCACTACCTATATGGATATTCACCATTTTTGGCATTATGATGATTGTCTTTTTTGGTTTATATCTATATATCGAATTATTCTCAAAGAAAGAACCATATAACAAATATGTGGTTATGGTTTTTGCGTTTTTAATCTTACTTAATCTAGTCGCGGTTTTAGTTCAACCTGCTTCTGGAACTGAAAATGTCAGGGTGAGACTTATTCCTGAAGGAATGACTTCACCATATCATGTTGGAGATCTTGTTCCAGTTAATTATCAAATAAGCGCTATTCATAAGCTTTTCTTTATCTTTGAAAATATTGGAATGCTTTTAATGATTTATTCTGGCTTATTCGTTTTCCCTAAGAGATTTAAGAATCTTAAGTTTATTGAGTTCTTAGGATATATCATGTTTGCAGTTTGTATATTATTAGCAATCTATAGTTATGCGACTGAATATAACTTATATATAGGTTTTATTAAATACGTTACTGGTATTGACCGTAGTAGTGGAGATATCGGTCCATATTTAGTGAAATCACTTTTCTCTCACCGTAATCCATTAGGAATGACATATATGCTTGGAATTATATTCTGCTATATCAATCATTCATTCTCTAAGAAGTGGTGGCATTACCTTTTAGCAGGTTTCTTATTTGTTAATTTAATTTTCACATTCTGTAAAACCGGTATTCTCTTATCAGTTTTAGTGACATTTATCTATGTCATCTATCGTTTAATTGTGACTTATAAAGAACATGCGAAAAGAAACCTCATTACTTTAATATCAATCGGTTCTGTTGTGGTTATTGCCGCGATATTAGTTGGAGTGCCTTATCTCACTAAAGGGAAGATTTTACCAAGCGTTTATAATTTGATTCAAAACATTACTGGTGGTGGACTTTCTTTAGAAACTAGAAGCTATATTTGGGATAATGGTTTCCAAATTATTTCTAATGGTTGGTGGTTACTTGGTAGAGGATTTGGTATCCCTAACTTAATCGTTAAACCAATGAATATTATTTCTCATGGAGAAGACTTTATTTCCTTACATAGTGGCTTTCTCACTGTGTTAACCGAAGGTGGCTTATTCTATTTCTTAGCTTATATTACTTTCTTAATCTATGCAGGATATGTGATTATTAAGAGCTATAAAGTTGACAAAGATTTAACTATTTCTGTCTCCTTAGGAGTGTTAACTTTCTTACTTTATTCCTTAATTGAATCTAACCATTATTTAATCTATTTATTCTTATTCCCAATCTTTATTCTCTATTATCAAAGAGAAGAAAAGAAAGTTGAGGAGAAAAGTAATGAAGCTTAAAAACTTATTACTTTCTTTAGGGATATCTTTATCGATTGGAGTCACTCTTTCTTTTAATCACAATGTGACAAAAGTGGAAGTTTATTCTTCTGAGTTTAAAGATGTTACTTGGAATATCTATTATTATTCAGGAGATGGAGAAGAACCGATTAGACATGACACCGCTAATGACGGAGAAGTCATTATCTTACCAACCTGTACTTTTGATGTTCCTGAACATATGCATTTTGTTTTCTGGGATATTAATGGAGATACATATGATCCAAATGATGAATATACAGTAAACGCTGACACCACGATTAAAGCAATTTGGGCTTTTGATGAATTTGATATTATTTATCATTCAAATGGTGGAAGCGGAGAAATGAGTAACGCCAAAGAAGAATATGGTTCCATTTATGTTCTTCCTACTTGTGGATATGGTGCTCCTAGTGGCAAAACATTTGACCACTGGTTAATCGATGGAAAAAGTTATGATCCAGGAGAAGAAATTACCATAACAGATGTTACCGATATTTATGCTTTCTGGGAAGATCTTCCTCCTCAACAGCCTAAATATTCTCTTAGCGCAGGAGCGGTAGTGGGGATTGTTCTAGGTGGAGTAATATTCACTATTGGTGTCGCTTTTGTGTTAACTAAATTTGTGATTAATAAGAAGAAGTAGACACTTTTGCACTTTAAAAGTTGAAAGAGAACTCTAAAAGAGTTCTTTTTTCTTAAGTGCAAAATTGCACTTTAGAGTTGCACTTTAAAAATTATTTGTTCCAATTTTTCATTCTTTTGTTAGCCTTCCTAAGGCAAATTTTGCTGTTTCAAGGTCTATGTCGCCCCTCTTATAAAGCGTAAATATTTTTTTAGCTCTTTCATCTGGCTCAACACCATCAACAGTCGCAATCGAAATTGCAAATTTTAAATCTTCGTCTTCTTCAGGCACTTTTAATTCAAACGGTAATCCATTGTTATTAACAGTTGCTGTTAAAAAGAGACTAATTGCTTGACTGGTTGTTAGTCCGATTTTGGCGTAAATCTTATCTGCTTGCTCCTTTATTTCGTGTGTCACTCTGGTATGTACCGTTTCTGTCTTTGCCATTATTTTTACCTCGAAAATATTGTATCACGATTGCGACACAATATAAATAATTAAATAAAAAGAGTAGATTAATCTACTCTAATTGTTTCCGCTCATCAATTCGTTAATGAATGGAACTTCTACTAATGGATCTAATCTTGGGAATAATGGTTCACCTTTATTCACCATATGATTATCTAATAAGTTTTTATTATTAATATTAACGTAATTTGCTTCTTCTTCAGTTAATCCTAATTGAGTGAAGGCTTTATCTGAAGCACATACAAGCACTGGGTGATATAAGCGAGAAGCAACATAGATGCTTCTAGCGAGATGATTCATTACTGAAGCAAGCTCGTCTTTTTTTGATTCATCTTTCGCTAAAGCCCATGGAGTGGTTTCGTCGATATATTTATTCGCGCGATTAACAAGTTCATTAACATAAGTAATCGCTTCGGTGATTCTTAAATCATCCATCGCGTTTTCATAACTCTTAATCGTGTTATCGATCATACTTTCTAAAGAACCATCAAATTCAGTGACTTGTCCTTTATATTCTGGTATTTTTCCTTCGAAATATTTGTTGATCATTGAAACAGTACGATTAAGTAAGTTTCCATATGAATTAGCGAGATCGCTATTGATTCTTTCTACAAATTGTTCTGGAGAGAAAGAACCATCGCTACCAAAATTAATTTCTCTAGCGAGATAATATCTCACCGCATCTACTCCATATTTTTCCACTAATGGGTATGGATCAACGACATTACCTTTTGATTTAGACATTTTGCTGTCTTTCATCATTAATAATCCGTGGACAAATTCTCGATCTGGTTTTCTTAAGCCAAGTGATTCGAGGAACATTGGCCAATATATCGCGTGGAAACGAGTGATATCCGCGCCTAATATATGAATGATTTCACAATCTTCGCTTTCCCAGAATTTCTTATATTTTTCTTCGTTTTCACTTCCATATCCTAAAGCGGAGATATAGTTAGTTAAAGCGTCTAACCAAACATAGACGACATGTTTATTATTTTCTCTAACAGGAATTCCCCAAGAGAAGGAAGTTCTTGAAACACATAAGTCCTCTAAACCTGGTTTAATGAAGGTATTAATCATTTCATTCTTTCTTGATTCAGGAATTAAGAATTTTGGATTATCTTCATAGAATTTAAGTAAAGAAGAGACATATTTATTGGTTTTAAAGAAATAGGCTTCTTCTTCTGCTCTTTGGACTTCTCTTCCACAATCAGGACAGATATGATCTTTTCCAACTTGAGTGTCAGTCCAGAAAGCTTCACAATATCGGCAATACCATCCTTCATATTTACCTAAATAGATATCACCTTTATTAAGCATTTTAGTAAATGCATCTTGAACTACTTTAATGTGACGTTCTTGAGTAGTTCTTAAAAAATCATCATTACTGATTTTAAGCAAATCCCAAAGCTTATAAAATCCTTCGACGATTTCGTCGACGAACTGTTGAGGAGTAACCCCTTTAGCTTCGGCGTTTTTTTGAATTTTTAATCCGTGTTCATCTGCCCCAGTTAAGAAATAGCATTCAAATCCTCTTTCTCTTTTAGAACGGGCAAAAATATCGGTTAAAGTTGTGCAATAAGCATGTCCGATATGAAGTTTCGCACTTGGATAATAAATTGGGGTAGTAATATAAAATCTCTTTTTCATAAAGTTAAAAGAAACCGGATAAACCGGTTAATTTCTTATTTCTTTTCGTTAAGACCGTATTTACGGTTGAATCTGTCGATTCTACCATCAGCTTGAACGTATCTTTGTTTGCCAGTGTAGAATGGGTGGCAATTGCTGCAGGTATCAACTTTGATTTCTTTTTCGGTTGAACCGGTTTCAAATGTCGCTCCACAGCTGACACATGTGACCTTGCAGCGATAGTAAGTTGGGTGAATATCTTTCTTCATTTTTTTCTCCTTCCGCCTAGAACCTTAATGTCGTTCTAAGAAAGTTTGCTGAATAACAATAACATATATTAGAAAAATAAGGCAACAAGAAAAATCAAAAGATACTAAAAGTATGTATTTTAATTTGCTAAATGGTTGTGATACACTAAATGAGCAAAAAAACATCAAATGTTTTAGAAAGGATTTTACATAATGGTAGAAAAACAAGTAAAAAAACCTTCTGCTGGATATGCAGTATTTGTCGCGATTATCGGTGCTTTGTTAATTGCTGCGTTATTTGGCGATTTCCAAATGAGTTTAATTTCAGGAAAAATCTCAAGAATTAACTTTATTGACTTAATTAGAGTGTTTACTCAATTATTCACAAAAATTTCCACTGGTGGTGATGAACTCAAGTTGTATGTCTATAATAACTTCGAAGCATTACTCTATGTCGTTGCAATTGTTGGTTGCTTAGTTACATATTTTGTTCACATTGTTCGTTACTTTATTGCCGCTGCAAATTTCAAAGTAGAAAAAGATACTAGAAGAATGACTTCTAATTTAGCAGGATTCACTTATACTGGATTAATTTTCTCTGCTCTTTCTTTCCTTCTCTCTTTTGAACTTGTGAAAGGAACAGATTCAATTGCCGCTTCTATACCAGGTTGGGGTGGATTATTAGCCATTCTTGCCTCAATTATTGGATTTATCGTCTTAACTGTTAAAGCTGGAAAAGATGATAGAAAAGTTGGTGTTCTTAAGACTTTTGGAGCATTAACTGTTTTATTCGCTTCTCTTTGTGGCTTATTAACTTATGGAACTTTATTAAGTCTTGAGGGATTTATTTTTGTTGCTCCAATTCGCGCTTTAAGAGAAGCGTTATATGGACATCTTGCTAACGGAGATCCTATTACTCCAGTTATTTTCACAGGTGCTGGTATTTTATTAGCAGGCGCTACATTGATTCTTTATAAAGGAATGGTGAGAAACGTTTTAGAAACAAAAGCCTATTTCAAAGAAGAAAAAGAAAAGAAATATAATCCACATGTAAGAATTTTAGTCTACGTCTTAGTTGCGACTGTTTTATATGCAGTTGGAATTGTGATGTATATTCTCGCTAAAGTTCCAGGCTTTAAATTAACTTATTTCGTCTATATCGCAGGTGGATTACACGTCCTTCCATTAATCTTCGCAATTTGCTATGCAGCAAAATATGGAAAGAATAGACCTCTTCCAGTTGTTCAACCAAAGAAAGAAGAATCTAACGAAGAATCTTCTTTAGAAGAGGAAGCTCCAATTGAAGAAGTAAAAGCTGAAGAACAACCTGTTGAAGAAGTTAAGGAAGAAGAAAAAGTAGAACCAGAAGTGGAAGCTGAACCAGAAGAAGAAAAACCACAACCAGGTTATTTCGATTTCTTCAAACCAGTTAGTAAATCAACCACTAATGCTGAAGAATTAAATGAACCTAAACCTGAAGAAGATATCCCTGTTTATCAAGAAGTCTCTCCAGCAGAAAAAGAAGCAATTCAAGGAGATGACGAAGCAGTAGAAGAACCTGTTTCTGAAGAAGCTCCTGTTGCTCCACTTGTGGAAGAAGTTCCAGTTGAGGAAGAAAAAGCAGAAGAACAACCTGTTGAAGAAGCTTCTGAAGAAGAAAAACCTGCTCCAGCGAAGAGAGCTGCTCCTAAAAAGAGTGAAGAAGGAGAAAAGAAAGAATCTCCTAAAAAACCAGCTGGTGAAAAGAAAGACGCTCCTGCTTATCGTACATATCACTTAGTTAAGAGAGAGGACGGTAAATGGGAAGTGAAGTTCGCTGGTGGACAAAAGGCGATCAAATTATTCAACACTCAAAAAGAGGCGGTTGAATATGCCAAAGTCTTAGCGGAAAACCAAGGTGGTACATACTTAATTCACAACTCTAAAGGTGCGAATAAAGGTCGTATCCAAAAGAAATAATTTCTGAATTACAATATAAGAAAAGCGATGGATTTATATATTTCCACCGCTTTTTAATTAATCTTCGTTATCGTTATTTTCTTCAATTTGATCGAGTTCTTCATTACCCGATATCGCATCAAATTTATTAGTGATTCGATTAACTCTAGTATCAAGTCTTTCTCTACTTCTACTAGCCATATCAAGTTGACGAGAGAATGTTTCCCATTCTTTTGCGAATTGATTGAATTGTTTTCCTAAGAAGCCAAGTTGTTTAGAGATTTCTCTAACGTTTTTTGCTCTTTCGGCTTCAATTCTTACCATATTAATGGTGACTAATATTGCTGGAAGAGTACTAGGAGAAGTTAAGATAACTTGTTTTTCTCTAGCGTATTCGACGACATCTTGGAGTTCTTGATGAATGTAGGCAAACACTCCATCATTAGGAATAAACATTAAGGCTTCAGGAGCGGTTTTCCCCTCGATGATATATTTATCTTTAATCGTGGTGATATGTAATTTAACTGCGCGAGCGAATGCTTTTTTGTATTCTTCCTTTTCGTTTTCCTCAGTAGAGTTAATCACTCTTTCATAATCCGGGAATGGGAATTTAGAATCGATACAAATCATCTTATTAGGTTCAGGCATGAAGACGACTGCGTCTGCTCTTACATCGTTATCATCTCTTCCTTTTTTGATTGTATATTGTTCTTGATAACATCCTACCGTGTCCCCAAAGACATTATGAAGGACCATAGAAAGTTGATATTCTCCATATTGACCTCTAGTTTGGTTACCTTCCATGACATTTCTTAAAGAGATGACGTCTTTTGATAAAGATTCCATATTCTTTTGTGCTTCATCAATGACTTTAAGTCTTTCTCTAACTTGGGCCATAGTTTCGCTTGTCCCTTTAAATCCCTCAGCGAGTTTATCCTCAACCTTCTTATTGATCTCAGTCATTTTGAAGGTGATTTGATTATTGATTGATTCAAAGCGAGTGTTTAATTGTTCAATAATACTTTTTTGGAATCTTTCTAACTTCTCATTGTTCTTTTCAGAATTATTAAGAGAAGATTCAGTGAGTTTAATCATTTCTTCACTGACAGAGAGTTTGATATCTTTTTGTAAACTTTCTTTTAGTGAATCAATTTGCTGAGATAATTGTCCAATCTCTTTATCATTAACTATCGGAGTAATTTGAACGTTACTTCTTTTAAAATAAAGTATTATTAAAACGATTAATAAGATTACTGCGACTGAAGAAATAATAATTGCTGCTATATCCATGTGTATCCTCCTTAAAGCGCCCAGTTACCATCTTTAAAGATCACTGTACGTTTTCCTGAAAAAGAGATACCGGTGACTTCTAAATCTTTAGTGCCGATCATGAAGTCGACATGAATCACCGAGTCATTTAAGCCGAGTTCTTTCGCTTTTTCTTTATCGATTCCGCGTCCATCTCCTGGAAGAAGTTCATTAAATCCTCTTCCTAAAGCGAGGTGACAGGCTGCGTTTTCATCAAATAATGTTTCATAGAAAAGTAAGCCTGAATTATTTATTGGAGAATCATAAGGGACTAAAGCAACTTCTCCAAGTTGAGAAGCTCCAAAATCCATATTCACCATTTGTTCTAAGAGTTTTTGATTCTTTTTGGCTTTGACTTCTTTAACTCTTCCATTAACAAATCTAATCGAGAAATCTTCAATTAATTGACCTTGATAGGAAAGTGGTTTAGAAGCATAAACAATTCCTTCACAGCTTCCTGCTTTTGGAGATGTAAATACTTCTTCACTTGGAATATTAGGATTGAATTCACGTTTATCGACTGTAAATTCACTTCCTCCACCCCAATGAGCGCCTTTAATTAATTCAACTTTGAAGTCAGTTCCGTTACTTGCTTTATATTCAAGATATTGGAGATCTAAATCTTCTAATTTCTTACAGTATTGAGAGAGGTTATGATCGTGTTTTTCCCAGTTTTCTATAGCGTTACCATCCACTCTTGAGGCTTTTAATATCGCTTCCCAAAGAGCTTCAACTGCTTCTTCTTCATTTAATTTAGGGAAGATGAGTTTTGCCCATTCTTTGGAAGGGACAGCAGCGATACACCATTTATATTTATTTTCCATTTGGTCTCTAAATGGTTTCACTTTCTTACTGACTTTCATTGAGCTCTTAGTGATTTTTGATTGTCTAATTCCTTTAAAAGCATCTGGATCATCACTAACGATATGAAGCATACTTGGTAAATGTTTGACCATGTATTTATATTCAGCGAGAGAATAGTTACTGACTTTGGAGAGTTCACTTATAGACATATATTGATAGTGGAGTTTACTTACTTTACTATCAGAGAATCTCACTCTCACCTTTTTAGCGCCGGCTTTATAACATTCTTCAACGACATAACGAACAAATTCAACTTGGTCTAAACCACAGTTGATCCACACTTCTTCGTTAGGAAGGACGTTAATTCCTTTTCTTGCTAGTAATCTAGCGTATTCTTGTAATCTTTCTTTTTCCATATGATAAATAACTCCTAATTTCATTTACTATTGTATATTTTTCAAAAATATAAAAAAATAAATATGCTAAAAAATATGAAAGATACATTAAGAAACATTGACGAATATGAAAAAAGCCTCTCTACTACTTATCGTAGAGGGTTATGGTCACGATTTGTTAAAGGATTAAAAGAATATCAACTTCTTTCTCCAGGAGACAAAGTCTGTGTCTGCATTTCGGGTGGCAAAGATTCGATGTGCATGGCAAAGCTATTTATGCTTTTAAGAAGACATAGTGATTTTGATTTTGAAGTTCATTTTCTTGTTATGAATCCTGGTTATAACAAAAAGAATTACGATTTAATTAAGAAAAACATCAAGAAACTCAATATTCCTGCTCATTTTGTTAATAATGATATCTTTGAAATCGCTAATAAAAGAGATGAAAAGAATGCCTGTTTTTTATGCGCAAAGATGAGAAGAGGAGCGTTATATAACGCCGCTAAAGAATTAGGGTGTAATAAGATTGCATTAGGTCATCACTATGATGATGTAATTGAAACCACCTTAATGAACATGCTTAATAGTGGTTCTTTCCAAACCATGCTTCCTAAATTACATTCCACAAATTTTGAAGGAATGGAATTAATTAGACCAATGTATTTTATCAGAGAAAAAGATATCATCGCTTGGAGTAAACATCATAATCTTGAATTCATTAGATGTGCTTGTCGCTTTACGGAAGAAAGTGAAAAAGATGAAAGCGCATCAATGAGAAAGTGGACTAAGTCACTTATTAGAGAATTAAAGAAAGATATCCCTCAAGTAGAGCAAAATATCTTCAAAAGCGCCTCTAACGTCACTCTTGATATGATATTGGGGTATCGAAACAAAGGGAAATTACATTCCTTCTTAGAAGATTACGATAAAAAATAAGAGATCCGATTATTTCGAATCTCTTTTTTCTTGAATTAATTTATATATCTCTTCGGTTGCGAGAGATATTTTAGTGACTGAGAAGTCAGGTCTTTCTGGATAGACGTAATAAGTGTTATCGATTGTATTTAAATCAACACAGTCACCGAACTTACCTAGATATTCATATTCGATATGGACTCCGTATGTCTTTGAGGCAGGGATATCGATCTCATAATCTTTACCTTCAAAGTTACCTGTAAGTTTAAATCCATCAAGGGAGTGGATTAATTTGCCTTTTCCCATCGGAATGAATTTATCCAAAGGCAACATATCAACATGAACTGGGCTTTCAAAATAATAGGTTCCGTTTCTTACTTCTTTAGCGACTTCACTTCTTTCCCATTCATACCAATCAGGGATATGAGAGAATTCAGTGTTGTCGTCTATTGCCACTAATTCACCGAGTTCGGTATATTCCCATTCTTTGTTGCAGGCATTACACTTAAGGGTAGATCCACTTGTGGACATTTGATATTCTTTTCCACAGTGAGGGCATTTATATAAGACTTTATGTAAACCTTCCGCTCTCCAAGGGAATTTAACTTTGATATTGTTTTTCTTTTGCCACTCATATTCATCATAGATGAATTCGTGTTGAATAATCTCATCAATTTCCTCAATTGACATTTCTTCAATTTCTTCTTTTGTGGCGACACATTTAAGTTCAGCTTCAATTCCTTTAATTTTTCTCATTCTTAAATTCCAGAATGGGGAATTAATGTGGTGACCTTTCATCTTTAAGATCACTAGAGGAACTTTAAAGTGTTTAACTAAACGAGCGACACTAGTAGGGATAATCGCGTTCGTCCCACATAAAGAATATCTCGCTTCAGGGAACATCGCTAAAATGTGGTGTTGTTTATTTAAAACATAATCAATATGTTGAACAAGATATGGATCAGTGGTGAATTTTCTTTTACAAATACATCCGATTGATTCCAAGAATTTCTTTCTTCCTAAAAAGCCATCAATCGCGACGATATAACTCATCTTGTGAGGGAAAGTAATATATCGTAACATTTGGATATCTAAGAAAGCGTTATGGTTTGCTAAAAGGATATAAGGAGATTTAATCCCTTTCATATTTACTTTAGAAATCTTCGCTTTATGTTTCCAAACTTCTAAGGCACCAACTAAAGTAGTTAATCCGACTAATCCTGGATTTTTAGGATTAGCTTTCATGTCAAATTTTTCGTAGTTATCAAACATATATATATATTATTTTAAAGGTATATAGGAAAAAGAAAAGGGATGAAAATTGATTTCATCCCTAATAATTACTCGACTTTGAAGTTCTTAATCATCACATCTTTCCCAGTTACGAGATATGTATGTGGGGAGTGACAATAAGGACATTCTTTTCCATATTCAGTGGTTGAATATGTTTTTCCACAATCTTGGCAATAACTGATTCCCTGAATAGAAATGTAATTTAATTTACATTCCTTCATATATTCAGTTTTCTTGATTGCCCAATTGAAGGCATCGACGAAATATTCTTTCACGACCCCGCTTACTTCACCCACTTCAAGAGTGAGTTCAACGACGCGTTTAACGTTATTCTTTTTGGCGAGTTCTTCAATTTGATTAATGACGTGGACGACAATCCCTAACTCATGCATTTATCGCATTACCAGTATCAGGGGCTGTCTTTTTGGCGGTCTTATAGTATTTGTTCCACTCTTTACGTTTCTTTCTCATCATGCGAGCTTCTTTAGAACCGCTATTGAAGAGGATTTTGAAGGCACGTGGGAGAGCGTAACCAAGTAAGCCAGAGACTTTCTTTTCAGCCTTTCTCATCTTAGAACATTCTGGATGATCTCTAACGAGATGGATGGCGTCAAAGTGACACTTGGTGGTACAAATACCACAACCGATACATTTATGAGGATCAACGAATGCTGCTCCACAACTTAAGCAACGTCCAGTTTCAACATGAACTTGTTCTTCAGTTAAGGTCTTATGAGCGTCTTTGAAGGAATTCTTGTAATCAACAGATTCATCCATTCCGGCTTCTTGTCTACCAGCATCATCATATCCTGGAAGAGTGATATCTTCTTTATTAAGTGGAGTAAATCCTCTTCTATTGAAAGCGATGGTTGGGTGAGCATTTGGTCTAACGTGTCTTGCTAAAGCATCAGCGACTTCATGTCCTGCTGCAATCGCGTTAATGACGAATTTAGGACCGGTGAAGACGTCACCACCAACGAAGATATCTTCATCAGCGGTTTGATAAGTGACTTTGTCAGCAAGTGGGTAATTACCATGCCAGAAAGTAACTTTACTTCCTTTAAGTAAGTCACCCCAGATAATTTCTTGTCCGATTGCAAAGACGATCTTATCAGCTTTGACTTCAATGACTTCACTCTCATCATATTTTGGTGAGAATTTACCAGTTTCTGGATCGATAGTGGAGACACATTTCTTAAAGACGATACCAGTGACTTCACCTTTTTCGTTAACTCTAACTTCTTTTGGTCCCCAACCATTGTTGAGTTTAACACCTTCTTCAAGGGCTTCTTTAACTTCTTCATTAGTAGCAGGCATGGTGTCTCTACTTTCTAAGCAGTACATAGAGACTTCTTCACTACCTAAGCGGTGAGCTGCTCTAACACAGTCAATAGCGACGTTACCGCCACCGACGACAACAACTTTGCCTTTAAAGGATTTCTTGTTATCAAATACTTCTTTTAAGTAGTGAACAGCAATATCTGTTCCTTTAGCAGTGTCATTTGGAACGCCTGGGCGTTTACCACCTTGGCAACCAATGGCAACATAGAAGGCTTTATAACCTTGTTTTTTGAGTTCTTCAATAGTGACGTCTTTACCGACTTCAACGTCACATTTGATTTCAGCGCCTAATGCTCTAATAATATCAATTTCAGCTTCGATGACATCTTTTTCAAGTTTATAGGAAGGAATTCCATACATCATCATACCGCCAGGTCTTTCGTTTTTCTCAAAGACGGTTGGTTTGAAGCCCATTTCACATAAATAATAGGCAGCGCTTAATCCAGCAGGACCTGCTCCGATAATGGCGATCTTTTCATCGAACTTACCATAGGTAGAAGCGACGATCTTTTCTGGAACATAACGATCTTTAGAATTAATTTCTAAATCAGCGAGGAATTTCTTAACTGCATCAATTGAGACAGGAGAATCAATGGTGCCTCTAGTACAGGCTTCCTCACATTTTTTATTACAGACACGTCCACAGACAGCTGGGAATGGGTTTTGAGTTTTAATTAACTCTAAAGCTTCTCTATATCTGCCATCATGTGCCATTTTTAAATAGCCTTGGACAGGGACGTGAGCAGGACAGGCGACTTTACATGGGGCGGTACCACTTTCGTATGTATCATTTCTTCTAGCGGTATCACGGTAATTTTCATCCCATGCATATTTACCCCATTTGATCTTATCTGGGAGAGGTTGAAGTGGATATTCTTGTTCTTTTCCGTCTTTCTTACAGAGTTTTTGACCAAGTTTAACCGCTCCGGCAGGACAGTTAGCAACACATTGACCACAAGCCACACAGTTAGTGGTGGTGACTTTCGCGGTATATGCGCTTCTTTCTAGATATGGAGTATTAAATAATAAGGCTGTTCTTAAAGCGTTACAGATTTTAACATCACAGTTACAAATATCGAAAATTTTATTTTCACCATCGATATTAGTAATTTGGTGAACGAATCCGTTCTTTTCAGAGAGTTCAAAGATTTCTAAGGCTCTTTCTTTAGTGATGTAGTGAGCTCTACCAGTTTCAACTGTGTAATCCGCCATATCACCGAATTGGACACACCAGTCATCGACATCGTCGATACAACCTTCTCCAAGCATTGCTCTACTTGCTCTACAAGAACAAACACCAGCGGAGATGTGTCCTTCATATTTCTTCATCCAGTGAGAAATCTTCTCAACATCAATTGCTTCATTATTTGATTCAATTGCTTTTTCAACAGGAATGACGTGCATACCAACACCGCCTCCTCCTGGTGGAAGCATTTCAGTAACTCCCGCGAGTGGAGAGAAAGTCATTCTTTCAAAGAAAGAAGCAACTGCTGGATTTTTTGCGATTCTATCAACAGTAGAGTTCATGAGCTCCGCACTTCCTGGGACGAAATAGGAGAGCATGTATCTCTTAATTTTTGGTTTGTCTTCTTCTGGGTGATCCCATGCATAGTTATCACCGTAATCATATTCGATGATTCCAATCACTGACATTTCATCTAACAATTTTTGAAGTTCAGCAGGTTCGTGTTTTAAACCTTTGGTTAACTCCATCATTTGCTCAAATGTATAGTGTTTTCTTTGTTTCATGAGTAAGAGAATGTCGATCATTGGTTCGGTGAGGACTTCCCTTAAACCCCAGTACTCATGGTCAGTAGTTTTGACCCCGGTAAGTTTATGAGGAACGATATCGGTGATTTTTTGACCTAACTTACGGAGTTTCTTTTCGTAAGCATAGCCTGTTTCCCCATAATACTTAGAAACGATTTTAGTATTCTTCTCTGGCATTTTTAATTCTCCTTCCAGTTTTGAATTTTATTTCTAAAATATTTACAAACATCGTTAATATTTTGACCTGTTTTAGCGCTAATCTTGATGATTGTCGCGTTCGGATTACGCATTTTGATATCTCTTTCACATCTTTCGAAATCAAAATTGAAGTAATCAATCGCGTCAATCTTGTTAATAATTACAAGATCACATTTCTCAAACACAAGTGGGTATTTGAGAGGCTTATCATCTCCTTCGGCTATGGAGAGAATCATGATATCTAGAGTTGCCCCTGTATCAAATTCGGCAGGGCAGACTAGATTACCAACATTTTCAAGGAAGACCAGGTCAAGATCTTCGATGTTAATATTATCAAGTCCGCTTTTAGTCATCCCGGCATCGAGATGGCACATTCCTGAAGTGTGGATTTGAATTGATTTTACACCGGTATTTTTAGCGATAGAGATAGCGTCTACATCGCTATCAATATCGGCTTCCATAACTCCGATTCGATAATCTTTTTTAAGTTCATTGATTAATCGAGTAAGAGTGGTGGTCTTCCCACTTCCAGGAGAAGACATCAAATTGACGAGAAAGGTTCCTTTTTCCTTTAAATAACTTCTTAGAGACTCAGCTTCTAAGTCATTATCAGCGTAAGCGGAACGGTTAACTACAATAGTTTTTATCTCAGACATTTTGACTATGTGCTACTAAGCAGCACATTCATTTTATCAAAATATTGAATTATTAAAATAATTATTTTTGGTAGAATGTATTTATTGAGGAAAAAAGAAATGGATTATCAAGTTATAAAAGTTAAAGAAGACATCTTAGTGGAAAATAATAAAAAAGCAGAAGAAGTCAGGGATTTTCTTAAAAAGAAGCACATTTATTTTATTAATGTGATGGCCTCTCCTGGCGCTGGAAAAACAACTTTATTAATAAATTTAATTAATCGATTAAAAGAAAAATATCGTATTGGAGTGATGGAAGCAGACATCGATGGAGAAGAAGATGCGATTGATGTTTCTAGATTAACTGGAGTGAGATCAATCCAAGTTCATACTTCTGGAGCGTGTCACTTAACCGCTCAAATGACGATGGATGCGATTAATTCTTTTGGAGTTGATGATTTAGATGTTGTGATATTAGAAAATATTGGAAATTTAGTTTGCCCAGCGGAATTTGACACGGGTAGTGATATCAACATGATGCTTCTTTCTGTTCCTGAAGGAGAAGATAAACCTCTTAAATATCCTTTAATGTTTGAAGTCAGTAATATCTCGGTTATTACTAAAATCGACACTCTTCCGGTTTTTGATTTCAATTTTGAGAAATGTGAAGAATACATTCATCGAAGAAATAAGAACGCAAAAGTGTTCAAAGTTTCTGCAAGTAAAGATATCGGAGTAGATGAATTAGCAGCCTATATTAATAATTTGATTAAAAGCAAGAAATAGTGTATCGTTTCTTCTAGCGGAGTTCGGGCTCTAAATCCTTCGCTATACAAAATAAAACCAAGGAGGCTTTTTAATGAAAAATTCATTTTTGCCATCCTTATTAGGATGGTTTTTAAAACAAAAGAATGAAACGAAACTTTTATTTCATTCAATACCTGCAGTAGTGGTTGCCTTATTTGTCGTATCTGTTATTACGATGAACATCTTGGCAAATAAGACCATATATCAAAATGGATGGCTTGCAATTGATGGAGGAATTCTCGTCAGTTGGCTCTCATTTTTATGTATGGATATCATCACTAAGCATTTCGGACCAAAAGCGAGTATTAAAGTCACAATTTTTGCGATGTGCGTTAACCTATTAACGTGTTTGATATTCTGGTTAGTTTCTATCATTCCTGCTGGAAGTGAGTTTGATGAATTTAATCATGTGATTGGGGGAACTTGGTATATCTTACTTAGTTCCACTGTAGCGTTTCTTTCTAGCGGCTTACTTAATATCGGACTTAATTATTTATTAGGATTTATATTTAAAAAGAATCCAGATGGTAAAGTTGCTTTTTACACAAGAAGCTTAGTCTCTACTTTAATTGGTCAATTCTTTGACAATTTGATCTTTGCCATTTTAGCGTTTATGGTCTTTTTCCCTATATATCTTGGCTTTTCGTGGAATATTGTCGAATGTATTACTTGTTCAGCCTTAGGGGCAATTATTGAATTATTCTGTGAGGTTATCTTTACTCCAATCGGTTATCGAGTGACAAGAAAATGGAAAAAAGATAATGTTGGAGAAGCATATATTAATTACATTAAAACGGAGGAAGTAAAATAATGAAAATCTTAATTACTGGATCAAGTTCAGGGATCGGATTATCAACATCAAAATATTTTTTATCTAAAGGTTATAATGTTGTTGGAATCGATGAAAAGCCATCTCAAATAAATAACCCACATTACGAGCATTTTGTTTGCGATATTTCTAAAGATGAACTTCCTGAGATTGAAGGTATTAACTACCTCTTTAATAATGCTGGAAAACAAAATTCTAATGATGATATTCAAAATAATTTAGTCGGTTCGATAAGAGTTAGTAAAAAATACGGTTATCAAAATTCTATGAAGTCGATCTTATTTAACGCTTCCGCTTCAGCGAGAACTGGCTTTGAATTTGACTATTATGTCGCTTCTAAAGCAGGAATAGTTGGATATATGAAACATCTCGCTTCTTTGTTAGCAAAAAATGGAGTCACAGTTAACTCTATTTCTTTAGGAGGAGTGGTGACTGATAGCAATAAAGTAGTGATGGAAGATAAATCTAGCTGGGAAAAGATTATGGAAGTTACTCCACTAAAAAAATGGGCTTCTTTAGATGAAATTAATGAGTGGGTATATTTCCTACTCGTCACTAATAAATCGATGTCTGGTCAAGATATCTTGATTGATAATGGAGAAGCGAATTTAAACAACACTTTTGTGTGGCCTGAAAAATAATAGTTGTCTATTTTGGCCTTTTAATTGATATAATTAAGGTACTATGGTTGGACCAGAATGGTTTCATTGGGTATATTATTACCTCACACAAGTTAACGTTGGCATTTTAATCTTTATTGGTATTCCTTTTGCCATCCAAATGATTTACATGCTTTTGTTTTGGCTTCCAAAAAAGAAATTTAAAAAGACCGACAAAATTAATCGTATCGCTTTAGTCATTCCTGCTCATAACGAGGAAGATGTCATTTATGACACGGTCAAAGATGTCATCGAAAATCAAAAATATCCTCGTGATATGTTTGATGTTTACGTTATCGCAGATAACTGCACTGATAAAACAGAAGAGTTAGCAAAGAAAGCTGGAGCAACTGTTTTTGTTCATAACGATCCAGATCCAAAACACCATATGGTGGGTTTTGCTTTGGAATATGGCTTTAAAGAATTACTCAAGATTGATTATGAGAAAGGTGAACCACATCAAATTAAATTCAAAAAGAAAGTCATCAATAGTAAAAAATATTATGATTTCTTAATTAGATTAGATGCGGATAACCACATTAATCCTGAATTCTTCTCATTGATGAACGACGCCTATAATAGTGGAGCGAAAATCGCTCGTCCATATGAATCCGCTTTAAATATGACTCAAAGTTCATTTACTAAAGCGTGTGGACTTTATTACATCTTCGATTCACGTTGTGGATCTCGAGTTAGAGAAAGATTACATATCGACGCTCACGTTAATGGTCCAGGTTCTTTAATTGACATGGATATCATTCGTCGTATCGGTGGATATGACACTGTAACGATGTGTGAAGATACTGAATTTAACTTTAAACGTATGTTTGAAGGATATAAGCCTCACTTTGTAGAAGAAGCCGTCGTTTATGAAGATTTACCATCCACATTTAAAGACACTTTAGCGAGAAACAAACGTTTAGGCGCTGGTAACTTAAGAATGTTATTTAGATATGGTCCTAAGATGTTCTTCTACGCGATTAAAAACTTCAATTTCTCCTATATTGAAGCCTTCTTAAATTACTTATTTATTCCAATTTGTCCAATACTTTGTATTTGGCTTCCAGGATATTATATTTACGCCTATATTTATCACTTTATGGGCTTTATGGGACCAGATACGATTGCCGCTGCTAATTTAGCTGCTGGAAAAGGAATGGAACCAATTGCGGGACTTTTCCCAGTAAGTGATCCAACTCAGTGGTGTGTTACTTATGCTTGGGTTATCGTCTTCTGTATAGGAGTATTATTTGCTTTCTGTGGAATTCTCCAAGGCGTAATTATGGTCTTAAGCGATTATAAGAAGATGGGCGCTAAACGTAGAAGGGATTTAATAAGCGGTGTTCTCCTATTCCCATTCTTCTCAATCATTTACGTTATTACTATTACTATTGGAGTTTTCTCTAAACCAAAATGGACTAAGGTTAGACGAAACCCGATCAAAAAAGAAGAACAAATTGAAACTAAATAAAGTCGCTAGTTAACTAGTGACTTTTTTTATTCTATAATAGGTAGGCGAGGTTTTTATTATGAAAAAAGAATTGCCAATTGTTCCAGCGATCTTCCCAATGCCTGTTGTTTTAATTGCAACATATAATGAAGATGGCTCTATTGATGTGATGAATGCAGCCTGGTGTACTGCATACGATTATAAACAAATTAAATTGAATCTATCTGAAGAACACATGACGATGAAAAATATCAGAAGAAACAAGGCTTTTACTGTCACTATGGCGGATAAGTCTCATATTAATGAAGCTGATTATTTTGGTATCGTTAGCTCTAACAAAGTGAAAGACAAATTCGAAAGAACTCACTTAAAAGCTCATAAATCAGAAAAGATTAACGCTCCAATATTAGATGATTTCCCATTATGCATGGAATGTGTCTTAGACGAAGAAGAACCTGTTGGTTATGGTGTTATTGGAAATATCGTTAGATTAAGTGTTGAAGAATCTTGTTTAGATGAATCTGGTAAGGTTAATCCATCAAAATTAGAAGCTTTAATTTATGACCCTTTTAGACATGGATATTACGTTGTTGGAGAAAAAGTCGGCAACGCCTTTAGTGATGGAAGAAAAATTAAATAAATATGCACTATAAACACATTGAGAAAAATGAACTTTGTTTTACTAAAGTGTCTAATGATTTAGGCATGGTGGTTTATTTTTGCTCATTAGGTGCTTCTATTTATCAAATTAATATTAATCGTTATGTATTGACCCGTAACGTTTATGATTTAGAAAATTTTAAAGATTCAAAGATGTATTATGGAAAAACGATTGGAAGAATTTCTAATCGCTTTAAAGGTCACGAACTTAAATTAAATGGGGAAGTTTATAATCTCTCTCCTAACGAAGGAGATAATATCCTTCATGGAGGAATTCATGGGCTTTCTTGTAAGGTTTTTGATGTTGAAGTGAATAAAGAAAACGAATATATCGATGTCATTTATTCCACGAAACTATATCAAGATGAAGATGGATTCCCAGGTGATTTAGATGTGAAAGTTACATATCGAATTCATCAAAAGAAAAACGAAATCGATGTGAGCTATTTAGCTAGTGCGAATAAAGATACAGTTATTTCTTTAACTAATCACTCATATTTCACATTAGCTAGCCGCTCATTAAAGGGATTATCTTTAAAAATTAATTCAAATAGATATTTATCCACTGATGAGGATTTATTAGCTAAAGAAGAAAGAGAAGTAACTGAAGCTTTAGACTTCTCAAATGGAAAAGAAATATTAAAAGATATTAATAGTGATGAGCTTCATTCAAATAGATTAAATGGATATGATCATTTCTTCTATTTTAATAATAAGAATATTAATGAGAAGAATGTCACCTTATATAACGATAAATTTGAATTAGATATCTACACAAATTTTGAAGGGGTACAAATATATACTTCTGGATATAAATGTCCTTATGATTTATACCCTTATTTTGATAAAGAGTTCGATAGTGTTGCTATTGAACCTAGCGATAGTTTCAAAAATTTGCGTTTATTAAAAGAAGGCACAACATATAAAAGAAAGATTAAATATATATTTAGTAGTAGGGAATAATTAACTATTAGAAATCA
>DEJH01000076.1 GCA_002353275.1 Caryophanales bacterium UBA2753 | reverse complement strand
CGGTTAATAACGGCATTTGCTTTCTTTGAAATCCTCTACCCCCTAAGGAATTAAACATCATTCACAATCCGTTTACCCGACCTTAATCGGGACCTCGTGGGGTTTACCAAGTTTATCTCCAATCAGATACGAATAAGGGACGATTCGGACTATACACCGACAGACATATGGGTTGTGCAATATAAATATGACTTCAATATTTATTTCCAGTCTGCAAGACAATAGTAGTCATCCTAACTAATAGGAAAACATCGTATTCCACCTATTGTTCGAAGTTACGACGCTTACATCCGTTCACCATAAAGATTAATCGTTCTTATCCTTCCCCTAGCCTTCAGAATTCGAATACTAAATTCTGATTAGACATACAATCATGCAACCTCCTAATCAATTACTCAATTAAGAGTTTCAAGGGGGGAAATCCCAACACAACAGGGATTGAAAATCCATTTTAATGAATTTTCACTGCTTAAAATGAAGAAAGAGATACTTCTTGTCGCACGAAATCTCCTTCAAATACATAAACCCAATTACCCGGATGAATATAATTAAATATCCTTTCCGCAGCATCATGAATACTCCTTTTAGGCCTAAATCCGTAACTGGTAGGTTCAAAACGAGCCTCCCACTGAGGTTCTAAAACCATTCGAAGAATCTCTTGATAAATCCTATCAAGAATAACTGGAATACTAAGAGGACGCATTTTACCATTCTTTTTACGAATATATTTACGAAGAGCCGGTTTCGGCTTATGTAAATTAATATTACGATTACGAATTTTGTAAAATAACTCCATTCTTTTCTTATCAGTTAATGCTCTAAATCCATCAATACCTGCTGTTCTCTTCCCTTTATTAGTCTGAGTAACTCTTTTGATTGCCAATAATTGTGCATAAGCACTACGTCCTAATAATCGTTGTAAATCTCTTACTTTACGATAATCACCTTCACTTTCAGCACGATATATCCGCTTTTGAATTTTATCTACATACTTTTCTGCTTTCTTCCAATCTATGGAAGACCAGTTAGTAATGTTTGAAGTGGTGGACACAAAAGTATCCTTTTGTGTATTTCTCATCAGTTATACCTCCAATCTTTGAATAAAATCAAAATATTCGTTTTATATGCATGTTGTTCACCTGCTAAAGTCAGCATATCCATTCACAGTTATTAAAATTTGTCAGTTTCCTGTTGTCTTTCGACCAAATAATGGCATTTGCTTTCTTAGCATCCTTTACCTGATAGAGAATTCAAGTTTCCTCACGGTCACCCTACTAGAATAAATTCTAGTCGGATAAGTCGGGGCGATTACTCGCCCTTTCTCTCCTCAGAACGGCTCGTGTCAGTTTCCCGACAAGCCCGCTCAAGCATGCTTTTTACCTGTAAAAAAAAAGAAAACTATTTATTATTATTTAAATAGACATTTAAATGGTGATTTAAACTTTATCTTCTCAATATATTCATCATATTCAGAATCATATGGTGTTGCTTTATATTTTATGCACAAATGATATTTTATTCCAGTCCAGCTCATTTTTATTAATTGAGTTCCAGTTTCAGGATTGGTGAAAACATTATTATCATTGTGTTTTTCATCTTGTGACTTCATAAAATGTTTCTTATAAGCCCATCCAGTGCTTTTGGTTGGATACCATTTCTTAATTAATCTTATCAGAGTATTAAACACGAAATTATCCATATTTTCAAATGTTTTATTACTTGATCCAATTTTCCAATAGTTTGCAGTTCCAGTAGTTAAACTGTTCATTGAATTAATAAACCATTCTACATTACCTGATGTAGCATATTGGGACAAATACCTTACTTTATCTTTGTATCTGTCTTGACTCTTTTTAGATGGTTTTATTAAGACTTTTTCTCTATCAGAACCTTGATAACTTCGAATGTTGTATCCCAAGAAATCAAAGCCCTCTTTGAGCTCTGTTATTTTAGTTTTCTCAGGAGACAGTATTAAACCTCTTTCTTTAAGATAATCTTCTAATAAATTAGGAATATTCTCTGCATCTTCTTTAGATTTACATAAAACGACGAAATCATCGGCATATCTTATCATAATGTATTTAGATTTGTTTACATAATGATATTTACCGTGCATTTTCCATTTTCTGTATTCTATGCCCAATGCTTCTTCCATACCGTCTAGGGCTATATTTGCTAATAATGGTGAAATGATTCCGCCTTGTGGGGTCCCAGTTACAGTTTTGAAGAATATATCGTTTTCCACATATCCTGCTTCTAACCATCGTCGTATTAAATCTTTTAAAGGAAAATTTCCAAGTTTGCTGATTATGTGGTCATGACTTAGGGTGTCAAAACAGGATTTGAAGTCTCCTTCAAATATATAGGGTCTTACTAATCCTCTTGTGAATGAGTGGATCTTTGCAATAGCATCATTCGCTCCACGACACGGCCTAAACCCATAACTCGTGGATTCAAACTTGGACTCCCAGATAGGCTCTAAAGCAAGTTTACATATCAGCTGATAAATTCTATCTTTAATCGTTGGAATGCCCAATGGTCTCTTTTTACCATTACTTTTATCAATATAAGTCCTACGCACCGGCTTGGGCTTGTGTAAACTAATTTTACAATCACACATTTTATAAAATAAAGCCATACGTTCTGCATCAGTATTAATAATCATTCTATCAACACCAGCAGTTCGCTTTCCATTATTTTTCTTTGTGACTACTTTAATTGAATACAATAAAGTTCTTTTATCATTTACCAATAGTCTAGATAACTTTTGTACTTT
>DEJH01000091.1 GCA_002353275.1 Caryophanales bacterium UBA2753 | reverse complement strand
ACGATCTCTTAAATCAATGAAAACAATTGAACCAAGGTTTCTTTTCTTGCTGACCCAGCCGATTAAAGAGACTTCTTGACCAACATTTTTTTCACTTAATTCAGTATTGAAACAAGTTCTTTCCATTATTTATTTCCTTCTTCCATGTCGTATAATTCATCTAATTTATTCACAAGATCATCTACTTTGACAGTAAATTGTTCTTGAGTATCTAATTTTTTCAAAATTACGGATTCGTTATTAATCTCATCTTCTCCAATAATGATTCCGAATTTCGCGCCTTTATTGGTCGCTCTTTTAAACATATTGCTAATCTTAGTTTTATCAAAACAAAGATCGACGCGATATCCACCTGAATTACGTAATAAAACCGCGACTTCTTCAGCGAATAAAAGCGATTCACTGCCTAAAGGCATAATATAAGCGTCTAGTGATGACTTTGTATCTTCTAGGAGACTATCATCTTTTAAAACAGAAACAATTCTTTCAATTCCAAAGGAGAATCCAACTCCTGGCATCTCTGGTCCACCGAGCTCTTGCATTAATTTTCCATAATGTCCACCTGCACCAATTGCTCCATAATTAGCGCCAGTTTTACTCTTATAATGGAATTCAAAGACGGTTTCTGAATAATAATCTAATCCTCTAACAAGGCCATCATCTACTTCATAAGGGATTTGTAAAGTATCTAAAGCGTCTTTAACATCTTCAAATCTTAACTTTGATTGTTCAGAGAGATAATCTCCAATTTTTGGAGCTTTATCAATGATTGGACGATCTTCGCTTACTTTACAGTCTAAAATTCTTAAAGGATTGAGTTCATATCTACTCTTACAGTCTTCACACATATTTCCAATATGTTTAGCGAAATATTCTTTAAGAGCTTTACGGTAATTATCTCTAGAAACGTCATCTCCTAGAGTATTAATTTTTAAAGTGACTCCTTCTAAACCTAGAGAGCATAAAATCGTATAGGCTAACACTATGACTTCAACATCGTTAATTGGGGAATTATTTCCAATGGACTCAACTCCGAATTGATTAAATTGACGATATCGGCCAAGTTGTGGTCTCTCATATCTAAAGACTGGACCATTATAATAAAGCTTAAGTGGTAATTCGTTTGTGGCATATAACTTATTTTGAATTACTAATCGCATAATTCCAGCAGTGAATTCTGGACGAAGAGTTAATTCTCTTCCTCCCTTATCTAGGAATGTATACATCTCTTTTCTAACAATGTCACTACTTTCACCAACACCACGAGAAAAGACTTGGCTATATTCTAGTACTGGTGGTCTAACTCCGTTATATCCATATAATTCAGCAATCGATTTCATCATCGATTCAACCATTTCATAAGCGTTATTTTCATCAAGAAAAACATCGTGAGTTCCTTTAACGTTATTAATAATGTCCATTTTCTTTCCTCCTTAGTGTATTACTCTTTTAACATCGTAGACACCCTTAACATTTAATAAAATGTTAGAGATATCATTTAGTCTTTTCAAATCACTGACATAAATCGTCAAATTAACCACAGTAATTGAACGATTATGGCTTTGTAGTTGCGCGTGAATTGAACTAACAGTCACTTTTGCACTACTCATCGCATTCATGATATCGACCAACAAATTTGGACGGTCATTAGCCTCTAACGAGATATCAACTGGATAAGTTGAGAATTCAATATCTTCTTTCCAAAAAACATCAATCGTACGGTCTTGTGCGTTCACAATATTAGGACAATTATGTCGATGAACTGTAATTCCTTTACCTTTAGTAATATAACCTTTAATCATATCCCCAGGAATTGGAGTGCAGCAGTTTGCAAGAGAAATTGCGATTCTATCTGCTCCTTTACAGTAAACCGGGCAAGAATCACCAACACGATTTTTAGATTTACCACTTGGCAAGATTAATGGTTTTTTAATACCTAAGAAATCAATGATTGCCGTTGTGGTTGGCTTTCTATTAGAAACAGCGATGAAGAGTTCGTCAAGATTCTCAACTTCAAATTCTTTAAATAATTTATCGTTATTAAGTTGCTCAAGCATCTCAGCTTCATCAATTCCACGATCTTTAAAAGCGTCGATACATGATTGTTTGCCTTTGGCAATCTTCTCATCTCTTAATAATTCAGCATTTTTCTTAGTGATAAATTTCTTAATTTGGCTTCTAGCGAGGTTTGTTTTAACAAATTCGAGCCATCCTTCGCTAGGTCCAGGAGAAGCTTTACTGGTTTTAATTTCCACCATATCTCCGGTTTTTAAAACGGTATTAAGAGGAACCATACTTCCATTAACTAACGCTCCAACTGCACTATCGCCAACTTTGGTGTGAATGCGATAAGCAAAATCGATTGGTGTGCTTCCTTGAGTAAGTTCAATTACTTTTCCATTAGGTGTAAAGACATAAACATTCGCTTCAAAGATATCATGAGTCAAAGTCTCCATATACTCAGAAGCATTCTTCTCGTCTTCATTATTACTTAAAGAAACAAAGTCCCTAAACCAGTGCAATTTATTTTCAATTTCTTTTTGTTCGGCTTGAGGATCATATCCTTTTCTTTCTTTGTATGCCCAGTGAGCAGCAACACCAGCTTCAGCAACTTCATCCATTTCCTTAGTGCGGATTTGAACTTCATAAAAGTTTCCATCTCCAGATATGACCGTCGTATGTAAAGATTGATACATATTAGGTTTAGGCATCGCGATATAATCCTTAAATCTCATCGGGACTGGTTTATAACTTTGATGGATAAGTCCTAATATTTCATAACATTGCATTTCTGTTTCGGTGATGATACGCAAAGCTAAAATGTCATAAATTTCATCAAACGTATGACCTTTAACGTACATCTTTTCATAAATTGAAGAGATAGATTTGACCCTTGAGAAAATTTCAAAAGGAATATTATGTTCAAATAAAATATCGGCAAGTTTCTTTTGGAAAATATTAAGCGATTTCTTTAAGACTTTTTCTTTCTTTGAGAGTAAATGTATGATTTCATCATACCTTTGAGGTTGCAAATATTTTAAGCAGATATCAGCAAGTTCACATTTAATCGCGTCTAAACCTAATCGATGAGCGATTGGCACAAAGACTTCTTGGGTTTCTTTTGCTAGAGCGATTTGTCGATCAGGCTTTAAAGAAGCAAGAGTTCTCATATTGTGTAATCGATCGGCAAGTTTAATAATAATGACACGAATGTCTTTTGCCATTCCGATGAAAATCTTGCGGTGATCTTCTGCTTCAAAATCTTCACTTTCAATTTTAGAAAGTTTTAATCTCTGAATTTTGGTGAGAGAATCCACTAATTTGGCGACATCGCTTCCCCAAAGTTTCTCAACTTCTTCGATTGTGACATCAGTGTCTTCAACAACATCATGAAGTAATCCAGCAATAATTGTAGCTGGGCCAGCTTGTAAAGAAGCTAAAATATAGGCCACCTCAATTAAATGATGATAATAAGGTTCACCACTTTTTCTGAATTGGCCTTTGTGCTTATCTAGTATAAAAAGATATGCTCGCTCAATATTCTGTCGATCTTTGCTATCGGTAATATAGTTTTGATAAACTTCTTTGAGTTGTTCGAAAGTGTGAAGTGGATAACCACCATTAATAAGTAATTTTTTTTCTTCTGACATTTCGTTAATCATTCTATCTCTTTTTATTACTTTTATAAAGCAATAAGAGTTGAGAAATAAAAAAACAAAATTAT
>DEJH01000001.1 GCA_002353275.1 Caryophanales bacterium UBA2753 | reverse complement strand
TGTAAGGCAATAGAATCAACATCCTTTAAAAAAGGGTATTTCTTTTTATACTCAGGAAGTAATTTAATAAGTTCATATTTATTGATTTTATAATTATGATTTTTTTCATATTCCTTTTTACAGATAGAAAGAAATTCGTTATAGACCCACCTAGAGCAACCTAAAGTTTTCTCAATCAAATCTTTTTGAGAATCGCTAGGATATAGACGAAAACGATAGGTTCTTTTTATGAGCTTCATATACATTAAATATCGAAGTTAGATATCAATTTATTGATATCTTTCTTACATATTAATTATATCAAAATCTCACCTATATTAATAGCAATATCTATAGTTTTTTTGTGTTATTGTTTGTCAAATTCATCCCCCACCTATAGAGGTATCCATCAATTTAAAAATCGATGTGGGGGTCTTCTTTGACATTATGATAAATAGTTTCTAGCATCGCGTTATATTCAGTTTCAGAAATAATAACTACATTCCCGTTTTTGGTGCTCACAGTGATAGAGTCATTGTTTTCAATGACATTATCAATAAGACTAAAGAGATTCCTTCTCAAAACAGATATATTAGTAACTTTCATAATCAGATGGAAGTTTTTAGCCAACTTCAGTTGTCTTATTGACGTAAAGAATTAAGAATCCAAGACTTTATGAATCCTTTTTCCTCTTCAGTGTGGAAATAATGGGATGAACCTTGTTTTATTGTTAATTTAGCTTTTGGATGCTCTGCTAAAAAATCAGCAACATTTTCTATATAAACAATTTCATCGTGCTCACCATATAAAATATCAGTTGGTATGTTCCAACTATCTTTGTAATTTAAAACATGATTGTAAAATTCATACGATAAGGTTTGCCCGTTATCTAACATAATTATTTTCTTCTCAGCTAGTTCTTTAGAACTAATATGATATTGCATCATCAAATCAAATACGATTTTAAACATGCTAGCAATTGGTGAGATAAAAAATGCTTGTTTAATGTCAAAATCACTTAAATATTCGTATGTATAAAAAGCCCCAATTGAATTTGCGATGACTATGATTTCTTTATAGTCCTCTACTAATTTTTTAAATTCATTTCTTATTGCTTCTTTTAGTTCCCAAGGGTTCCCGTCTTTATAATCAAGCCCTACAACATCGTATTTATCTTTTAAAAAAGAATAGTCGTTAACCTCATTAGTAGATCCATATAACCCATGAATATACACTGCTACTTTCTTATTTTTTCTTTGTTTCTTTTTCCAATCGTCTAATTGTTGATCAATTCTTTCGACTTCAAATAGTTCGTTGGCATCCAACATATATGTTCTTAAAAGAAGAAGAATTTTCTCATAAGTCATATCAGCGTCACCTTTTTCAATATGTGAAATAACTGATTTTCCCGAGTAACCTAAAGAATCCGCTAATTCATCTTGAGTTAGTTTTCTTTTCTTTCTAAATTGTTTGATTTTTGGTCCAATAGTTTCTTTAGACATATGTATATTCACTTTTCATGAGAATTTGCTATAATAAATTTGCAAGAACGGAAGCCCATTGAACTACTGCTGCAAATTAAGTGTTAAATGGCTTCTTTTTTATTTGAAGATTAAGATCAGCAAACAAAGCAACAAGCAGAGAACTATTAGAGAAATCGCTTTCTTTAAAGGTTCCATGGCATTACCCCCTTTCTATATTTCTATAGTTCAAGAGGCGTATCCGTTCCGAGTTTTAATGACTTTTCTTTGTCTTAATTATCATATCAAAAAAGTTGTTAATTTTACAACTGTCTTATAAAGCAATTTATATAGAAAAAGCCGCCCATTTTTTTGGACGACTTATTAGAATTGATTTTTTGCTATCAATTAGTCAGCAACATATGGGAGAAGAGCCATAAATCTTGCATTCTTAATTGCAACGGCTAATTCTCTTTGATGTTTAGCGCATGTTCCAGTTGTTCTACGTGGAGAAATTTTTCCATTAGAAGCGATGAACATTTTTAATGTTTCAACATCTTTGTAATCGATGTGTGAAATGTTATTTTTCTTAAAGTAACAGACTTTTTTGTGTGGTCTAACTTTTTTAAATGCCATTTTAAATAATTTCCTTTCTAGAATGGGAGATCGTCATCAGTAATCTCAATGCTATCGAGATTTTTGCTATCTTCTTCACTAGTTTGGTTCATATCATCAAATGGTGGAATATCCATTTCTTCGTTTGTGGTGTTTCCTTCTCTTCTTTCTAAGAATTGAACGGAGTCACAAATGACTTCAAGGACACTACCTTTTGATCCATCTTGTCTAGTAAAGCTTCTTTGATTAAGACGACCTTCAATACCTACTAATAAACCTTTTTTAGCGTATTTACCAACTGTTTCTGCTCTTGTGGCGTTAAGGACAACACATGGAATAAAGCTTGTAGATTTTTCTTTTCCAAGGTTATCAACCGCAACAGTGAACACAGCGATACTGCCGCTATTTCTTAATTCTGGGTCTCTGGTTAATCTACCTACCAAAACTACACGATTAATCATAAATGATTACCTCCTATTTGTGTTCTACAACAATTAAATGACGTAAGACACTTGGATTAATACGAACTAAACGATTGAATTCATTGATTGCAACGTTGTCCATACTAGCTTTGAGTACAACATAGTAGCCTTTGGTTTGTTCCTTAATAGGATAAGCGAGTTCTCTTAAACCCATGGATTCATCGGTGTTTTCAACCTTACCGCCATTATCGGTGATGATACTAGCGAGTTTTTCCATGACTTCTTTACGAGTCGCTTCTTCTAAATCGGCTTTCAAAATGTACATAATTTCGTATTTGCGCATTTCTTTTACCTCCTCTTTGGTCTAATGGCTGTTATCTTTAAGTAACAGCAGAGTTTGCTAATTTTTAGCATATGTATTATACATATCGCTCCAAATGTTGTAAAGAAGTATCTTTTGTCACTTTCTAAGCCAAAAATCAACCAAATGGCAAATCGATTCTATTAGCTTAATTATTGATAATTACTGGTTTATCAATTCACCAAGTTTTATTGACTTATCTCTGTCAGTCCAAGAATCATTCGTTATTGGGGGAGGACCCTTGCTAGAAAGGGGGGTTGGTGCTATAATGTCATTGTGTCGGATGGTAAGGTAGCACGCCTTACCACCTTTTTATTATCTAGTCACGTTTGACGGCGACTAGTATAATAAACAATGTCAGCTAGTATTTTACTAACATACTATCCCCTTTCTATCTAGCAAGAGGGCCTTGGATCTTACCGTTAGCCATCTTCCTCCCCCCCACATTTTGAGGAGGGACCTTGTTGGTCCGAGGGGAGTGTGTTAATATATAGTTGTGTTTGGAGACACCCGAGTAACACTCTCGAGTGCCCCTTTTTTATTAGCGGGTCATCGCCAAAACGATGATCATAATAATGACAACTATGATAACAAGGTACACCAGTGTCGCCACTGGTCCCTACCTCCTTTCTTCCCAACAAAGGCCCTCAATGCACTAGGCATTTCGTTTTATACCCCCTCACTTTATATATAGTGGCGATTTTGAAATTTTTTTAAAAAATTGTGAAAAAAAGACAAAAAAATTTTCGTTATTTTGCCTTTTAAAGAAAAAGACCCATAGGGTCTTATTTTTTCGTAACCGCTATATCCGTTGAAGAAGGGATATAAATCTTATTTTTTCTAAATGCAATTAAGATTTTTTCACTTAAATCGTTATAAACTGGCCAATAATTCTCAAATGAGGTCCAACATCTAAATCTTAATTGAACAGAATAACTATCGAGTTTAACAACATAGACTTGTTTATCTTCATCAGGAATAACTCTTTCATCAGTGTCCATGATATCTTTAAGAACTGATTTAGCGAGTTCAATGTCTGTGTCATAAGCCACTCCAACATCATAATCAATTCTTCTTTTTCCTAATCTAGAATAATTGGTGATTGTTGCCTTGGTCATTGAATTATTTGGAATTGTAATAATTTGACCTTGAGGAGTTCTTAAATAGGTGAAGAATAAGTGAACATTTTCCACAAAACCTTCAGAAGAACCATATGTATTAGTAACAGAGATATATTCTCCAGTCTTAATCATCTTTTGTTGCAAAAGAAGAATTCCAGAGAATAAACAACCAATTAAATCTTGTAACGCTAAGCCTAAAGCGACAGCGACTGCGCTAAGTAAACCAGCGGCACTAGTTAAATCAAATTTAAGAACAGCAGCAACTAAAAAGGCAGCAGCAATCCAAAGTAGAGATTTAATTACAGTGACAAAAAATGATTTTGCAGAACGATCAATTTCAGGTCCTTTTTTGATTTTAAATGTTCTCTTCAGTAAAAAACCGATAAATTTGATCACTAACCAAGCAAGAACAATAATTCCAATTGCGATTCCGATTCTTGATAAATAATTCATTCCGGAATCATCAGGAACCAAGAAAAAGACTCTAGTTTTCTCCCAGAATTGGAACCACCAAGAATAATCATTTTCGAAAATTAATCCGCTTTTCATACCTTTAATATTTTATTCAAATATCTTTATGATATCTACAAGAATATAATATAAACGAAGGTAATTAACTATGAATATTACAAAACTTGGAATTAGAAAATGGCTTTCTTTTATTGTTGCTGGTTTAATCGGCCAATTAGCCTGGGCAATTGAAAATAACTATCTAAATGTTTATGTCTTTGATTGTACAGGTGACGCAAACTTTATTACTTATATGACAATCTTTAGTGCAATTGCCGCTACAATCACCACTTTATTTATTGGAGCGTTAAGCGACAGACTTGGAAAAAGAAAAATCTTTATCTCGATGGGGTATATCATTTGGGGTATATCAATCATTCTTTTTGCTTTCTTAGATCCACGAAAACCATATAACTTTGTTGCTCATAGCGCTCTTTTATCAGGTACATTTATCGTCATTCTTGATTGTTTAATGACTTTCTTTGGTAGTACCGCTAACGATGCAGCGTTCAATGCTTTTGTTACAGATAATACTGACACCACTAACAGGGGAAAGGTTGAATCCGTTCTTTCTGTTCTTCCATTAATCGCGATGATTATGGTTGTTTTGCTACAAGGAATGCTTGTTGGAGAAAAGAAAGAAGGAGTTGAACTCAATTGGTTATATTTCTTTGCTGCTTTTGGAGGAATCACCACTTTAAGTGGAATTGTCTTAATCTTTCTTCTTCCTAAAGACGTTAAAGGACCTAATAGAGAAGAACCATATCTTAAAAACATTGTTCATGGTTTTAGACCAAGTGTTATTAAGTCACGTCCAAAATTATATTTAGCCTTAATGTCATTAATGATTTTCTCAATTGGTATACAAGTATTCATGCCTTATTTCATGGTCTATGTCCAATCAATCTTAGGTTTTGAATTAGTGTCCACTGCTGGACCAATATTAGGAGTCGCCTGCGTTTTAGCAGTCGTCTTTGGTTTCTTCATGGATAAGATTGGTAAATATAAACTAGTCTTTTCATCTATAGGAGCAGCAGTAATAGGTGGAATATTGCTTTTCTTTTTTAAAGATCAAGTTGGAGTTATCATCGGTGGAATTATTTTAATGACAGGCTATTTAGTGTCTACTTCCGTATTAGGCGCAAAAATTAGAGACTACACTCCTGAAAAAGAAACCGGTTTATTCCAAGGGGTAAGAATGGTTTTCTTTGTTATGGTTCCATTTGTCATTGGACCAGTAGTTGGACAAAATGTCTCTCGAATTAATGGCAAATACGCTCTTAATGAATATGGTCAATTAAGCGTTCTACCAAACGATTATATCTTCTTATTTGCGATTATCTTTATCGCCTTAGCAATTATCCCAATAATCTATTTAATTAAAGAGGAAAAGAAGGATGTTAAATAAACCACTTAGTGAATACCCTCGTCCTCAATTAGTGAGAAATTCATATCTCTCACTTAATGGTGAATGGGATTATAAAATTAGCAAAAATAATGAATTTCCTACGAGTTTCGATGGGAAAATAGTTGTTCCTTTTTCTCCTGAAACAAAATTAAGTGGAGTGAATCATATTCTTCAGCCAGACGAATATCTTTTTTATCATTTATCTTTCTCAATAAATGAGATTGAAATTAAAGATAGGGTAATACTTCATTTTTTAGCGGTTGATCAAATCGCTGACGTATATCTTAACGGAGAGTATCTCGGTAGGCATATTGGGGGATATCTTCCTTTTGAATTTGAGATCAAAAAATATCTTAAGGCCACTAACGATTTAGTGGTTAAAGTGAAAGATTATACAGATACCTCTTTTTATTCTCGAGGAAAGCAAAAAATAGATAGAGGAGGAATCTGGTATACCCCTCAAAGTGGAATTTATTATCCAGTGTGGATAGAAAGTGTTTCGTTTGACTATATCCAAAATATCAAATTCACACCTGATATTGATAAAAAAGAAATCGTCATCAATATTAAAAGTGACGCTAAAGAAGCTTCTATATATATTGAGGGATTAGAAAGACCAATAGATACAAATAAAGATGTTCACATCAAAATCAAAGATATGAAACTATGGTCACCAGAAAATCCATATCTATATTTTGTAAGAATAGCTACTGAAAATGATGAAGTTAATTCTTATTTCGCGATGAGGAAATTCTCATTGATGAAAGATGAAAAAGGAATTACAAGATTAGCTTTAAATAACAAACCATATTTCTTTAAAGGAGTCTTAGATCAAGGATATTATGAGGATGGTTTATATACCCCAAAAGAATATGAAGATTATATTAAAGATATCGATTTAGTAAAGTCATTAGGTTTTAACACGATAAGAAAGCACATCAAAATCGAATTACCTCGTTGGTATTTTGAATGTGATAAAAAAGGTTTAGTGGTCTTTCAAGACTTCGTTAATGGAGGAGGAAAATATAAATTCTCCACGATTGCCTTCCCATTAATCACTGGAATTCATCATAACGACCATAACTACAAGAAGTTTGGTAGAGATAATAAAGAAGGTAGAGAATTTGCTCTTCAAGAATTTAAAGACACGATTGAATATTTATATAACGTTCCTTCTATTGGGCTATGGACCATCTTTAATGAAGGTTGGGGACAATTTGATTCTAAAGAAATATATGAAAAGTTAAAGAAAGTTGACCCTACTAGACTATTTGATCACGCTTCAGGATGGCACGACCAAAAAATAAGTGACGTTAAGTCTTATCACGTTTATTTCAAAAATTTCAAAATCAAAAAGAAAGATAATCGCGCAATCTTCTTATCTGAATTTGGAGGATTTGTCCTCCCTATTGATGGACATAAACAAATAGGAAAGAAGACATATAAGTCATTTAAGAATGAAGAAGAATGGCTAAAACGATATAAGAAATCCATCGAAATCGATGTTATAAGAAATATTCCTAAAGGATTAAGTGCGACAATATATACCCAATTAAGTGATGTCGAAGATGAATTAAATGGGTTTGTCACTTTTGATAGAGAAGTTGTAAAAGTTAATCCAAAAGACATCAAAGAAATTAACGATAAAATCACCTTATGACATTAAAGAAATATCTAAACAAAATTGAAGACTTTACTGGTCGCACGATAGTGGTGATTGGTGCTACTAGTGGAATCGGGTTAGCGTTATTAACTCATTTAGAAAATAAGAACGCTAAAGTGATTTTGCTCGCCAGAAATCTTTCTAAAGCTAATGAAATTAAGAAAAGTCATAAAAATATCATCGATGTAATTGAATATGACCAAACTTCAACTATCTCAATTGATAAAGCAATAGATACATTAATCTCCACTCACCAAGAATTTGATTCAATAGTTTTAAACTGTGGAATCCTATTTAATAAAACCATATTAGAAAATGGGTATTCCACCACCATCATGACTAATTATGTTGGAGCGAGATATTTCATCGATAATATTTCACCAAAACTTAATCATAATGTTCGTTTTGTTATCCAAGGATCAATTGCTGCGGGATTAATGAAAAAGAACAAGAAATATGATTTAACAAGTAGAAAGTTAACTAAATTTGGAGAATACAATATCTCAAAAGGTTATTTAGAAGCTTACTTTTATAAATTAGTGAAAGAAAACAAATATCCAAATATCGAATATGTATTAACTGAACCAGGAATATGTGCGACTAATATCATCCGTCATATGGTAAGACCAATACGTGTTCTAGGAAAAGGATTTTTAGCGACTTTCTTTCATCCAACAAAAATCGCTTCTCTTCCTCTATTAACTGGATTATCAAAATTATCCAAAAATGGCGATTACATTATTCCTAGAGGGATATTTTCCCTATCAGGATACCCAAAAATAAAAGATCTCCCTCTTAAAAGAAGAAGACCATATTTATTCGAATAATTATTTTCCTTTAACAGCGAGCTTAACTGCTTTATAGCCACCGTCATAAATGCCTGTGGCTTTTAATTTAACGATTTGTTCATTAAGGTGGATCAATAATTCTTTATCACTAATTAAGCGATCAAGCATCTCAGTCATGCTCTTCTTATCTGGACATTCAAAGGTTGAATCTCCAATCTCTTGAGCGTGAATAGCTCCATAAACTTCATGGCCACCAATATGTTTCATCATCACTTTAACAACTGGGTAGAAGGCTAACTCACTTGGTTTAGTGATTAATAATTCAACTTGTCTCATTAATAAGTTTGTGGAATAAACTGCTTCAAAGATGTTCTTATGATAGAAGACATGGATTCCTTTTGAGACTTCTTTAGACATCTTTTCGACAAATTCTTTAGTTTCAGAATAATTATCAAAATGAGTGACACATTTCTTTTCAAAAGAAGGAATTTTCTTCTTTAAAAAATCAAACATATCGAGGTGATCGCCAAGATTTATATATAAAGAAACCTTCTCTTTTTCCACATATGGGATTAAATGCTTCACAATTTCTAAGAACGATTTTGCTCCCGCTCCTGCTCCTCCAACAGAGGTCAGAATTCTTACTGGTTCATCTTTTTTAATGCGGTTAACTCTTGCTTCAACATCTTTTTCAATATTGGCGACTAGTTCGTGATCGATATAGTGTCCAACTTCGAATAATTCGCTTTCTGGAATACCTTTAAGCGGTTTTTTGTTCATTCCATTAAGCATCTTATAACCAAGATAAGCAAATGGAGTTTGAACAGCGTGAATTGCACCTTCGGAAAGATGAAGAGCCATTGGCCAGTTATCTGGAATAGCGTTAACAACATGAGTTAATCCCGCATGAACCGCTCCTTGAGAAGGCCACACGTGAGTGGCAACAAAAGGAACATCTTTTGGTAAATCATGATATAAAGGGGCTAATAATTCAGAATTTTTCTGATCAACTGCGTTATAAGTAATTTGTCTAAATCCTTCACTATTAAGTGGTTCCCAAATAAAGTGATTAAATAGTTTAGATTTTTGAGAGATACGACTTGCTAAAGAATATAAATCGTTTTGGGCGCGAATCATTTTACTACCAGTCGCGTCAAAAGAAGCAAGATCCATCCAAATTGGATCATAACCAAGTGCTTTTGCACAGCTCGCTAAAGCAATTGAAATACGATAATGACCAAATCCCATTCTAATATTACCAACCACTACTGGGTTATTTGGTAATTTTAGTGGCTTATCAGAAAGGACTAAATTTTTAGCTCCGATAAAATCAAGAGAAGGAATATCTTCTAAGCCAAGATGATATTCTTTTTTGGAATCATCTCCAAACTTCTTAACATATTTATTTTTGCTTTTAGTGGCTTTCTTAATGGTTTTCTTGTCTATTTGATTACCAAAAATAACACTTGATCGATCTAATATTTCCATGACGAATCTCCTTAATTAATTAATTAATAATTTTTAGCTTGTCTTTCAAAATAGCTCTTTGGATGAGCACATGTTGGGCAAATTTCTGGAGCCTCTTTTCCAACATGAATATGCCCACAGTTACGGCATTTCCAAATTACGACATCTTCGCTAACGAAGACTTTTTCGGCTTTCACTTTTTCTAATAGAGCACGATATCTTTCTTCATGTTCTTTTTCAATCTTACCAACTAATTCAAATTTAGCGGCAATTTCTTTAAAGCCTTCTTCTCTAGCAACTTCCGCCATATGTTTGTACATATCAGTCCATTCGAAGTTTTCACCTTCAGCGGCATCTAATAAGTTCACTTCTGTGGTTGGAACTTTGCCATCGTGAAGATATTTAAACCAGAGTTCAGCGTGCTCTTTTTCATTGTCTGCGGTTTCTAGAAAAATCGCAGCAATTTGTTCATATCCTTCTTTTTTTGCTTTTGAAGCGTAATAAGTATACTTATTTCTCGCTTGGCTTTCTCCAGCAAATGCTGTTAATAAATTTTGTTCGGTTTTACTACCTTTGAGTTCCATAAATTTATCTCCTTAAAATTTATAAATAGTTTTAGGTCCTTCGTTACGGATGAAGATTTCTTTAACGTTTTCTTCTCCGTATTTTTTGGACAATATAGTAATGACGTTATTTAAATATTTCTCTTCGATTAAAGCGATGACGCTTCCAGCAAATCCACCACCATTGATTTTAACAGCGCCAGTATGTTCGCTAGCTTCCATCACTAAGTCACATGCCTGTTGAGGGCTATTTTCATAATAAGAAGCAACCATCATATTTTTAAGATTAGTAGCGCTAGATAATCTTGAATTATTAATTTGTTTAATAAATAAATCTTTATCTTTATTTTTAATCGCTTCTAAAGCAACCTTAACGCGATCGTTTTCGTCAAAGAAATGTTTCGCTCTTAAATATTCATCTTCTTTAAGAGAATGTTTAACTTCTTCTAATTGTTCTCTAGAACATTCTCTAAGATATCTGCCTTTCATCTCGTTAGCGGCGCTAATCATATCATTAGGAATTGAAGCGTATAAATCTGAAAGAGAAGAATGATCTCCACCAGTGTTAATTAAAACGAAATGTAAGTCGTCAAATGGGAATTCAATTTGATTAATAACTGGGTTATCAACATCTTCAAAGTCAATTGAAACCACTCCACCATAGCAGACTCCAATTTGATCAAGAAGACCACATTTTTTGCCATAATATACATTTTCTGCATATTGACCAGCTTTACATAACACTAATTTAGGGATTTCTCCGTTATTATATAAAACATTAAAGATGTGACCGATTAAGATTTCAAAAGCTGCGGAAGAAGAAACACCTGCTCCTTTAAAGATTGAAGAAGATGTATATGCAACAAAACCACCAACTTTATATCCTTCTTTAATTAAATAAGCGGCTACTCCTTTTATTAAAGCGGAAGAAGAACCAAATAATAATTGATCAACTTCTAAAGAAGATAAACTAACGTCATCTTCAGGATATCCGATTGATTTAAGAACAACCTTATCTCCTTCTTTTTTACTCACTACTGCAGTGATATCTAAATTACACGCACTAGCGATGCATAGTCCGTGGTTATGGTCAGTGTGATTGCCTAATATTTCAAATCTTCCACCACAAGAGAAAACATATTCGGGTTTCACTTGATGATATGTTTCAAAACTTTTAACTAAATGATCAACGTATTCTTCCATAATTACGTATTATCTAATCGTACC
>DEJH01000007.1 GCA_002353275.1 Caryophanales bacterium UBA2753 | reverse complement strand
TTAGATTGCTCAATTTCGTCTTTGCCTTGTCTACCTTTCATCGCAATAAAATAACCGCCGACTTTAAGATAAGGAATACATAATTCTAATAAAATATTTAAAGAAGATACTGCTCGAGCGATAACAATATCAAATTCGTTTCGATGATTAGAGATATATTCTTCTGCTCTACCGACCACACCTATAACATTATTTATATTATTATTAGATACATATTCATTTATATGATCGATCTTCTTTTTAGTGGAATCTAATAAAGTGAAATTGCCTTTAGACAATAAAGATAAAACTAAACCTGGATAACCCGCGCCTGTTCCAACATCTAATATTTTTTTATCATTAAAATCTACTAATGTAAGAGGGATAGCACTATCAAGAAGCATGAGTTCTCTAAATTTTTCTTTATCTTTAATCGCAGTTAAATTGAATTTCTCATTAGTGAAAAGAGTGTCTTCCATTAATGACTCTATTTTTTCAATATCAAAAGATAGATTTAATTTATTAAGTTCTTCTACTAACTGAGTTTTATTCATGCTTTAACATCTTCTTTATATTTAATATTAGCATTGATATATCACTTGGATTAACTCCGCTGACTCGAGATGCCTGTCCAACAGTTAATGGTCTTACTTTATTTAATTTTTCTCTAGCCTCAAGGCGAAGACCACTCATATTGGTATAGTCAACATCGCTTGGTATTTTTAACTCTTCCAATTTAATCGAATTAAGCATATCTCGCTTTTGCTTAGCGATATATCCTTCATATTTTTCAATAATCTCAATTTCTTCAATCGTTTGTTCATCTAAATCGTATGAAGATAGCTCAGGAATAAACTTTGCTAGTTCGATATATTTCACTCCTGGACGTTTAAGTAATTCGGATGCTAAAATACCACCTTTTAACTCATTAAACCCTAAAGAAACCACGTATTTTTCAATATCAGGACGTTTTCCTAGATATGTTTTTTCTAAGATTTGAGTTACTTCTTCAATATTCTTTTTCTTCTTTAAAAAATATGAATATCTATATTCATCAATGAGCCCAATTTGATGACCGATTTCAGTTAATCTGAGGTCAGCGTTATCGTGACGAAGTAGTAAACGATATTCCGCTCTTGAGGAGAGTAATCGATATGGTTCTTCAGTTCCTTTAGTGACTAAATCATCAATCATGACACCAATATAGGATTGATCTCTTCTTAAGATAAGAGGCTCTTTACCTTGTAATTTTAATGAAGCGTTAATACCAGCTAATAAGCCAAGTCCTGCTGCTTCTTCATATCCAGAGGTACCACAAATTTGACCAGCGATATATAATCCCTGCCATTTCTTTAGCTCTAATGTTGGTTTATATTCTTCAGTTCTAATTGCGTCATATTCAATCGCATAAGCATATTTAAGAAATACAGCGTTTTCAAAACCTGGAAGAGATCTCACCATTAATTCTTGAACTTCTTCACTCATCGAGGTGGAAAAACCTTGCAAATAGATGGAATCTGTATATCTACTTTCCAGTTCTAAGAAAAGTTGATGTCTCTCCTTATCTTTGAAAGTCATGATTTTAGATTCAATTGATGGGCAATATCGTGGGCCAACTCCAACAATATTTCCACTATATAAAGCAGTCTCATCTAAATGTTTTTTAATGATATCGTGTGTTGTTTTATTTGTATAAATTAAATAACAGAGTTCTTGTTCTTCTAAAGGAATAAATTCCTTTGTCATGAATGAAAAAGCAAGTTTACCTGGCGTTCCTGGTTCGACTTTGGCTTTGGTAAAATCAATAGAATCTCTCTTAATTCTTGGTGGAGTACCAGTTTTTAATCGATATGTTTCCACACCCATATCTCTTAAACATTGAGATAATCCGATTGATGGTTTTTGTCCATCAGGTCCTTCTAATTTCTTATTATGTCCACGGAAAATATAACTTTCCATGTAGGTGCCGGTTGATAATATAACAGCATCACTAGTTATCTTTTCTCCGGACTCTAAAATAACACCAGTAACCTTATTTTCATCATGTAATAAACCTGTAACATGACCTTCTAAAACAGTAAGGTTTTTAGTATTTAAGGCCATTTCTTGTAGGAAACTTGGATATTCAAGCTTGTCTTGTTGTGCTCTTAAACATTGAACTCCAGGGCCTTTCCCAGTGTTTAACATTTTCATTTGGAGATAATGATGATCAGCCGCAATTCCCATCATGCCACCTAATGCATCAATTTCTCTAACAACTATTCCTTTAGCGCTTCCTCCAATTGAAGGATTACAAGGCATATTTCCCATCATTTTAATGTTTAAAGATATTAAAAGAGTTTTCATGCCCATATGAGCCGCACTAAAAGCAGCTTCTAAACCAGCATGACCTCCTCCTACAACAATAATTTGATAGTCCATATTCTATCCTACACTACCTTCCATATCCATCTTGATTAATTGGTTCAATTCAACCGCATATTCCATTGGTAATTCTCTAGAAAATGGTTCAATAAATCCCATAATAATCATCTGAGTAGCATCTTTTTCAGAAATGCCTCTACTCATTAGATAGAAAAGTTGATCTTCATTAATTTTGCTAACTGTTGCTTCATGTTCAATATAAGAAGAATTATTTCTTACATCATTATTTGGAATCGTGTCACTTTTTGATAAATGATCAAGAATTAAAGTGTCACATTCAATATGACTTCTACAGTTCTTAGCGTTTTCTTTATGTCTAACGGTTCCGCGATAATTAGCGACTCCACCATTTTTAACAATTGATTTTGAAATGATAGTACTAGTTGTATCATCAGCTTCATGAATCATACGTGCTCCAGCGTCTTGATATTGACCTTTTCCAGCAACGGCAATCGAGATACAAGTTCCTTTCGCACCTTTTCCTTTTAATATACAAGCAGGATACTTCATATTCACTTGGCTTCCAATATTGCCATCAATCCACTCCATTGACGCATTTTCCATGCAAATCGCACGTTTTGTTACTAAATTTACGATATTTGTACTCCAGTTTTGAACTGTTGAATAGCGGCATTTTCCACCCTTTAAAACGATGATTTCAACCACTGCGGCGTGGAGAGATTCCTTTGAATAAGTAGGGGCTGTACAGCCTTCAACATAATGGACATCCGCTCCTTCATCAACAATAATCAGGGTTCGTTCAAATTGTCCGCTTTTCTCATTATTGATACGGAAATAAGATTGAAGTGGTTTATCTAAATGAACTCCTTTTGGAACATAGATAAATGATCCACCAGACCAAACCGCACCATTAAGAGCAGAGAATTTATTATCTGCAACTGGAATAACAGTAGAAAAATATTTCTTAAATAAATCAGGATATAGCTTCAATGCCATATCAGTAGAAAGGAAGATGACTCCCTTATCTTCAATTTCTTTAAGCATATTGTGATAGACAACTTCACTCTCATATTGAGTAGAAACACCACTCAAATATTTTTGTTCAGCTTCAGGAATTCCTAAACGTGTAAAAGTGTTTTTAATAGTCTCAGGAACTTCGTCCCAATTCTTAACCTCTTTTTCGGATGGACGAGTAAAATAAGTAAATGAATCAAAATCAAGATCAGTTAAGTCTGGTCCATATTTAGGAAGAGTCATAGCTAAAAAGCTTTTAAGAGCCTTTAAGCGGAATTCAAGCATCCATTCAGGTTCGTTTTTATATGCTGAAATTTGACGAATAGTTTCTTCGGTTAATCCTTTTTTGGTTTTAACGATAGAAACATCTTCATCTTTAAATCCATATTTATAATCTTCTTGGAATTTGACGTCTTCTTTCATTTTATTTGCCTTCTTTTAAGATAGAGTTAGCGGCATTCCATCCAATTGTCGCACATCTAATACGTGCCGCTTGTTTACTTGTATTAACAAAAACAATGGCTTCATCAAGAACTTCATCATCAAATGGTTCTTCATGCATCATATGCTGATATTGTTCAATCATATAGAGGGCTTCTTTAGTGGTTTTGCCTTTCATTAAGTCACACATAATGTCTGTGCTACTTAATGAAATTGTGCAGGCAACTCCTTCAAAACAAGCATCGATAATATGATCGTTTTCAACTTTTAAGTAAATATCTAAATCATCAATGCAGTTATCTGAATGCATGTGGACTTTATGATATCCTTCACCTTTTGGAGTATGTTTATTGGTTGGATTTGATGAGTGGTCCATAATAACCGCTCTCATCATTTCATTAGTTAAAATAGGCATCTAAAATATCTCCTCCATTAATTAATGCATCGATAAAAGCATCGACTTCTTCTTTACTTGTATATAAATAAGTAGACATTCTAACAGTAGCAGGTTCTCCAATAACTTCATCAATCATTTTTGCGCAGTGTTGGCCACTTCTTACAGCGATTCCTTTGGAATTTAATAAGGTAGCTTCATCTTGAGCAAAAACACCTTTGATATTAAAGGAAATAATCCCGTTTCTTGAATCTTTATTATAAATAATAATTTTATCTTCTTTTTCTAATTTAGAGATTGCATAATCAAATAATTCTTGGTCGTGTTTATGAATGTTTTCGATACCGATATTAGAAATATATTTAACTGCTTCGCCAAATCCCATAATAGCAGATAGATTTAATGTACCTGCTTCAAATTTTGCAGGAGCGTCTAATACTTCTAATTCCATATCTTTATTAAATTTAACATTCATGCCTCCACCTAGATGGAAAGTAGACATCTTTTGTAATAGGTCGTATTTACCCACTAAACAGCCAATACCAGTAGGACCACACATCTTATGAGCAGAGAAAGTTAAAAAATCAACATCTAAGTCTTTAAAATCAATAGGCATATGAGGTACAGATTGAGCACCATCTAAAAGAAGTAAAGCACCATGAGAATGACAAATTGAGGCGATTTCTTTCGCATTAATCTCATAACCAAGCACATTTCCGACATGTGCAAAAGCAGCTAATTTAATATTTGAATATTTATTAAAAGCGTTCTTAACTGAATTAGCAGTAATACGCTTATTTTCTAGTTCAACAAAAACGACTTCTGCTCCTGTTAATTGGCAGATTCTATACCAAGGTAAAACATTAGAGGCGTGCTCGGTGATGCTTATTAAAATCTTGTCGCCTTTTTTAAGATTATCTAATGCATAGCCATAAGCGACTAAATTAATAGCTTCAGTATCTCCAGATGTAAACACTACCTCATTAACTTCAGAATTAACGAATTTAGCAATTTCTTTTCTGGTTTTAGCTACTTCAACATCAATGTTATAACAAAGATCATAATCACCACGGTGAGAGTTTGATGTCATTTCAGTGTAATATTCATTCATTTTATCGATTACACATTGTGGCTTAAATGTAGTTGAAGCGTTATCTAAAAAAATTAGAGGCTTATTTTGCATCTTCTTATTATCTAACATTGGGAAATCTCGACGAACTTTATCAATATCGTACATCTTTATAATCTCCCTTCGATAAGTGTATTAATTTCTTGTTGAGTTGACTCATTAAATCCTTTCAAAATTGGCTTTAAATAGCCAAGGGTAATTAAGAGTTTTGCTTCATCAACAGATAAACCTCTAGAGGTTAAATAGAAAATGTGTTCATCACTGACTTTACCCACTACTGCGGCGTGACTTGCTTCAATATCATTTTCATCAATTTTTAAAATTGGTTTAGCAATTGCTTTACAGTTATTATCAAAGACAACAATCTTTGCGTTTTGATGAGAAGTAGATTGATGACATCCTTTTACAATATGACTAATTCCTGAAAAAACTAAGGAACTTTGATCTTTGCAAACGCCATAATTGTCAATTCTTCCATGAGTGTTTGGATGATTATGATACATTGAAACAGAGATTACTTTATCGTCATTTTTCTCACTTAAAGAAGCGAGATGCCAATCGCATGTTGCCTCATCATCATTAAGATTAATTGAAGCATCTAAATGAATTTTCTCTGTTGTAAAATCAGCGAAATATACGGTAATTTTTGAATTTTTACCGATATTTGCAGTAATTTTTGATTGATTTATAGCCTTTTGAGCAAATATAGATAATTGGACGATTGAGCTCTCCCCAATTTCAAAATCGAGTGAATTAACTTGTTCAATATTATAAAGATATAAAGCTATATTTTCGTTTTGTCCAATTTCAAAAGTGGCTTCGTTTTTAATAGGAGCACAATCAAAATTTTGAGATTCACGAACAATAATCTTTTTCATTTTATTTCTTTATCGATTCTTTAACAGCACAAGTACCGATTGAGACGGTATTCATTTGAGCTTGTTCTTTTTCAATTTCAATTCCAAGCTCAGTTTTGATGAATTCATAACCGTTTTGATCAATACGTTTAATAAGAGAAGTATCACCATCTAAAACGATTCTTCCGTTAATCATTACAATTGCTCTTGTAGGTTTAATTAAGTCGAATAATCTAGCGTAGTGAGAAATGACTAAAAATCCTCTACCATTTTCCTCTTCTTTTTTGATTACATCAGCAACAATTTGAATCGCGTCAACGTCTAAACCAGAATCGATTTCATCAAGCATTGCGATTTTTGGTTTTAAAAGTAAGAGTTGGAGAATCTCGTTTCTTTTCTTTTCTCCACCACTAAATCCTTCGTTAAGAGAACGAGTGGCTAAATCAAATGGCATCTTAAGTTCTTTAGTAGCACCATCAAGCATCTTATAAAATTTATAAGTTGAGACTTTTTCTTCACTAGTAGCGTTAACTGCTGCTCTTAAAAAATCAGAGTTAATAACACCAGGAACTTCTGCTGGATTTTGAAGTGCTAAAAATAATCCTGCTTTTGCTCTTTCGTCAGTAGTCATGTTGGTGATATCTAAATCATCTAAGAAAATGGTTCCAGAAGTGATCTTATATCTTGGATGACCCATGATAACGTTTAAAAGCGTTGATTTACCGTGTCCATTAGGACCTAATAAAGCAACTGTCTCTCCTTCAGAAATTGTGGTAGTGACACCTTTTAATATTTCTTTACCTTCGACTTCAACATGAAGGTTATTAATTCTTAATGTAGCCATATTGATTTTCCTCAGTGCCGTAATATTGTAATTCGTTTTCAGAATATATTTCAAATAATACGATAAACAATTTTCAAAACTGTAGCACATGTATACGCGTCTAATAATTTTTAAAATTATTTATTGCACGCGTAATGCGATATGAGTAAAATATACACGCTATGTATTTTAGAAAAGGAGACTTAAAGATGAAAAAAAGTAATCTATCATTATGTTTAGTTACTAGTTTCATCGGCGCACTCGCTTTATCAGCTTGTAGCACTGCTGCCACTAGCGGTCCAACTGCAAGTACAGAGTCAATTGTAGAAGGTATTGAATACAATACTGATACCGGAAAATTCTACGTTGATATTGATAAATTTTATTCCGAGTACGGCGAAACAGACACAGGTACAAAGTTGTTCTATGATTCTGTTGTTGAAAGTTTAGTCCGCTACAAATACGAGAGTTTAAGTGGTCAAAATTCCACTCTTAAACCTTATGCTGATTTAGTAAGAGAAGCTACTCGTAAAGTGAACGTTCAACATCAAACCGCTAGAGATAATGCTGCTAGTAATGGCACCTCTGAAGGAGAAGAATGGGACAAGATTCTTGAAAGTTATAAATGTGAAACTGAAAATGACTTAAAAGAACATTTCTTGTACGAACTTGAAAAAACCGAAATTGACGATTGGTTCTTAAAGGACAAATTAACCACTGTCAAAGATCAATATATTGGTCTTGATAGCTCTTGGACAACCTTACCTCAAGG
>DEJH01000018.1 GCA_002353275.1 Caryophanales bacterium UBA2753 | reverse complement strand
GGAGTAGAAGCCCCTGATCCCAGTGCGGCTTTTCTTTTACCTTTTAAATCGTATTTTTTAAGTTCTTCTAAATTATTGACCATTAACACAGTAGAATTTTTATATTTTGCTTTAGCAATATCAAATAGTTTATTCGAGTTACTTGATTTATTGTGACCAACAATAATGATTAAATCTGTGTCTTCTTCAATTTGAGAAATAGCTTCTTGTCTTAACCTTGTAGCGTTGCATATTTCATTTTCAATTCTTGCATTAGGAAAGTGTTTCAAAATGTCTTCGTGGAACGTTTTTAAATCATAAAAATTAAGGGTGGTTTGATTTAAAACGAATGGAGACTTATCAGTTATTATTTGGTAGTTTATTAGTAGTTTAGTATCATATAATGATACTTTATTTGAAACCGACAAAGCAGCATTAGTTTCTTTGTGACCGGATTGTCCAATATATATCACTTGATGACCATTATTAATTTCCCTTTTGATTTTGTTAAGGTTATCTTTAACTTTAAAACATGTGGCGTCATAGGTAATTAATCCCTTTTCTATACATAATTTATCTAACTCATCTGAATGTCCGTGAGCAGTGAAAAGTAAAACATCGCCTTTATTTAGTTTGTTTATTTCTTCTTTTTCCTCACCTAATAAGGTTACAAAACCAATTTTTGTTAAATCATCAATCAAAGATTGATTGTGAGCGAGCATACCTAAAATATATATCGTTTTATCAGGATGTTCTTCTTTAGCCTTTTTTGCTAATTGAACAGCACGAGTAACCCCTGAACAAAATCCTTGCGGTTTGATTAATGCGACAACCATGAAAATATGTTAACATATTCCAGGGATTAATTAAATTATGGAAAAAGATGAAATTTATTTAGGTAGCCATGTCAGCATGAATGCACCAGAATTTTATTTAGGCAGTGTTAAAGAAGCGCTTTCTTACGGATCAAACACTTTTATGTTTTATACAGGAGCGCCTCAAAATTCAATTAGAAAGCCATTATCTGAATTAAAAATTCAGGAAGGAAGAAAATTAATCAAAGAAAGTGGCATTGAAGAATTAAAATTAATCGTTCACGCCCCATATATTATTAACGCTGCAAATTATAGCAAACCTGATTTATATGAATTATCAATTAACACAATTGTTAGCGAATTAAGAAGAACGTATGCTTTCGGTGCAAAAATTATGGTTCTTCATCCTGGTAGTCACGTAGGAATGGGTGCAGAAAACGGGATATTAGCATTAGCTAAAGCTTTAGATACTGCTTTTGCTTGTGATGGAACTGATGTAAAAATTGCTATCGAAACAATGTCTGGAAAAGGTCATGAAATTGGAATTACTTTTGAACAAGTTAAAGAAATAATTGATAAATGCAAATATCCTGAACGATTAGGAGTGTGCTTAGATACTTGTCATATTAATGATGCAGGATATGATATTAAAAATGATTTGGATGGTGTTATCGAGAAATTCGATAAAGTCATTGGACTAGATAAACTTTTAGTGGTTCATGTTAATGATACAAAAAATCCAATTGCTGCTCATAAAGATCGCCACGAAAACATTGGATATGGTTATCTTGGTTTTGACGTTCTATATCGAGTTGTTCATCATCCTAGATTAAAAGGGATACCGATGATTTTAGAAACTCCATACATTAATGAAAAAGCTCCTTATAAGCAAGAAATTGAAATGCTAAGGAGCGGTAAATACATTGATAATTGGAGAGATTAGAATTTGTTTATTTCTTCTTTTAAAGTTTCAAAAGCTTCAGCTTCTGGAACTTTTTTAATAACTTTATCTTTTTTAAAGATAACAAATTCATGCTTGCCTCCAGCGATGCCAATATCTGCGTTTTTAGCTTCGCCAGGTCCATTAACAACACAACCCATAACTGCTACATGGATTGGTTTATTAATTGTTTCTAAATAATCCATCACTTTTCTTGCGAGTGATTCAACATCAACCTGTGTTCGTCCACATGTTGGGCAAGCAACTAATGTTGGATAATTTGGATATAGTCCACAGTCATGGAGAAGTCTTTTGCAAGTGATGATTTCATCTTTAACTGAACCAGAAATTGAAATTCTGATTGTATCTCCAATTCCTTCTAATAATAAAGGCGCTAAGCCCGCTGAGGAACGAATGACTGCAATATCTTTAAAGCCAGCCTCAGTAATTCCTAAATGTAAAGGATAAGGGAATGTTTTACTAGCTAGTCTATAGGCTTCGATCGTTTCTAATACATTACTTCCTTTTAAGGATATGACTATGTCATAAAATCCAAGTGATTCTAATATTCGAACATGCTTTTTAGCTGATTCTACTAATTTTTCAGCGGTGTAATTTGTTGAATAATCATGAATAGTTTTATCTAAAGAACCAGAATTAACCCCAATTCTAATTGGTATATGCTTTTCTTTTGCCATTTCGACAACTTTTTTAACATTTTCAATATCACCAATATTGCCTGGATTGATTCTTATCTTATCGACACCTGATTCCATTGCTAAAAGCGCTAAACGGTAGTCAAAATGAATATCTGCAACTAATGGAATATTAATTCTTTTCTTAATTTCTTTAATTGCGAGAGCGTCTTTTTCGTCCATAACAGACACTCGCATAAGCTCAGCTCCAAGCTTTGCACATTCATTAATTTGTTCGCTTACTTCAATATATTTTTCAGTCTTAATGTTACACATTGATTGGATGACAACCTTATTTTGTCCGCCAATAAAAATGTTTCCTACTTTGACTTGTCTAGTTTCGCTTCTTTTCATATCAAACATTTTACGCTTTAGATTAATAAAAATATACTTTTATTATTTTAATTGTTGTGTTAACATTACATAGCGTTTTAAGGAGAAACTATCTATGGCCAAAGAAGAAAGAGTCTCAATCACATTGAAGTGCACAGAGTGTGGCGAGGAAAATTATCTCACCTCTAAAAATAAAAAGAACAATCCTGATCGTTTAGAGAAAATGAAATATTGCCCACGTTGCAAGAAAAACACACTTCACCGTGAGAAAAAGAAATAGGTTTATCCTATTTTTTTATTATAAAGATGAGAGTAGAAAAATTTTCTTATAACGATTTTGATGATTTAAACGCCAATACATATGTCGTGATTAACGAAGGTGAAGCAATTGTAATTGATCCTTCCATTGATGATGATAAGATTGGTGATTTTTTAACAAAAAACAATTTAAGACTAGTGATGGTGCTTCTAACTCATGGTCATTTTGACCATATGAGAGGTGTTGATAGACTTGTTAAAAGGTTTAATTGTCCATTTTATATTCACTTTGATGATGAAAAACTGCTTGTTGATGAAACACTAAATTGTTCTTATTTTGAGAACACTCCAATAATTGTTAATTCCAAAGCTATCACATTGTCAGGAGATGAAGAATTTGGTGTCTTAGGAGATACATTAAAGGTTATTCACACTCCATTTCATACAGAAGGTAGTGTTTGCTATTATTTTATAAATAATAAGCTATTATTTTCTGGTGATACATTATTTATGGGTTCTATTGGAAGAGATGATTTGCCTACATCAAATAGAAGAAAAAGAAATGATTCTTTAGCAAAGATCAAATTATTGCCAAAAGAATGCAAAATATATCCAGGACATGGTCCAAATACTTCTTTAGATAAAGAACTCCTCTTAAATCACTTTTTACAATTATAATTATTTGGTATAATACCAAAGGAATTTATAAAGAAAGGAAAAATTTATGGTTAATGTTACTGAATTAAGACCAGGTAATTACTTCATTGAAGAAGGAAATATCTATCAAGTTTTAGACATCTTATTAAACAAAACAGCAATGAGAAAAATGGTTGCTAAGGTCAAAGTTAAGAATTTACGTTCTGGCGCTGTTACTGAAATGGCTCGTAATAGTGGATACGCTATTGAAACAATCAGATTAGAGAAACGCCAAATGCAATATTTATATGATACCGGTGATTCTTTATGCTTCATGGATCAAGAAACTTATGACCAAATCGAAATTTCTAAAGATAGACTCGCATGGGAAATTCAATTCTTAAAAGGCGAAGAAGTCGTTGAAATCACAAGCTATGAAGGTGAAGTTCTTGGTATTAACTTACCAGCTAAAGTTGCTTTAAAGATTACTCACTGTGAACCTGCTATTAGAGGCGATACAGTTAACAAAGCAATGAAAGATGCCGAATTAGAAACTGGCTTAAAGATCCGTGTCCCATTATTTATTGAGGAAGGCGAAACTGTCTTAGTTAGAACCGATAATGGTGATTACGACGGTAGAGCATAGGAGATAATAAAATATGATTTTATTAGCAGACGGAGCTTGGGCTGGAATTCTTGTTGCCGCAGTCATTGCTGCTTTAATCGCTGGCTTCTTCGGAGCACGTTATTTCTTCAAAAGACAACTTGAGAAGAATCCTCCAATTAATGAAGGCATGATTAGAGCCCTTTATCAAAGCGTTGGTAGAAAACCAAGTGAAGCAGACATTCAACGCACAATGAATGCTGTTAAAAGACAACAAAAATAGTTGGTCAAATAAAATATCAAAAATGCACTTATCGCAGCTGATAGGTGCTTTTTTGTTAATTTAAAAGTATGTTAATGATATTAATGGGAATATCGATGCAAATATTGACGAATAAACATAATAAAAAAAAGGTAAGTGCTAATTTTACCATTTAGAAATTTAACTATGTTAATAACTACTAATTTACTACTAACAAAAAACTACGTTAGTTTTATTTCATCCACTTTATTTTGCTTTCGGTTCCTGCTTTAATTCTTTCAAAGTTTTTACGATGTTTAATGGTTAAAATTAGAGCGCCAAATGTCATTATAATCGCGAAGACGTAATTGCACTCTAAAGCTGGTCCATATGAGGCTATCCACACATTAGATCCGGTTAATACATGAGTTTCTATCAATATTGCCCAAATCCAGGATAATAAGACAGAAAACCATGCTCCAGTGACGCTAGCTAAAGAAACCCATTTCTTTAATTTCAACACCAAAAAGAAGAATAAACCAGGAATTACTCCAAATAACCAACCGGCTGCGGTAGCGGTTCCATAGAAGACTGCGACATTTTTTCCGCCATTAAACCCATAAAAGATTGGAAAGCAGTGACCAAGAGAGGCACCCACAATTGATAGCCAATAAACTGGCCATTGAATTAAGTATGAAGAAGTGTCGCCTCCGGAGTATTTGTATTCCATATATGGAATAAGTGGCAAGTTATTATATAGAGGGACTTTTACTAAAAAAAGCCAGATCATGAATAGTGGAATAATTGATTTGGCGGCATCCAATAATATTACGATTAGTCCTACCTTTTTTCCGAATACTCTTCCAACGTTAGTACCGCCAGAATTACCGCTTCCATAATCTCTTGGATCTTTATGAAAAAACACCTTCCCAATCCAAATACCATTTGGAATGGAACCGAAGATATAACCGATTAATGTAACTAAAATTGCAACTAAAATATTATATAATATAATATCCATTTTTAACCCCAATCTATTCTACTAAATTACTTTATATTTTCAATATTTTCCGTATATAATTTCTAAACGAAAAGGTAGGTATAGTATGGCGGAGAGACAATATACAGCGAATGATATCCATATTTTGCAAGGCCTTGAAGGTGTTCGTAAAAGACCTGCAATGTATATCGGAAGCTCAAATTCTAGTGGTCTCCATCACCTTGTTTGGGAGGTTGTTGATAACGCTGTCGATGAAGCGCTAAGCGGATTTGGCAAAAATATCACAGTCACATTACATAAAGACGGAAGTTGTTCTGTTTTGGATGAAGGTCGTGGAATTCCAGTTGGAATCAATAAAGAAACAGGTCGACCAGGTGTAGAAATCGTTTTTACCGAATTACACGC
>DEJH01000017.1 GCA_002353275.1 Caryophanales bacterium UBA2753 | reverse complement strand
ACTTCAACTAAGCATTGATATCCTTTTTCTAAAATTAATTTCTTTACTTTAGAGATCTTATCTAAAGCAGAAGGGATGAATTTTTGTCCTCCAAAGCCTGGTTCAACCGACATCACAAGCACTAAATCTAATTTATGAAGAACTGGGTAAATAACTTCAATCGGTGTATTTGGTTTAACCGATAAACCAGCTTTTGCCCCGTTAGAGTGAATAATATCAATCACTTCTTCAACTTCTTTTATATCTTTGCAAGCTTCGTAATGGAAGGTTAAAATATTTGCTCCACAATCAATGAATTCCTTCGCATATCTTTTTGGTTCAGAAATCATGATATGAACATCATTAATCATCGAGTGAGAATGAGCGATGCATTTTAAGACTGGTTGACCAAAAGAAATGTTAGGAACGAAATGTCCGTCCATCACATCAAAATGTAAATATTCCGCTTTAAGAGATTCAACAAGTTTAATCTCTTCTTTTAAATTATTAAAATCCGCGCTGAGGATTGATGGGGCGATATAGACTTTACTCATATTAATATTTCTCCACTTCTTCGATTAACTTTAAATAGTTCTCATAGGCAATAGATGGAATTTCTCCACTATCAACCTTCTCTTTAATTTTACAATTCTTTTCAGAAATATGAAGGCAATTAGAATAAAAACATTCTAAAGCATCTTTTTCAAACGATGGGAAATAGTGAGCAACATCGAGTTTACTCATCTCTAATTCAAGAGAAGAAAAACCAGGAGTGTCCGCGATATATCCATCCATATATGGGAGAAGAAGCACCTCTTTAGTTTTGTGTTTTCCTCTTCCTAAGGCTAAAGAATATTCTCCAACTTCTCTAGCGAAATTTTCATCAATTGCATTTAGTAAAGAAGATTTACCCACTCCACTTTGTCCAATTAGAACTGAAACATTATTTTTGAATAGATTTTTAATCTCTTCAATTCCTTCTTTATTTTTACTACTAGTGACATAAGTAGAAATACCAATTTTCTCAAATGTTTCTTTAATTTGTTGATATTCTTTTTCGTTACTCTTATCCGCTTTAGTGAGAATTAAAGAAGCTTTTATTCCATTAAAAGAAGCATATGTTAAATATTTAAAAGCGAGATAATAAGAAAATTCAGGTTCTTTTAATGAAAAGATTAATAATATTTGACTAACATTACTTATCGGAGGTCTTTTTAATAAAGAAGAACGCTCCAAAACATCAGTGATAACAAAGTTATCTTCATCAAGAAGAACTTTATCTCCAACATAAAGTTTGCCTTTAAATTTTAATAATCCTCTCGGAGAAGTTTGATAAATTACCCCATTAGAGTTAACGAGGTAGGTTCCATATTTAATTGATACAATCACTCCTTCAATCATTTAAATAACCTCGTAAAGAATGATTTCTTTTTAATGGAGATCCCTTTTCTTAATTTTTGGATATCATCGTTAAATTCAATCGCACTTTTATATCGACTTGTTAAGCTTCTCGAAAGAGCTTTTTCAATTACAAAATCAAAATCTTGATAATTATTAATCGAGACATATTTGGAAATTGAAGGAACGTTTTCTTTAACATGAGCCTCTAAAATCTCTTTTGAATTATTTCCATAAAATGGAAGTTTACCAGTTAATAATTCAAAAAAGATAATTCCTAAAGAATAGATATCTGATTGTTCAGTGTATTTTCTTGCTTGTAAAACTTCTGGAGCTAAATAGGAGACTGTCCCCATTACTTCTTTATCGATTTTCTCATTAAAATGAGAAGCGATTCCTAAATCGCATAATTTAATATTTCCATCACTTAATAAAAGGATGTTATCCGGTTTTAAATCATTATGAAGAACTTTTCTTTCGTGCATATGAATGATCGCGTCTAAGATTTGAGACATATAATCAAGAGCTTCATCACTTGATAATTTAGAACGATTATCAAGCACTTCTTTTAACGTTTTCCCTTTTAAAAGTTCATAAGAAACAAAAGGGATGTTATCAAAAGAACCGACATTATAAATCTTCATAATGTGAGGATGATTAAACATCGCCGTAAAACGAGCCTCGTTTTTGAATTGCTCTAATTCATAATCATTATTTAATGATTTTTCTTTTAAAATTTTTAAGGCAACAGGTTTATCGTAAATAATGTCTTTGGCTTCATAAATGTCCGCCATCCCACCACTAGCTAAGTGCTTAGAAATGATATAGCGAGAAAGAACTATTTTATTAAGCTCAAAAGCCATTATTTATTCTCCCAAATGACAACTGCCATATTGTCACTTCCCCCGTTAGCGTTACCAAAGGCGATTAATTGCTGGCATTTTTTATCTAATGAGTCGTTCCCATTAAGGATCGATTCTAATATTAAAGAAGAGACATTATTATATAAACCATCGCTACAAAGCAAGATTCTTTCTCCTTCATAAGGGAAAGTTTTAATATCGACATTAACCACACTCTTAGTTCCTAGAGCATTAGTGAGTTTATGACGATCTTTATGAATTTTTGCTTCTTCAAGAGAAATTTTATTTTCGTGAAGAAGATAAGTAGCGTAAGTTTGATCATCACTAATTTGAGTTAATTTATGATCTTTAATTTGATAAATTCTACTATCTCCGATTTGTGCGGTTACTAAGATGTTCTTCACAATCATGCACAAAGATAAAGTGGTACCCATTCCATGATATTCTTTATCTTTATTTGCTTTAGCAAATATCATCTTATTAATTTTCACGATATTTTTATTAATCCACTTAGTGATTTGTTTTTCATTAACGAGTTCTTTTTCGAGATTATGGAATTCACGATTAAAAGTATTAGTAACTTTATTAGAAGCGTATTCTCCTTTATTTGCTCCACCCATGCCATCGGCAACAATTAATAAGACGTTACCAAAAGCGTTAACAGTGGCTAAAGCACTATCTTCGTTAGTTTCTCTGACCTTTCCTTTATCGACTAATGAGCAGAAATTTCCAGTTAGATAACTCATATTAATCTCCAACCTTTGCTTTTAATTGGCCACAAGCGGCATCGATGTCACTACCAAATTCTTTTCTAATCGTGGATTTTACTCCATGTTTCATCAAAATATCTAAAAATGCATGGACACGATTTCCACTACTTCGTTTATAATCGTTTTTATTAGTTTCATTATATGGGATAAGATTCACATATCCGTTTGTCCCTTTGATTAAGTCCACTAATTCAATAGCGTCTTCTTTTTTATCATTAATTCCTTCTAAAAGGAGATATTCGTATGTCACTCTTCTACCAGCAACTTGTTCATATTCTTTAATTGCTGGGAAAAGAACTTCCAAAGGATAAACTTTGTTTATCTTCATTAATTTATTTCTGAGTTCATTATTTGGAGCGTGAAGAGAAATCGCAAGATTAGTTTGTAATCCTTCTTTAGCGTATTCTCGAATTTTATCTGGTAATCCACAAGTGGAAACAGTGATATGTCTTGCTCCAATCGCTAATCCTTTTTGAGCGTTAATAATTCTAATGAAATCCATAACGTTATCATAATTATCAAAAGGCTCTCCAGTTCCCATTACTACAACATGAGACACTCTTTCTCCGCGATTTTCTTCCTTTAGAAGCTGATTCATTACTAAAATTTGTCCAACCATTTCATGAGGGAGAAGGTTTCTTTGTTTTCCTAAAATCCCACTAGAGCAGAAAGAACAGCCCATATTGCAACCTACTTGAGAAGAAACACAGACTGCATTTCCATAGTTATATCTCATCAAAACGGTTTCAACTTTA
>DEJH01000067.1:2623-2791 GCA_002353275.1 Caryophanales bacterium UBA2753 | reverse complement strand
TTTGCTTCATCAAATTTAGTTCCTCCAGTTTTATAATCGATACAGAAAACATATTTATTGTCTAGTGTCACTAAATTATCAGCTATTCCAACAATAACAGTGTTATCTTTTAAGGTATATTTAAAAGAAATCTCATTATAGATTTTTGGATTATGATAATACTCTTCT
>DEJH01000067.1:0-2478 GCA_002353275.1 Caryophanales bacterium UBA2753 | reverse complement strand
TTCCTTATCAAAATCAAATCCTGGCTTTCTCATATTCTCAAAAATATAGTGAGCAAGTTTACCAGTAATAATAGCGAAGCTTTCTTCGCTTTCATCAATATGTAAAACATTATCTAAATAAAATTTATAGCGGCATGAAGAATATTTTTCTAATGATGTAGTTGATAATTTAATAAAGCTAGAAGAATCATATACATTAGCCTTATACACATATTTATTAGAATATGAATTATATGAAATAGGGATAATATCTCGGATTTTTAAATAATTATCCCCTTTTTCTTTATAATAATATTCCAGATCTTTTAACCCAGAATAAATAAGAGTCAACACTTCTTTAGAATAGAAATCTTTTTCTAAAAGTGGTTTCTCTTTTTCACACTTAAAATATTTAGAGATTGGAGAAAGATAAAATTCACTTTCAAACCCCTTTTTGGAAAACGAAAAATAGAAATCATTATTTGAATTAATGAAGTCTAATAGTAAAGCTTCATCAAGTTTAGTTTTATCCTTATTATTTAACCTATTAATTTTATGAAGTTCACTACTATTAAAGTACTTATCATCTTTAAATGAAAGTGGGTAACTTCCTTGAGCTAAGCCAAGCACAAAAATGATCTTATCTTCACTAACGATATTTTTACTAATGACATTTATCGCCTTATCATATGTAACAGAAGATAAATTTTTCTCTTTAGCTTTATGATATAGATAATCTCTTGATATTTCATAAGGTAATTCCTTATCTAAATATTGATTAACAAAATCTTCAACTTCATTAAATAAAGGATCTTCTTTCATCTCTTCTTTTAGTTTAACTAAAGAAGCCGAAATATCTCGACATTCATCATAAATAGAGAAGAATAATTTCATCGCTCCAGTTGAAGAGAGTTTTTCTTCGTTTTTGATATTTACTTGATAACCAAATTTAGGAGCGAATTTTCTTAAATAATAATCATAACTACTATTTCTTCTTAAGATATAGATATCATTAATTGAAGTAACTTTATCAATTAAGGAGGCAATTTTATTTAAAACGTAATAGACTTCATCTTCTGCTTTTTCAAAAATTGAGATTTTAATTTCTTCTTTTCTTAATTCATTATTTTTAAATTGATAAGAAATATTTAATTCTTTTAAAGCATTAATCAATTCAAAATCATTTGGGTAATAGCCAATGATAGTGACTTTTAAGCCACTATAATCATTATTAATAGGAGAAATTAATAATTCTTTTTCCTCTAATTCCTTTTTTAAAGATAATAAGAAATGCGTTTTTTCATTAACATCTTCTTTAACATAAGGAAGAAATTCTAAATAATGAGTGGCTACATCATATTGATATTTCTTTTCTTTAATTAAATAAAGTAAAGCGTCTTCCCCAATAGAAGTATAGATACTTCTTAGTAAATCTTCTTTAGTAATTAAAGAAATGTCCATAAAAGGATCATCTTTTCTTAAAGAAGACAAAAGGTATTTATGAAGATATCTAGGAGCGAGAATTTGCATATAATAATTATAAGATGAAATCGTATAAAAAATCAAATAGGGGTATTACCCCTATTTGTTTTAATTTCAGTTAAATATGTTCTATTTAAACATTCTAGTGACTTCAACTGCCTTCTTCCAGCCACTATATCGTTCATTAACTTCAGAGGCTCTCATCGCAGGTTTGAAGATTTTTTGTGAATGGTGAATGCTCTTGATATGATCTAGGTTCTTATAATAGCCACTAGATAAACCAGAAAGGAAAGCTGCACCTAAAGCGGTGGTTTCTAAACATGACGGTAAATCAATATTTGTTTGAAGAATATCGCTTTGGAATTGCATTAAGAAATTATTCGCGGTTGCCCCTCCATCAACTTTAAGAGTTGGGATTTTTAATCCAGTCTCTTTTTTCATGACTTCAAAGACATCTTTGCATTGATAGGCAATTGATTCTAAAGACGCTCTAACGAAGTGACGATTATCACTATTTCTAGTTAAACCAAATACCGCTCCTCTAGCGTCATCATCCCAATATGGAGTACCTAAACCAACAAACGCTGGAACAATATACACTCCATGAGTGTCTCGACAACTTAAGGCAATCGCTTCGCTATCGCTTGAATGAACTAATAAATGCATCTTATCTCTTAACCATTGAACGACTGCTCCACCGATGAAGACTGATCCTTCTAAAGCATAAGTCACTTCATCTCCAACTTTCCATGCCACAGTGGTTAATAAACCACTTTGGGAATAAGTGATTTTTTTACCGATATTCATCAGCATAAAGCAACCAGTGCCATAGGTATTTTTTGATTCGCCTTCATCAAAACAAGCTTGTCCAAATAAAGCAGCTTGTTGATCTCCTGCTACTCCATGAATATGAAGTCCCTTTCTAAAGAAAGATGCTTCTCCATAATCGTAAGAGGAAGGTAGCACTTTAGGTAACATATTCATTGGGATTTCAAATAAATCACATAATTCTTTATC
>DEJH01000060.1 GCA_002353275.1 Caryophanales bacterium UBA2753 | reverse complement strand
GCTTTTCTTATGGGTTAATTCAATATCTAAGTTCTCAAAATTATTTTTTAATGATGAGAAGATAAATTTCACAATCTTCGCATTATCACTTCTTAAACGAATTACTGTTTTCTTATTAACAAAAGAAACAGAACCATTAATACGGATATATGCACTTAAAAGAGCGAATAGTCTTTCCTTAGAAAGATCAACTTCACTCACGATTTCTTCTTTTACAAATTGAGCAAAAGTGATTTTATTCTCCATTTTTATTTAATTCAGGTGAATCGCGATGAAACACTTGAGTGCGATAATCTTTAGAAAAATGTTTCGCTAATAAGTTAGCGACATATGTGGAACGGTGTTGGCCACCACTACAAGCAATTCCAATCGTATAATTGGCTCGACCACTATGAGAGACATCCTTAAGATATTTTTCTAAATAAGAGATGATATTATTCACCACCTCTTTAGTGATTGGGAAAGAATTCATATATTTAATAACCGCTTCATCTTCCCCATTTAATTCTTTAAGTTCTTCAACCCAATAAGGATTAGGAATTAGTCTCACATCAAAAAATGTATCAATTCCTTGAGGCACTCCATTTTTAATTCCAAAAGAAATAAAGTTAATAGAAGTAATTTTGTCTTCTTCAACGTTATTGAGGAATTTGTATAACCTTGCTCTTAATTCTTTAACAGTTAAAGAAGTCGTATCTAAATATAAATTGGCGTATTTACTAACTGAAAGAATATCAGAGATATCTTCTTCGATTGCTTGAGAAGGTGTGATTTTTTCAATTACGCTTCTTGGATGCACTCTTCTAGAAAGAGCGTATCTTTTAAGAAGTTCTTCTTTTTCACAATTTAAAACCACGAAACGATAATTCGCATCGTGACGATTAACAAGTTTTTCAAATGTTTCTTTTGCCCCAAGAGCGTGAACAGTGATACATAAATTGTCGATCTTCAATTTTTCAGAGAGTAATTCTTTTAAATTCTCTTCAATAATTGAAGGTGGGATGTTTTTAATAACAAAATAACCAAGTTCTTCGAAAACATATTCGGCACTAGAAAGGCCACTACCAGCACTACCAGTTATTACCACAACATTTTTCATTTAGATAGATACTCCTCGATATTTTTGCTAGCGATAGTTCCATCATGCTCTGCTAAATAGATTTGTCTAATATCTCTAGGAAGAACATCTCCTCCCGCAAAAGCACCACTAACTCTAGTAGACATAGTTTTATCAACTGGGATATTTCCTCTTTCATCTAAAATATCTAATTCAATGAATTTGGTGTTTGGATTTTGACCAACAAGAGGGAAACATCCATTAACTTTTAATATTTTAATTTCTTCAGTCTCTTTATTTTGGATTTTAACACCGACTAAATGACCTTCTTCTTCAATAAATTCGAGAGGAATATATGGAGTTAAGATTTCAACATTAGGGAATGCTTTAAGTTCATCAACAATCTTATTTGATCCACGGAATTCATTTCTTCGATGAATTAAATATAAATGATTAGTAATACCCGCTAGATGGACCGCTTCTTTTAAAGCGGCATTACCTCCACCGATAACTAAAACATCTTGACCTTTAAAGAAATGACCATCACATAAAGCACAATAGCTAATGCCATGACCGAAAAGTTCATCTTCTTTTTCTAAACCAAGTTTTCTTTCTACTGTTCCAGTAGCGATATATACGGTTTTGGAATAATAAGTATCTGATAATCCTTTTAAGACAAATACTTCATCTTGTTTTGTTAAAGAAGTGATTTCATCACCGATGAATTCCACTCCTTCATTAGTTAATCTTTCAAAGAAAATCATCGCTAAATCTGGTCCAGGAATTTTTTGTTGTCCAGGATAATTATCCACTCTAGGAGCAATATTTACTTTTCCTCCTGGGGTGCTCTTTTCAATAACTGCGACTTTATATCCATCTTGATGAAGTTTGATTGCCGCTCCTATTCCGCTAGGTCCAGCGCCGATAATTAAAGTGTCATAAATGTTATTCATAAAGAATGTCCTCCAATTCCAGATATGAGTTAATTTTATATTTTGGTGAAATCTCTTTTGGTAATACTCTTGGTCCCCAATTAACTAAGCAACAATCAATTTGGGCATTATTTGCACTATCGAGATCGCTTTTATTGTCTCCAATATAAATTGAAGAAGATCTATTTTGATTAAAATAGGAAATTGCTTTTAATATACCTTCTCCATTTGGTTTAGGGTTTTTAACATCGTCAAAGCCAACAATATAATCAAAAATATTTTCTAAACCAATGCACTCAAGAGCGTATTCAGTTAATGAATGTAATTTGTTAGTAACTATCGCTAATTTAAAGCCTTGTTTTTTTAATGATAAAAGCACTTCTTTTGAGTGATGATAAGAAAATGTATGAGTTTTGTATAATTTGTAGGATTCCTTATGGAATTCTTCAAAGATGAAGTTTTGATCCAAGTTAGGAAACTCTTTTTTTAATGTTTCTCTTATTGGTGGACCAGAAAAATAAATCACTTTTTCTTTAGGAGTTCTATTTCCATTACGATATTTATCGTATAAAACATTCATCGCCTCTAAAATCATCGGGTCGCTATTTAGGATAGTCCCATCCATATCAAAGATGACGAGTGAATATCTTTTATTTTTCATACGCTAATACTTCTTTTTTTGGTCTTTGCAGGAAATATGTCAAAGAAATAACAGAAATCAATATTACACTTAGTCCAACTGTAAGGATGATTAATCCGTTATTGTAACGGTTAAATTCTAATAAAGGAGATTGAGCGGAAGTCATCATAAAGATAGAACCTAAAATCGTTAAGGCAAGACCGATAGTAAAAATGCTACTACCAGAAATAATCGTGCCTAAAACACTGACTTCTTTATAAACAACTTGCTTATTAGTCTTCTTACGAATAATTAAGCGGATAATATGATTTAAAATAATTGCCCCAGTTCCAATCAGAACAAAGAGAATTGACCAAACCCATGAATAATATCCATCATTACCCATATTATATGCAGGCGCTCTCATTGGTTCCATAATTGTACGAGTTAAACCATACCAAACAATATAAGAGAAAGCTAAATCTCCCATTTCAAGATATTTTTTTAAGCCTTTTCCAATTAAGAAGCGGATGATGAAATATCCCGCGAAATTAGATAAGAATTCCACAAAGAATAAAGGTGCCCAGATATTTCCAGTGTCTGCACCAAGATAATTAACTGAGAATTCAGAGTTTTTTAAGACCATCTTAGGCAAGAACCACCAAGAAGAAGCAGGAACTTGATTTCCATGAACTTCACAGTTAAAGAAATTGCCCCATCTACCAATACCTTGCGCAATTAAGATACAAGGAACAATAACGTCCACCGCTAACCAAATAGAATATTTCTTATTTCTCCAAATAAACCAAAGAACACCGACGATGATACCAACTAGCGCACCAGAAATAATAGTTAAGCCACCTTCCCAAACAGCAAATATACTCCACCATTGACCGTTAGCGACTCTTTGAGCAAAAGATGGTAAACCATCAACGCTATGATTCCATTCACCAATAACATAACCAACTCTAGCGCCAATAATTCCAGCTGGGAAAGCAACAAAGAAAGTTGAATCTAAGATACCGTGCTTTCCATATTCTTTATAGAATCGATGATCACAAATAACTAATACAAGTACCGCACCAGAAAGAATACAAATCGCATACCACGCTAAATTTGGTTTTCCACTTTTTGGAGTGACAAATCCTTTTTGGAAATTTAATCCATTAACTAAAGGATAAGAAATATAGTCCGCTACACCATTAGTTAATAAAATTAAGGAGATAATCGATATTACTCCACTAGAAAGCATGAATATAAATAAGAATTTCTTAATTTTTACGTCAATTTCTTTGCCGTAATAATGTAAAACGAAGAAAATAACAAATGTTGGGAAAGTAAATCCGAATAGGATAGAACCAAAAATATAACTAATCCAGTCATAATATTTCATTGGATAAGCTTGCCACATCGCTAAAAAGATGAATAACATCGTAGTAGCAACAGAAACCCCTAAATGAATATAAAAGAATTTACGGATTTCACTCTTATAATCAATTGACTTTGGCATTGGGTTTTTAACGATTTTGAAGGTTTTAAAAATTGAGAATCCAAATACCCCAATAGCGATAACAGTAAAGACAATAAATAACGCTAAAAACATCTTATTCACCTAATACTTTCTTTAAATATTGACCAGTGTAGCTATTTTCTACTTTAGCTACTTCTTCAGGAGTGCCTGTAGCGACTACTCTTCCGCCTCTTTCTCCTCCATCAGGTCCAATATCTATAATATGATCTGCGACTTTAATAACATCGAGATTATGTTCAATCACTAAAACAGTGTCTCCATGATCCACAATTCTTTGAAGAACTTCAATTAATTGCTTCACATCGTGAGTGTGTAAACCAGTAGTAGGTTCATCTAAGATATATAAAGTTTTACCAGTAGGTTTTCTTTGAAGTTCATAAGCGAGTTTCACTCTTTGAGCTTCTCCACCACTTAAAGTGGTAGCGGCTTGTCCTAATTTGATATAGCCTAAGCCTACATCATAAAGAGTTTGAATCTTGTGTTTAATTTTAGGATGATTAGCGAAAAATTCTAACGCATCTTCAACGGTCATCTCTAAAACATCATAGATGCTTTTTCCTTTATAGGTGACTTGAAGAGTTTCTTCATTATATCTTCTTCCATTACATGCATCACAACGGACATAAACATCTGGTAAGAAATTCATTGGAACACGAGTTACTCCTGCTCCTTCACATTTCTCACATCTTCCTCCAGTAACATTAAAGGAAAATCTTCCTTTATCAAATCCACGCGCTTTAGCTTCCACCGTATTAGCGAATAAATCTCTAATTTCATCGAAAAGTTTGATATATGTAGCAGGATTGCTTCTTGGAGTTCTTCCAATTGGTTCTTGAGAAACATTAATCACTTTGTCGATAAATTCTTGTCCACTCATTGATTTAACTTCACCTGGGAAGACTTCTTTTCCGGTGAAATATTTGACGAGTTGCAAATATAAAGTTTGATTAACTAAAGAAGATTTACCACTACCAGAAACACCAGTAACTGCAATAAATGTTCCAAGTGGGAATTTTACATTGATATTTTTGAGGTTATTAATTTTTGCACCTTTGATTTCAAGGAATTTGCCATTACCTTTTCTTCTTTTAGAAGGAACTTCAATTTTCTTTCTTCCAGTTAAATAATCACTGGTAAGACTATTTTTACATTCATATAAGCCTTTAACGTCACCTTGGTAGATGATTTCTCCACCATGGATGCCAGCTCTTGGACCAATATCAACCACATAATCAGCTTGTCTAATTGTTTCTTCGTCATGTTCAACAACCACTAAAGTATTACCGATATCTCTCATCTTTTTAAGTGATTCGATTAATTTTTCATCGTCTTTTTGATGTAAACCAATGCTTGGCTCATCTAAGACATATAAGATACCAGTTAACTTAGATCCAATTTGAGTGGCGAGTCTAATTCTTTGACTTTCTCCACCTGAAAGAGTCATCGCCATTCTAGATAAATTTAAATAATCAAGCCCAACATCGCACAAGAAAGAGACACGAGATTCAATTTCTCTAATCACCATATTAGCGATGGTTAAGTCGTTATCCTTTAATTTGTCTTTCAAAGAAAGAACCCACTCTTTAAGTTCGCCTAAAGTTAAACAAGTAACGTCATAAATATTCTTATTGTCGATTAAAACGGAAAGAGCCTCATTATTTAAGCGCCTACCTTTACAAGTAGTACAAACAGTGTCACGCATAAATTTCTCATAATAGTCTCTCATCCAATCACTACTAGTTTCTTGATATAGACGTTCAACTTTAGTTTTTACTCCTTCAATATATCCAAGACGATTCATCGTATTTCCGCTTGAACTTTTAAGCGTATATTTATGGATATCAGGAGATCCGTTAAAAAGAATATATTTTTGTTTTTCAGTTAATTCATTAAATGGGACATCAATAGAGATGTTATATAAATCACAAAGCATCTTGAATTCTTGCCATTCAAGATTTTGAGTGTTCACAACATTTTTATAATATTCAATCGCTCCTTTAGAAATTGATAAAGTTGGATTAGGGACTAATAATTCAGGAGCAGCCTCTCTTTTAATTCCCAAGCCCTTACAATCAGGACAAAATCCCATTGGAGCATTAAAAGAGAATAATCTAGGTTCAAGTTTAGGAACAGAAAATCCACATATTGGACAAGTATGTCGATCACTTAATACCTTTTCCTCAATTTCAGAATAGATAACTAATAATCCTTTTGACCAATCTAATGCGGTTTCAATCGATTCATAAATTCTCGCTCGATTTTCAGCTTTAACCACAATTCGGTCAACGACAATATCAATTGAGTGTTTTTTGTTTTTATCTAATGGTTTAACTTCCTCAATCGTGGTGAATTCATTATCCACTCTTAAACGAGCAAAACCACTAACTCTAATCTTATCTAATAGTTCTTTATGGGTTCCTTTTTCATTATGGACAACAGGGGAAAGAAGTTGAATCTTTGTCCCTTCTGGATATGAAAGAACGATGTCAGTCATATTTGTTGGTGAAAAAGAAATAATTGGAGTGTGATGATTTGGACAATATGGAACACCAACTCGGCCAAAAAGTAGTCTTAAATAATCATATATTTCAGTGACTGTTCCGACTGTACTTCTTGGGTTATGAGAAACACTTTTTTGATCAATCGCGATACTTGGAGAAAGTCCTTCAATCACATCGACATCAGGTTTTTCATAATTTCCTAAAAATTGTCTTGCGTAACTAGAAAGAGATTCCATGTATCTTCTTTGACCTTCCGCAAAAAGAGTGTCAAAAGCAAGAGTTGATTTACCTGAACCGCTTAAACCAGTAAAAACTACTAAAGAATCTTTAGGAATAGTAACATTTACATTCTTTAAGTTGTTCTCTCTTGCGCCTTTAATTGTGATGTATTTTTCCATAAGTGTTTTTATTTTACACGGATAAAATAAATCCTGCTACTAATATGAGTGTATTTTTTCTTCGTTAACGATGAAAAAAAGAGGATTGCCCTCTTTGAGTGATTTACTAATAACCTACTGATTTTTGAAATTTAATTATGGTTAAGTTCAAGTGCTTCAATTGCTGGAGCGATGTCATTATTATTAATTATGATGATTCTATCGAAGAATTTTTTATCTTTATCAGTTGGAAGTTCAAAGATTTCAAAAAATTGGTCTAAAACCTCAGGAGGAATTGGATATTCTCTTTGTAAATTTTGATTGCTTACAACATTATGATCGATATTCCACATCACTAAAATCGTTTCATCAAATAATGGTTTAAGTTCAAGATTTTTGTCGACTCTTAAATAACTAGAAGTATGAGTGGCGTCTAAAATAACAACTCCATCTTTATCTAAGGCGTAGGATTTAGCTAGTCCATAGAAAATTTGCCACATTAACTTATCTTCACTTAAGATTGATTGGCTACCCGCTATTTCTTTTCTTAATTCATCACTACTAACAACATAGACGTGACTATTTTTGATTTTCTTAACCGTTTTAGAGAAATAGGATTTCCCACTTCCAGGAACGCCAGATAAAACTACTAATTTATTCATATGTTAATTAATTTAACAAAGTTAAAGCAAAAAGAAAAGGGGAATATCCCCTTTACTTAATTTTTACTAATTAGGCGAGCAGTTCTTCTTTTAAAGATCTTACTACATCGCGACGATTAGCGAGTTCTACTTCGCTTAATGAAGCGACTTTCTCTTTTGCTAATGCGATTTTTTCTTCGCTTACTTCTCCAACTTTAAGAACAGCTTTTTCGGCTTTCTTATAATCTTTCTTTAAGATCTTAAGTAATTGTTCGTTTTGTTTTCGAATTTCAATTTTTTGTCTCACAACGTTGAGATAACTTTCTGGGACATAAGTGGAAACAATGTGGTTTCCTTCTCTCCATTGACGATAAAAATATTGATGTCCAGAAATAGTCTTAACAGAGATATATCCTCTTGGAAGAGATTCAATCACTTTTTCAATAAGAGATACTTCAATTAAGGATTCAATTAGAACTTCAACTTGTCTTTCACTCTTTTTCATATTCATTAACCTATTTTTTATTTAATCATAAATGTATTAAATATTCAACAGGAACTCTCAAGAAAAGTCAAGAGAGTTCCTTTAAAAATCTAAACGATGATGTTAGAAGTGATTATAATCCAAATTTCTTAATTCTATTCCAACGATCTTGAGCGTATTTTTCCGCTTTAGTTAATAATTCTTCAGCGTGCTCTGGATTGACTTTTGGAAGTTGAGAGAATCGAGTTTCAGTCATAATAAACTCTCTGAATTTAGAATAGTCTGG
>DEJH01000024.1 GCA_002353275.1 Caryophanales bacterium UBA2753 | reverse complement strand
CATCTTCTATAAGTGGGGGAGGAAGTCACCTCTGGAGTAGTGGAACCTATCGCCTCTTTATTAGCGATTGCTTTAACCGTTTTTGTTTCTACTATTCTTCCTTATACATTAGCTTTTGCGGCAGGTGTGATGATCTATGTTGTTGTTGAAGAGCTCATTCCTGAAGCTAATGAAGGTGAGCACTCAAATTTAGCGACTATTGGTTTAGCAATTGGCTTTGTCTTGATGATGGTCCTTGATATTGCATTAGGATAAAAGAAAAGCGGAATTCCGCCTTTACTATTCTTCTTTCATTTGTCCCTTTAACATATCATAGATATGCTCCACTGCGAAGTGCATCTTAGTGATTTCTAGTGGTTTATTTTTTGGATAGATGAAATAGGTATCATCATTATCACTAATCTCAATAAAGGTTCCACGCTTATTCAAATAGTTATATTCAATATGTAACCCGAATGAATGCATTGAAGTACGGTTAAGATAGAAATCATTATCTATACCTTTACAAGTTAATCCACCTTTAATGTCGTGAATTAATTGATATTTACCTTCTAATGGGACAAATCCAATTTTTGCACCCATCAGTTTTTCCACTCTAACTTCATCTTCGAAGTGATAGGTTCCATTAAGGACATCTTGTTTACAACATTCTTTTTCCCATTTGTACCATTTGCTTGGGTAATCGAATATTGTTTCTCCATTTAAGCATTTAAGTTGACCATTTTCTAAATAGTCATATTCTTTTCCACAGTGGTTACATCTTAATGTGTGTCCTTCACTAGACATTTCAAATTCTGTTCCACAGTGAGGGCATTTATAAAGGATTTGATGGATTCCTTTCGCTCTATTTGGATATTTGATTTTGATATTTTTCTTTTGCATCCATTCATCTTCAGAAATATAGAAGTTTTCTTCAATCTTCTTTTGGATTTCATCAGCGTCCATAATCTCTAAATCGTATTTATTAATTACAGTTTCTACTTCATTGATGATTGGATGGAATTTCCTAAGTTTACGATCGCTCCATTGAGGGCACTGTAAATAATTACCATGTCCTTTAACAATAACGACAGGAACATTAGCTTTCTTTACGAATTTACCAAGGCTCTTATCAATTCTTTCGTTTTCTCCCACTAAAGAATAACGAGCTTCTGGATAGATAATTAAGATCTTCTTTCTTTTTTGAAGAATCTCTAAATATGTAAGAGCGCTTTTAGGGTCATTAGAGAATTTTCTTTTAGCGAGAACTCCCATTCTTCTAAATAAGAAATAACGATAGATGAATTCTTCTACTGTGCTCACCCAATATGGTTGATGAGGGAAAGTTAAAGAGATCTCGGTATAGAAATCCATCATTGAAGCATGGGTTCCTAAAATGAGATATGGTGGTTTTGGTAATTTATTTCTTTTTACAATCTTAGCTCCCGCAATAGTGCGCATTGCTAAGGCTCCTACCCACATGATGATGGAAAAAAGTAACCATACGCGTTTAATAGGGAGATTTGGACTAATAACAGGGTATTTTTTTGCCATAGCAAATAATATATATGGTTTCTATTGATTATATCAATGAAAAATTTGAAATTTTTGCTACTTGTCTAACAGCATTATTAATTTATAATAAAAAAAGAGGTATTCAAATATGGCAACGATTAAATGTCCTAAATGTGGAAAAGGGATGTCGAGCGAAGAAATCTTTTGTCCACACTGTGGTTATATGATGAGCATGGAAGAAAGAGAAAACGCTCAACCATATATCGAAAAACAAGTAACAACACCAGTAAATCAACCTCAACAACAAGTATCAAATACATCATCTTCTCAAGTTCGACGTTCTTATAGTTCGTCTAATTCTAAACCCGCTGCTGTTGATGAAGGATCAGTAGCGCTTGGATTTTTTCTTGGTTTCCTCGGAGTTATTGGTTTATTTGGATTAATTTTTGCGATCAGAAGTGGAAAGAAGAAAACAATTAAAGGGGCTAGTATTGGCTTTGGTGTTTTCATAGGGTTAGCAATTATTGTTAGCATTCTTTTTGGTACTGGTATCATTAAAATCTAAACCTAACTTAAATATATGAAATCATCGTTCTATTTGAGCGGTGATTTTTTATTTTGTTAATACAAATTAAAGTGTTAGAATATTTACATCAATGAACTTTATTCATAAAACATGCCATTAACGTTTTTTGCTGTCGCAAGAAATTTTTGTCATGTAAGGAGGAAAGATGTATAAAAGTGCATATTTAAATCGTTTGCTTGAAGAAGTTAAACAAAAATATGGTAACGAAAAAGAATTCGTTTCCGCGGTTGAAGAATTTTTTGATTCAATGGATTTCTTAGTGGAAAAAGATCCACGAATTGAACAATATTCAATTTTAGAAAGATTAATTGTCCCTGAAAGAGTGATTCAAATGAGAGTCCCTTGGGTTGATGATAGTGGAAAGATTAGAGTGAATACTGGATATCGTGTTCAATTCAATTCTGCGATTGGACCTTATAAAGGTGGAATGAGATTTCATCCATCAGTTAATTTATCAATTCTTAAATTCTTAGGATTTGAACAAACATTTAAAAATAGTTTAACTGGTCTACCAATGGGTGGAGGTAAAGGTGGAGCAGATTTTGATCCACGTGGCAAAAGCGATGGAGAAGTAATGAGATTCTGCCAATCCTTCATGTCTGAGTTATATCGACACATCGGACCAGACACGGATGTTCCAGCAGGAGACTTAGGTTTTGGTGCTCGTGAAGTTGGATATATGTTTGGCTATTATAAGAAACTTAAAGATGAGTGGAGTGGTGTCTTCACTGGAAAAGGTATCTCTTATGGTGGCTCCTTAGCTAGACCAGAAGCTACAGGTTATGGCTTACTTTATTATGCTAGAGAGATGTTAAAGACATATTACAACACTGATTTCAAAGGTAAGAAAATTATTATCTCTGGTTGTGGAAAAGTCGGAGGTATGGCTGCAGAAAAAGCTCATCAATTAGGTGCAATCTTAGTTGGTATGAGCGATATTGATGGGTATGTTGCTGATCCAAATGGATTAGATGTTCCATATATCGTTGAATTAAGTAAGAAAAAAGGTATGTTCTCAAAGGAATACGTCGAAACACATAAAGGCGCTAAATTCGTGGAAGGACCAAGAGGTTTATGGTCTGTTCCTTGTGAAATTGCTCTTCCATGTGCCACTCAAGGAGAAATCGCGTTAAAAGAAGCAGAGATTCTCAAGAAGAATGGTTGCTATATGTTAGTGGAAGGCGCAAATATGCCAACCGATGTTGAAGCGATTAGATATTTCAATACACATGATGTCTTATTTGCCCCAGGAAAAGCAAGTAACGCTGGAGGAGTCGCTGTTAGTGGTCTTGAGATGAGTCAAAACGCTATGCACTTAAGTTGGACATTTGAAGAAGTTGATCAAAAACTTGAAGAGATTATGAAGAAGATCTTTAAAGCATGTCATGAAACTGCTGTGAAATTTGGTCAACCACGTAACCTCGCTTTAGGCGCAAATATTGCTGGATTCTTAAAAGTCTATGATGCAATGCTTGCTCAAGGAGTTTGTTAATGATTAAAACTGTTAAAGCCTCTCATATCTATCTCCCTAGAAAAGGTGTGGATATGTCTAAATATGCGGTCATAGCATGTGACCAATATACCAGTAATTTAGAATACTGGGATTCTTTAAAAGCATATATAGGAGATGAGGTTTCAACATTCCATATGATTTATCCAGAAGCGTATTTAGAAACGACTGATGGAGATAGTTATATCAAAGGGATTAACGAAAATATCCATAAGTATTTAAAAAATAACGATTTAGTGGATATTGGAGAAAGCATCATTTTAGTGGAACGCGTCACTTCTTATGGGGTGAAACGTTTAGGACTTGTTATTTCTATTGATTTAGAAGACTATTCCTATATCAAAGGAAATAAAGCAAAAATTAAGGCTAGTGAAGCGACAATTGTCGAAAGAATCCCACCTCGATTAAAAATTAGAAAAGACGCTCCTATTGAACTTCCTCATGTATTGGTCCTATTTGATGATAAAGATAAAACAATTGTCGAACCTCTTTATGAGGCTCGTGAATCATTAGAAAAAGTATATGATTTTGAACTTAATAAAAATGGCGGACATATCCGTGGTTATAAGATTAAAGATAACGATGAAGTTATTCGTAAATTTGATGAATTATATCGTAAGAACAATAATGGATTATTATTCATCGTCGGAGATGGTAACCACTCTTTAGCGACCGCAAAAGTGCACTGGGATTTAATTAAAGAAAATCTCACAAACGAAGAAAGAGAAAATCATCCAGCTAGATATGCGCTAGTGGAAGCGAATAATTTATATGATGATGGTATCAATTTTGAACCAATTCATCGCGTTCTTTTTAATGTTAATGATGACTTTGAAAAAGAACTTAATAAGATTACTGATGGAGAGTTTGTTTCCTTTACATATTCTAAATTAAACGGAAAGAAACCACTTAAAATGAATAAAAACGCTCCTTTAGCGTATAAGACAATTCAAACCTTCTTAGATGAATATATGTCATCTCATAAAGAAGTTAAAATTGATTTTATTCATGATGAAGATGAATTAATCTCTGTCAGTGATAAAAACCCTCATTCTTTAGCGATCGCAATGCCTGCTTTAACTAAAGATGACTTGTTTGACTATATTGCCTCGGATTTAGTGTTGCCACGCAAATCATTCTCAATGGGTCACGCAAGTGAAAAACGATATTACTTAGAAGCCAAGAAAATAATTAAATAAAGGAGAAATTTTATGGCAAGAATTTATAACTTTTCTGCCGGTCCAGCAATGCTTCCTGAGGAAGTATTAAAAGAAGCCGCAGAAGAAATGCTTGATTACCGTGGATGTGGAATGTCCGTCATGGAGATGAGCCACAGAAGCAAGGTCTATCAACAAATCATTGATGAAGCTGAAGCTGATTTAAGAAAACTTGTAGGAATTCCTGATAATTATAAGGTTCTTTTCCTCCAAGGAGGAGCAACCCTTCAATTTGGAATGATTCCAATGAACTTAATGACAGTCAACCATAAGGCTGATTACATTAACACTGGTGTTTGGACTAAAAAAGCTATTCAAGACGCGAAATTATTTGGAGAAGTAAGAGTGATTGCTTCTTCTGAAGATCGTAAATTTGCATATATTCCTTCGATGAAGAATCTTCCAATTAACAAAGATTCCGATTATGTCTATATGTGTGACAATAACACAATTTACGGCACTAAATTTAAAGAATATCCAGAAACCGGAAATATTCCATTAATTTGTGATATGTCTTCTTGTTTCTTAAGTGAACCAATCGATGTGAAGAAATTCGGAATGATTTACGCTGGAGCGCAAAAGAATGTCGGTCCTGCTGGAGTAACAATTATTATCATTAGAGAAGATTTAGTAGCGCGTTCAGCTGAACTTCCTCTTCCAGTTTATTTAAGATACGCTCCACATGTGGAAAATGGTTCAATGTATAACACCCCTCCAACATATGGTATTTATATTTGTGGCAAAGTCTTCAAATGGTTACTTAAGACTGGTGGTCTTGAGAAGAGGAAAGAACTCAATGAAGCTAAAGCAAAAGTCTTATATGATTATTTAGATTCATCTAAATTCTATAAGGCTAGTGTTGATAAAGAAGCCCGTTCTTTAATGAATGTTACCTTTAGAACTCCAAGTGATGAACTTGACGCTGAATTCTTAGAAGGTGCGAAAAAATATAAATTCACTAACCTCAAAGGACACCGTTCTACTGGTGGCTTAAGAGCCTCTATTTATAACGCTATGCCAATTGAAGGAGTTAAAGCTTTAGTGAGTTATATGAAAGAATTTGAGGAGGCTCACCGCTAATGGAAGAAAGAAAAGTTCATTGTTTGAATAAAATTTCTCCTGTTGGTTTAGCTGTCCTTCCAAAGAATTATTCTCTTAGTGAAGAACTTAACGAAAAAGTTGATGCGATTCTTGTAAGAAGCGCAGTAATGCATGAAATGGAATTACCTAAATCTGTTTTATGTGTCGCTAGAGCAGGAGCGGGAGTTAATAACATTCCACTTGAAGATTTAGCCAAAAAAGGAGTAATGGTATTTAACACTCCTGGAGCTAACGCCAATGCTGTTAAAGAATTAACCATTGCTATGATGCTTTTAGCGGCTAGAGATATCCGTGGATCAATGGAATGGGTCAAAGAAAATAAAGGTGATCCAGAAATTAATAAAACGATGGAAAAAGCGAAATCAAAATTCGCTGGAACTGAGATTTTAGGCAAGACCCTAGGCGTTATTGGCTGTGGTGCGATTGGTGCTTTAGTTGCCGATTCCGCTAAAAAACTTGGAATGAAAGTTATCGCTGTTGAACCAAGCAAAGCAGTATTAGAAAGAAATGCTGAATTACTTAAAGGCGTAGAAATCGTTAGTAGTGACGAATTATATCAAAGAAGTGATTATATCACTGTTCACGTACCATTAATGGACGCTACTAGAGGTATGTTATGTGAAGCTACCTTTAACAAGATGAAAGATGGCGTTATTATCATTAACGCTGCAAGAGATGCTCTTGTTAATGATGATGATATGGCTAAGGCCTTAGCTAGTGGAAAAGTAAGAAGATATGTAACTGACTTCCCAAATGCAAAAACTGCGAATATGGAAGGAGTAATAGCTATTTCTCATTTAGGTGCTTCTACTGAAGAAGCTGAAGATAATTGTGCGGTTATGGCAGTTAAACAAATCGAACAATATCTCGAACACGGTAATATCGTTAATTCAGTTAATTATCCAAACTTATGTTTAGATAAAGTGACAGGCAAAAGAGTCGTTGTTCTTTATGAAGTTAGAGAAGGAATTGATTCTGAAGTCTTAGAAGCCCTTAAACCATGTGGAGTTAAAGCCTCTATTAGCGGAGTTAAAGGTAAATTTGGTGCTTCATTATTTGAAGTAGAAAAAGCTCCAAGTAATGTTTCTGTTTCTGGAGTAACCAAAGTTCTTGTTATCTAATTAACAAACAATATCTACAATTAGCCTCTCAATTTTGAGAGGTTTTTTGTATAATTGTCTCATGAAGATTGATTATACATTTCATTCACATACATTTAGATGTAATCATGCGGAAGGCGATATTGAAGATTATGTTTCTTTAGCGATTAAAAATGGAATGAAAATCTATGGTGTGTCTGATCATGTATTTCTTCCTGGGGTAAGTGAACCAAAAACTAGAGGTGAATATTCTTGCTTAGAAGGATATATTAACGCCTTTAAAGAAGCTAAAAAGAAACATCTTAACGAAATAGAGATGTATCTCGGTTTTGAATGTGAATATGCTTCAGTTTTCGAGGATTATTATAAATCCTTATTATATGAAAAAGGATTTGATTATCTTATCTGTGGTCAACATAATGGTTTTGACGAAAATAAAAACTATATACACCTTGTAAAGAACCATTTTAGAGACGAAATAGAAGATCTTGAAGAATATGTCAAAGAAGTCAATAACGCGATAAGAAGTGGCCTATTTTTATATATTGCCCACCCTGATTTATTATTTATCTCTGCTAAAGAAGTAACTCCAGAGTTAGAGAGACTAAGTGATGAATTAATTGAATGTGCTATTAAGAATAATGCAGTATTTGAAATTAATATTCACGGACTATATCGACAAGAAAAAAATGCACCATACGGAAATATTGGTTATCCTGCTAGTTATTTCTGGAAGAAGGTAGCAAAGACTAATATTAGAGTTGTCTATGGTGGAGATTACCATTTCCTTTGGGAAGTTGGAGATAAACATTTAGAAGAAAAACTTAATAAATTCATTAAGGAATGTAATATTAAGTTAAGTGACATTAAAGAGATATATAAAGAATATAGAGAACGTATAAAAAAATAGTGACTATGTCACTATTTCTTTTTTAGATTGCTTAATTATTTAATTAAGGTTCCGCTTTTTTCTTCAAAAGCAAGAGCAGCGTTTTCTAATGCTGCGATAATCGCTTTCTTTCCTGGACAACGCTCCAAAAATTTGACACAGGCATTAACTTTTGGATACATACTTCCCTTAGCAAAATAGTCACCTTTTAAGTATTCTTTCATTTCGCTTAAAGAGACTTTTCCAAGCTTCTTTTCATTTGGTTGCTTGTAATTAATGCAAACATTATCAATAGCAGTGAGGATCACTAAATAGTCAGCTTTTACGAGTTTAGCGACTAGGGCAGAAGCATAGTCTTTATCAATAACCGCTGCGACACCTACAAGTTTTTGACCTTCTTTGATGACTGGAATACCTCCTCCACCAGCGCAGATAACGACATCTCCATTTTTCACTAAAGTAGTGATAACTTCTTTTTCTTCAATATCAATTGGAAGTGGTGAAGGGACTACTCTTCTATATCCTCTTCCAGCATCTTCTTTAATGGTGTATCCCTTTTCCTTAGCAACCTTTTCAGCTTCTTCCTTACTCATAAAGGAACCGACTGGTTTAGTTGGGTTTTGGAATAGTGGATCATTTTTATCAACAAGGACTTGTGTAACTACAGTTGCGACATTTCTTTTTACACCTTGTGCCTTTAATTCGTTTTGTAAGGCATTTTGTAAATGGAAGCCAATGTATCCTTGTGACATTGCTCCACATTCAGGGAATGGCATATCTGGAACACTTTTAGCTTCATTAAAAGCATTATTGATCATTCCAACTTGTGGACCATTTCCATGAACAATGACCACTTCATGGCCATCTTTCATTAATTTGACAATGTATTTTGCGACATTGCTCACTAAAAGTTTTTGTTCTTCGGCGTTATTACCTAAAGCATTACCGCCTAAACTGACGACATATCTCATCGTATAAACCTCTCTTCGTAATTAATATATCATTTTTTTCTTTTCATACAACTTGTATTTCTTTTGAATATCAAAAGAGAGTAGAATAAACGTGTATGTATCCTGATTTATTTGGTATTAAAGGTTTTTCGATGACAATGATGATTATCATTGGAGTAATCGCTGCTGCGATTATTTTAATAATCTATCTTCATAAAAGAGGCCTTAAAGAAAGTTCTTACTTAGATTTATTGGTTGTAGTTCTTGGAACTGTTTTTGTCGGGGTGCTTTTTGCGATTTTATTTGAAAATGTCTATGAAGCAATTAAACACGCAGTTAATAACAAGCCTCAGAGTTGGACATGGGGAATGACATTCTATGGTGGGTTAATTGCTGGAGTGCCTACTTTCCTCCTTTTATATCATGTTTACTATCTTAGACATAATGAGCCGATCATTAAGCATATTTTAGTTATTGCTCCCGCTTGTATCTGTATTGGACACGCTTTTGGTAGAATTGGTTGTTTCTTATCTGGATGTTGCTATGGTATTCCTACTGCTCAAGGTCAAGGCGTCCTATTCCCGGGGCATGATACGGAGGTAGTGCCTACTCAGCTTATTGAATGTGTCTATTTATTCATTTTAGGTGGTGTACTTCTCGTTTTAGCCTTTAAACAAGATTTTGCCTATAATTTCGTTGTTTACATGGTTTTTTACGGCATTTTCCGCTTTATTATTGAATTTTTTAGAGGAGATGAACGCGGACAACTCGCTGGATTATCCCCTTCTCAATATTGGTGTATTCTGATGATAATCGGAGCATTTTTCGTCTACTCTTTATTCAAAAAGAAGATTTTTACAGAGGAGAAAAGAGACAATGAGATTTAGGTTTGTTGATTTACTTCTTTTTGCTCTTTTATTTATCTTTATTAACTCTTTTCCTATTGATTTAATTACAACAGATGAACTTACTAGATTACTTATTAGAATCGGTTTAAGAGCGCTTCTACTTGGTTATGATATTTACGTTATTTGGCGAAATAGAATCAACATATTTAAGTTTGCAAATTATCGAAATGTAGGTTTGTTTTTACCATTTGTTCTCATATGTTTTTCTAACATCATCGCCGCTTCTATTGCTGGTTTAAATTTTGGAGTAAGCGTTAACTCAGTAATGCTTCCATTAATCATTATTTACTATTTACTTGGTGTGATTTTAGAAGAATTCTTATTCAGATTCTTTATTCAAAATTCCTTAAACAACGTCTCTTCCATTAAACGTATATTTGGAAGCGCTGCAATATTTGCCCTATTCCACTTAATTAACATCGTTAATATTTCACAAGTCTCTCAACTAATAAGTGTTCTTATTCAAGTTGTTTACGCTTTTGGATTAGGTCTATTACTTGCTTTAATTTATGAATATACATATTCTTTACCAGCTTGTATTATTTTCCATTTCCTCTTTAATTTCTTTAATACCATTATGGTGGAGAACATCTTCCATTTAGCAATTCCTGAAGCTTATTACTATCTAACAGCGGTAGTTATAGGTGTAATCGTAGGAATATATGCTTTGCTCATTTATTTATTTGTTTTAAAAAGAAACGATCGATACTTCAGAAAATAGAATTACCCTTGCCATTAAATTTATTATTAATATAATTAAATTAATTTCAAGTAAAACAACAGGAATATATTTTTTACACCCAGCTGTTCATCATTATTTTGGAAACCTTATTAAATTGATAAAATATAAAACATTTTATGGGTGCATAATTATTTATATAATATGCTTATTTATATGCTTGTTAGGGATAAAAGTATTAGGAAAAACAAAGTTTAGGAATTTATTTGAATAATTAAAGAATTTGATGGCTTTTTATTAATTAATAAATAATCTTCCATTTTTAAAGGAATTTCTAAAGTAAAGCTTCCATATTCTCTTGTATTAAATATATTGTCTTTTTCATTTTTAGGTTCTTTGTCTTTTTTTTTCTCCCCTGTTATTTTAATTATATTATATGGCCCCTCAATTTTAATATCAGTAACAAAATTAATAATATTTCCAGGCAACTCAAGCCTTACAATAATTTTATTTTCTTTTTTAAACAAATTATAAGTAGGTTCAAATCCATTAGTTTTTAAATTGGAAAATCCTAATTCATCTGTTAAACATTTTTTTAAAATTATT
>DEJH01000074.1 GCA_002353275.1 Caryophanales bacterium UBA2753 | reverse complement strand
TACAGCTTTTTAGTCAAAGATGTCCAAGTTTAAATAGGAGCGAAAAATGGCATATAACGCAAAAGGACTGTTAAGAAAATTCATCGAGGACAACTATTCTGATGAAATTGAAGAGTATAAGTCATTACACCAACAGTCCAGAGTTAATATTGATTATAATAAATTGAATGACTATCTCTTAGATGAAACAGGTAGAGATTTCTTTTATTTTAAAATGTACTCTTTTATACTTGCTATCGAGGAAGAGTACAATATTAACTCATCTCCTAAAGAACACATCAGTTTTAAATTCATCGATGTTCCAGAGAATGTAGAATTACATAACCTAGATGCAACTAACAATGGAGAATGGATTAGTTGTAAAGCTATGGTTAAAAATATCACTGATATTCGAGTAGATTTAAAACAAGCTGTTTATGAATGCCAAGATTGCTTAAAACAAACCGTAGTGAATATAGCGGATAGTAACAACATAATAATTCCTAGCGTTTGCGAAAAATGCTTAGGCAAAAGATTAAAGCTTTTGAAAGGGAGCAGTCATTATCGGGATTATAGATTGGTTAAATTGGAGGAACCTTTAGAACTGCGTAAAGGAGGCAGTACTCGTGAATTTAAAGGGTATATGCAGGACTATCTCGCATCTCCATATCATAACATCAAAGTAGGTGATGTAGTAGACGTTACTGGTGATTTCCGTGTAGAACCTCGTAAAATACGAGGCAAAGCGCAAGGTTTTGAATTTATAATCAATATTCACAATATAACTCCCATTGATGATGCTTTTGAAGATTATCGATTAACAGAAAATGACAAAGAGATGATCATAGAGCTGTCTAAACGACCGGATATTTACGAGTTGTTGATTAATACATTGGCTCCTGAAATTTACGGTCATGACACTGTTAAGGAAGGCCTATTATTACAATTATTTGAAGGTTCTAGGCCTATCGATGATACTTTCAAATCTGATACGATGGATAGATGGACTAGTCATATTTTGTTAATAGGTGACCCAGGGATTGGTAAGTCTCAATTAATCACTGCCGTCAACAAACGAGCTCCTAAAGTCATTAGTATTGCAGGAACTAATACTAGTCAAGCGGGTTTAACAACTAGTGCTGTTAAAGACGAATTGACAGGAACTTGGACTATGGAAGCGGGAGGGGTTATTCTTGCCGATACTGGATTGTTGATTATTGACGAATTTGATAAACTCACTCCGTCAGCGCAAAAGAGTTTAAACGAACCTATGGAACAATTATCAGTTAGCTCAGCAAAAGCAGGTCTCGTTCAAACTATGAGTGCTAGAACTAGCATATTGGCTGTTGCAAATCCTAAATATTCACGATTTACTGATACAAAAACCATCAAAGAACAATTGGATATTGCAGAATCTACATTATCTAGATTTGATTTAATATTTGTCCTTAGGGACGATATTAATGAGTTTAAAGACAGGAATTTGGCAAATACATTATTAAATAAAAAGACTGCGGAAAATACATTGAAAACTTTGTCCGATGAATGCTTTAAAAAATATATTACCTATATGAAGGCCAATTGTTTTCCGGTTTTGACTGACGATGTAATTGAGTTATTATCGGAGTTTTATGTAGACGTAAGACAACAAGCTAGCCAAAGTTACGATGGCAAACCGATTACTGCAAGAGACTTGAAAGCTTTAGAGCGTTTGACAATTGCTCGTGCTAAATGCGAGGGCAGAACTTTGACTAATATAAAGGACGCCAAAGAAGCAATCCGGATATATGCTGAAAGTTTGTACAGTCTCGGTTTGGATTTAACAACTGCGGGAGAGCTTGTAGGAGCCACTTCTGATAAAGAAATGGAAATTATCCTTGACGTTGAAAAAATGATACGTGCTAGGGTTGATTTTGAGGGTTTGCCGTTGTCTAGTGAAACTATTAAGTCGTTAAAGTATGAATGCGGTTTGATGTGTTATGATACTAGTTTGGATTCTGAACGGGTATTCAAGGAGGCATTGATGAAAATTGAAAACGCTCTATAGGGAGGTTTTTAAAATTGTTCGAGTCCTCGTGTTATTCGAGTACTCGAATGATTTATCCGGACGGGTGATGGTCTTATAGAACAAAAGTATTACTAAATATGATTGAAAGTAATAAGAGGTTAAAATTATGGCTAAAAAAACATTGGGTGTAACAATTGAGGAAAATCTATTGGCGAAAGCAAAAAACAGAATACCTAATATAAGCGAATTTGTTGAAAACTGTTTTAAAAATTATCTAGGTGAAGGAGAATGATTAATCAATACATATTCTCAACATGAATTGGTTGAAACCATCGGAAAATGTCAGCTAGAATTGTATTTACTTAATGAAAAACAAAACATCGAGGAAAATATGAAACAAGCTGAAATTGAAGATAAAAACTTAACTTGGAGGAAATTGTTTGCTGAATATAGGGATACAAGAAAAATCAATCCTGAAAAACTAGAAGATGCCGTAAACAAATTAGGAGTTCCTCGTCAGGAATTAGTTGATATCGTTGAAGTATTATTTGTTAATCATAATGAACTTAATATCGATATTACTGATTGGTTTGAAGTTTATGAGGAATTTAACGGCGCCGAATAACTTTGTAGGAGTAAATACGAAGAAATATATTGAAAATATTGAAAAAACGAGCTGATATGTATGATTAGTGTATATGAAGAGTTTGTAAAAGACTATAATAATCCTAACATCACTGGAGAAGATGTTAAACGATTAAACGGATTAAATGCAAGACAATACTCCCATTTACGAGTTGAAGCATTGTCTAACGGTGATATATCATCTCCTAGACATATGAATGCTAAGAGGGCTAAATTCTATACTAAGACCAAAAATGGCGATTATATTGTGAAAAAACAATATGGCAATAAAACCGTGTTAGTCGGAAGATTCAGTGATGAAGCAACAGCCCAAATGATAGTATCATTATGTAAGGCAGTAAATTGGGATTTAGACAAAATCAATCGAATAATAGATGAAAATAAGATTAAACCTAAAAATTACAGTTTCGTCAATGGTTATTATACAGTGCAGAAAATGATTGACGGCGAAAGAGTGATTTTCCATCGCTTTAAACACGAAGGTCAAGCCATCTATATGGTGCATGAACTAAGAAGAATGGGCTGGGACAAGTCCAATGTCGATTTAATACTAGATGAAATGAATTTGAATTAA
>DEJH01000011.1 GCA_002353275.1 Caryophanales bacterium UBA2753 | reverse complement strand
TTATTTCGTGCGTTTGCCCTATAGTATTAAGTTAATAGAAATATACTAATATAAATATTTGGATGAGATTTTAATTTTTTTAAACAAAAACTGCCAGGCGGCAGTTATTGATTGTTTGTGTACAACTTCTTCTTATATGAGATTGGCTCTTCAGTCACTCTTATACCAAGTCTAGTTAATGTTCCTAAATCAACTTCGGAAAGAATAGTTGAACTATGGGCTTCACTACCAACAAGTTTAGGAAGTTGTTTTAAGGCGAGTTCCGCTAAAGGGTTGGTTTTTGATTGAATGGAAAGAGCTAATAAAACTTCTTCTGCTCTAAGTCGAGCGTTACTACGATGTAAGAAATTCATCTTAAGTTCTTTAATTGGTTCAATCACCATTGGCATTAATAGATACATGTTCTTATCAATTTTTGCTAAATGCTTAATCGCATTAAGTAAAGCAGCTGCGCACGCTCCAAAAAGATCACTTCTATGACCGGTGATGATTTTACCGTTTGGAAGTTCAATTGCTACTGATGGTTCTTCAGTTCTTTCAGCTTCTTTTAAACAAGCAGCAACTGATTTTCTTGATGAGATAGAAAGATTAGCTTTATTAAGAAGGATATCCATCTTATCGATGCATTCATCTTTAAATCTGCCAAGATAGACATTCTTTTCGGTTTGATAATATCTTCTAATGATTTCTCTGTTACAGGCTTTAATTACTTTTTCTTCATCATCAATAGCAAAACCAACCATATTTACTCCCATATCTGTTGGTGAGAAATATGGAGATTCTCCATATATATGTTCAAAAATATTTTTAAGTAAAGGGAATACTTCAATATCACGGTTATAGTTAACAGTAGTCACTCCATATTTTTCTAAATGATATGGATCAATCATATTGACGTCATTAAGATCTACTGTTGCCGCTTCATAGGCTAAATTTACTGGATGATTAAGTGCTAAATTCCAAACTGGGAAGGTTTCATATTTAGCGTATCCTGCTCTTATACCATTACGATTATCGTGATATAGCTGACTTAAACAAGTTGCCATCTTTCCACTTCCTGGGCCAGGAGCGGTCACCACTACTAAAGGTTTAGTGGTTTTAATATATTCATTTTTTCCTAATCCTTCTTCAGAAACGATTAAAGGAATGTTATGAGGATAACCATTTATCTTATAGTGGCGGTATACGTTTAAGCCTGAATGTTCAAGTTTCTTAATAAAGTTATCAACAGTGATTCCACTTTCATAAAAAGAGATTACAACACTAGAAACGTATAAACCGACTTCTCGATATGTATCAATTAATCTTTCTACTTCTTCTTGATAAGTGATTAATGTGTCGTTTCTAACTTTATTAGAGGAAATATCATTTGCGTTAACCACAATAACGAGTTCTACTTTATTTTTAATTCCTAATAACATTTGTAATTTGGAATCACTTTTAAAACCTGGAAGCACTCTTGAAGCGTGATAATCATCAAAAAGTTTTCCTCCAAATTCAAGATATAATTTATCTCCAAATTTAGAGATTCTTTTGAGAATATTTTCTCTTTGAATCTTCAAATACTTTTGGTTGTTGAATGGCTCTTTTTTCATCTATGTTAAAAATTGTAAAACAACTAAAAATGAGAATAAATATATTTATTATTTTTTATGAAATCTAACTGATATTATAATCCAGCGATTTGTCTATAAATTGTGTCTCTTACTTCTTTGCCTAATAACTTTTCAATAATCGCTAAGCCAAAAGGAATGCTATATAACATACTTCTAGCGGTGATCATCTTATCTAAAACCACTACTTCTTCACCTGTATATATTCCTTCTAAACCTTTTTCGCAACCAGGATAACAAGTAAATCTCTTTTCTTTTAATAGTCCTGCTTTATTTAACACCATCGGAGCAGCGCATATCGCACACACTAATTTATCTTTATTAGCAAATTCTTTAACTAAAGAAATCACTTTATCGGATTTCAATAAATTATTTACTCCTCTACTCCCTCCTGGAAGAATAACCGCGTCAAAATCATTAACATCAATATTATTTAAGCTTTTAAAGCCCTTTATAGAGAGATTATGAGAAGAAGTAACTATTTCATTATCTTCATTAATTTTCGCGTCAATAACGTCTATTTTCGCTCTAACAAGAATATCTCTAGTTGCTAAAGCTTCTACATCTTCAAATCCATCCACATAAATAATTAATACTTTCATAATTAATCCACCAAAATATCAATAATAGTATCTAATGTTGTTTCTTCTATTTCACAAGTAGTCATTAAATAATTTTTAGCTTTTTCACTTAGTGTTGTGCCTTCACTATTTCTAATTCCTTGAACATAGAATTCTTCTCCAGAAATTGTCTCTTCATATATAGGAGATTTAATAGGGGCTAAATTTGAGAAGAGATAATCCATCATTAAATCATCTTCATTCATTCCTACTAATGCACCCAAAGCATAGGCTAAAGCACCAGTTCTATCAGTACCTCTAACACAGTGGAAGGCAAGAGGATAATTATTAATATCCGCTAAAGTAGAAAAGAATAGTTGAATAGATTGTTTGTTCTCCTCATTAGTGAAGATGTTTTTATTTAAATAAGACATCGGACATTTCACTAATTTTGTATTATCGCTAATTGGAGATTTGGTGATTCCACCATTTTCTCCACCACGGGTTAATCTTAAATCAATGTCAGTTTTGATATTTAATTCATTAAGAAGTGTTCTTTTTCCATTTTCTGTTGGTGCGCTATCAATTGAGCCGGAATAATTAGTCTTATTAAATTGAGCGGTTCTATAGATAAGTCCTTGTTTAAAGGTCTTGCCTTCTACAATATTCCAACCGCCTAAATCTCTAGCGTTCACCACTCCTTCAATAAATATATTTCTTGGATTAGAAGAGGTTACACTTACAGATTTTTCTTCACTGATGAATTCTTTATCCCCATGATATGAATGTACACGATAATGGTATTGACCATTCATTAAGTTATATAGTTCGTTTCCTCTAACTCTATATTTATTGTTTTCAGACTGATAATATTCAACTTCGAAATAATCTGGAATGTCACCAGTATCATTAGTTTCTTTAATGTCTAAAACATAAGGCTTAGGTTTTTCTCCATCATTTTGTAAAAAATAAGAAATATTATTTTTGATATAAGTAGAAGGATCTTCCTGATTTAATAATGTGTTTTGTAAATCACTATGACGGGAAGAAAAGTTAATGTCATCTAATTCAAAAGTGACAGTATTTGGAATAGCTCTTTTAGTTCCACACGACAAAGCGCTTAAAGAGATAATAATTGGTAATAAAAATAATTGTTTTTTCATATCACAAGAATAACATATTTTTCCCCATTATAAAAGGAGCGTGCAAGCACGCCCCTAATATGCATGGAATTATCTAGAATTAAATGACGTTCCAGGTAATTGATAAAGATGTAATATACATCGCACCTGATTTAGATCTGAGAGCAATGAATGCGTATTCACCACTAATTTCTAATGTACCATTAGTTTTTGTAAGTGAACCTAAAGCTTTACTGTTATCAGTAATGCGAGTATCAGCAACTCCGGTACATGCACTATCTAAGCCAAATACAAGTAATTCTCTTGTATCACCAGTAGCTGCGTCAAATACAACAGTAACGCTAACAACATTACCTACAGAAGCGGAATTCCAAATGCCAGCTCTTTTTTCTGCTTTACTTGTATCCCACCTGAGTTGTAAGGAATTGTTTTCTTTATCAGTAGCTGTAGTGCTATTACCGGCATAAGTTGTTCCAGATTGGGAACCAACTTTACCAGACCAATCAGAATATGAAGGATATTGGCCAGTTGGTTTTGCTATACCTGTAAACTCAGCATTAACAACATCAGTTTTTTCTGTTACAGGGGATTCTTTAGATTTGACGGTAATACTACATTCACCATAAACATCAGATTTTGCATTAGAAGTAACTCTAACAACGGCAGGTGTACCATCAGGAGTTACAGCTTTAGCGGTAACTTTACCTTCTTGATCAACATCAACATATTCAGAACCGCTTTGGACTGACCAAGTAACTTCACCAAGTTTAGCACCAGTATTTGGTGTTGCAGTTAAGGTAAATTTCTCGTCAACTTTTAAGGTTTTAGTGGCAGGAGAAACTGTAATACTAGTTAATTCAATTTCAGGAGTAACAATTCTAACAACAGAAGAAGCCTTCTTGCCTTCGGTTTCAGGAGTATTTCCTTGATAGTTATAAATTGTTCCATAAACAGTAACAACAGTTTTTCCTTCAACAATTGAATCAGCTTCTTCTTTGGAAATTCCAGTTTGGAAAGCAATGAATATTTCAGTAGATTCAGCACTATCAACAAGATTTAAAGAAATATTTTGGTTAGTGCTGCTATAAGCTGTCTTAATGCTCTTAACAAGACCTCTGATGTAGTATTTAACGCCATTGGAGGTAGTACCAATTTCGATTGCTTTAGCTCTAGCTTGAGCAACAGTAAATGGATATTCGATATCACTACCAGCATCAGGTACGACAGCACCAGCAAAGACTTGAACTGGTAATTCATCTTTTAATTCACCAGCGGTCGCAATTAATTTTGTATTGCCTTCTTTAAGACCAGTAACAGTTGTTCCTTCAACAGAAGCAACGGTAGGATTTTCAACACTGAATGTAGCAGCTTGATTTACTGAAGCAGGTAAAACTGTTGCAGTTACTGTAGCTGTATGATTTGGTTGTTCAGCATCAGCAGAAATTTGTAATTTTTCTCCTTCAAAGTTAATGGAAACCATTGTAGGAGCGGAGTTATCAACAACTGCGATATCTGGAAAGACTGATGTATTATAATCTTTGTATGTTTCAGGTTGTCCCTTATTTTTTTCGGTTGTGGCATGTGGGACGTCTTTATTGTCTCCAGTCCATTCACCATATCCAAAGTTAATAATATGTGTTTTAACGATGACTCTAGAACCGGCTTCAACACTACGATGTAAATTATTAGAACCGCTTGTCGCGTAGATTTCGAAATCGAAATCAGTTCCCATTAAATAGCATGTAACGTTTTTAGCCTCTGAAGGTTGTACAACATCTTTACCACTTTTGAATGTAATTTCTTTATCAGGATTGACAACGCCTTCAATATAATATTCTAAATCAGATGGGACATTATAAGCTGTGTTAAATTGATCGGTTGATTGTTTTTTAGCACTGAAAGAAATGTCTAATGCGTGAGCAATTTCAACAGCGTCATCAACTGATAATGGATCATCAATTGTTTCTCCGTGTGCTGCGTCAGCAACAGTATAAGTCATCTCTTTAGTTAGATTGTTTCCATGGAATGTTAATTCAATATCACCATGAGTTAAAAATTTAACTTGTGTTCCATTAATTTCGACTTTGCTACTATCGCCTTCAATCGAGACGTTTTCAGCAGGGTCTCCGTCTTGGTCATTAACAGTAAATGTAACAGTTTGACCTTTCTTTAATGTTCCAGAATAGGAGATGTCAAGATCAACTTTATTGCTAAGATTAACATAAAGTCTGACATCATGATCTGGCATTTTGAAAGAATACAATCCACCGACAGCTTGGATAGTTGTGGTGTCGTATTTTACTGAACTAATTTCTTTCTTTTCATTAGTAACAGTAACTCGGAATTCGACATCGTCATTCTTTACATAGCCTTCACTTTTAATTCCAGTAATGCTGTAATCAGATGAGGTTGTGTATTGAACGAAAACCTTTTCTGGCTCTGGTGCAGGTGCAGGTGCTTTATTACAACCGATTAATGCGCCTCCAGCAAGAGCAAGAGCTAATGTCAAAGCACCAATTTTTGTTTTGCTTTTCATTTTAAGCCTCCTATTTATTCTTGGGACATCATGGATTGCTTCAATAAAGTAACCTTCATGATTTCCACAGCCAATTCTTTTCTAATCTTGTGTGCTTTAAAAAATCTAATAAGCCCAATCGTCAATAAGATTAGAGCTGCGGCAAAACAGGCTGCACACACAAAGAATTGTAGAGAAAGTACCTGTAGTTCTACCGTCTTTTTCTTCCTTTCAAATGAAAGGATTAGAAATAAAATTGCACATACAAGACAAATACCACCAATCATGACTAAGCATAATGCATTTTGTTGCTTGTCGTATTGTCTTGTATCTTCTTGATGATCGTCCCTACTGATTTTGGTTAATTCATCATATGACATTGTTTCATATTGTTTTTCTTCCATATGAATTACCCCGCCATTTCAGTAAGTATGACATCAGTTGCACGACAAATTTTAGCGTTCATTTTTCTCTTGTTACCAGTGGATTGATAGCCGTGAGAAATAACAATAATGCCTAAATCTGTCTCGCTATTGTAATAAGCGGTTTTACGCTTAAAGGTATAAGTAAATGTATTTGGATCAGTTGGATCATCACGTTTTGTAATATCGATATTATATGAATGTTCACCACCAACGAAGAATTTATAGGTATTTTCGTGTTCAACAACACCAGTTACGTCGTGGGTGTATTCTAACTCGATATCTTGATCAACTGTGAATCTGATGGTTCTATCATCATATCTAACAGAGCTAAGAGCTGCTAATTCAGAAGTATTATCTGTTTCACCAAAACTTCCCCAGAAAATTGGAGCGTTAGATGTGTTATAGAATGGATAAGAAGTATTATATTTATTAACTTCATGAGAACCACCTTCAGCAAGAGAACCATTGGTGTCTTGGAAGTCATAGAACCAAACATTATCAACGATTGAAACTAAAATTGAAGGTAATTTCAAAGCGTTGAATTGAGCGCCTGTTAACTTAACAGGAACCATTGTGTGACCACTAGAAATAATTGTGGTATTACGGTTATAAACTGGATCTGAAACTCCATCTTTCCACTCTAATCCTTGCATTTGAAGAGTGCCACCATATTCAGATAAAGCACCAACACATTCGACGTAGTCACCCTCTTTAATAGAGTTTTCACTATATGTGAAGATATAAAGACCATATGGTTTTTCTTCACCGCTAATGACTTTAGCGTTGTCGTATGATGGCTTATCTTGAATGTAGAAAGCAGTTTTTAGTTTTCTACTGACATAACCTTTAACTTTATAAAGTGTTTTTCTATTAGCTAAAGGTGAATCAGTTAAATATCCAATATCTGGATCATCTTTAGTAACAACAGAGTCGTAGATTTCTTTTAAGGTTTTTTCCTTAATTTCTTTAGTTTTGTAATAATAGTAATTTTTATCGGTTTCTTCTTCTAGAGAATATAAGTGTCTTCCATTAGCTTTAGCTGATAAATTAGCAGCATCGAAAATACGATAATATTTCTCAGAAGTGTCTTTTGAGGAACCGACGCCATTAGAGAATCCTTGATAGACCATTTCAAGGTTTAGACAGCGGAAATCATTCTTAGTAGGATTTTCTTTTGTTGAATACCAAACATAAGCCAAGTTTCTTTGGTTGCCATCAGTAGAAGCATGATATGGACCTTCTTCTGTTGAACCAAGTTTTAAATCGGCTTTTGTTGCTTTATCGGCATTAATGGTCAAGTCTTTAGAAACAAGGATAAGACTAGAAGCACCAGCTTGAATACCTTGTTTTCCATTTGGAAAAGAATCTTTAATTTTGTCCCAATATTCCTCTTCACCACTATAGATGTATTTTGAGAAATAAGAAGCGGTTAAACCCCATTCTTCAATTTCACTAGTACTTTCAGGAGTATCAATACTTAAATATCTGATTTTCACAGTGTAATTTAAGTTAAAGGTTTCTACGTGTGTAGTATCACCATCAACGTAATTAATGAAATAGTCACTATCAATTGATGAGGAACTAACCTTTGTACCATCTTTCCATGTCCAAGGAGCACGAACTTGTTCAATACCTGATCTTCTAAAATCAAGATCGGTAGCAACACCTTGTCCAGCACCACTTTGTTTCTTCTTCATTACTTCTTCGAAGATATCATCGCCGATATCAAGCTTGAATTCAGAAACAAAATCAACAGTGGAATCAACATAATATTTGCCAGCTAATTTATTTTTACCTGGTTGAATAACTGTGGAATAAGTACAGACATGTGTTTCTGGATCTTCATACACCTTGCGGCATTTTTGTCCGTTATTGGTAACAGATTCAACAAAGAAATATTGAGATGGCTTAACTTTAAAAGTTAAAGTATCACCAGCAGAAACAGTTGTTTTATCAAAATCATATAGTTTTCCATAAATGGAATTTTTAGTTGCGTCTGTATAAGTAGCAGGTTGAGCACCACCACCGTTTGAACCACAACCAACAAGAAGACTTATAGAGAAGAGGCCAACTAAGATAGATGTATATCTTTTTTTCATGGTTTTTCTCCTTATTTTATCTTGTACATTCGCCATAAGCTCTAGCTAAAGCTTCAGCAACAGTGTCTCCAGATTTAGCAACGTTTTTAATTGTGTCACCAATAGATGTTCTAGCTTGGCTTGATCCTGGGAAAACAGGAGAAGTCATATAGTGTTGAACTAAGGTCTTGGTAACGTTTGGAACATAGTGAGCTAATTCATCTTGTTTTGTTGAAATCCACTCTTTATAGAAAGGATCGTCATAACTTGTAACACGAATTGGGTCATAGTTATTTAAACATGCTAATTCAGCATTTGCCGCTGGATCTGCAAGCATTTTATAGAATAACCATGCACCTTTATGGACATATGGATCTTCATTATCAAAGAAACAGATAGAAGGTCCTTGTTGAATATAAAGTTCTTTATCTGAATATGGAACATGAGCAATACCAACTCTAAATTTAGCGGAAATATTGTAGCTTGTACCACCAGTAGAACCAACAGAGGCAAATAATGTTTTATCACCGAAAGGACCACTTGTATTTTTGCCTAAGCATCCTTTTGTTGTTAAGACACCTTCAGCAATTGCATCTGTAATTTCTGTTAATAAATCAACGGTTTTTGCGTTATTGAATAAGTAACGATCATCGTTATCTTCAGCTTTTTGAGTATATGGAATCTCTCTTTGAGCCATCTGAGTAATCATTAAGTTAGAATCACTATCATATCCAATAGGAGTAATACCAGCGTTAGAAACACCTTCATCTTTTCTATTTTTCAAAATATCTCTTCCCATTTGGAGGAAATCGTCCCAATGTTCAGGGATGGAATATGTGTAACCGCCATTAGCTACAACGAAATCTCTAAGATCTTTTAATTGTTTATCTGTAGCAGCCGCTGCAGCATCATCAACGATTTTCTTTAATCTATTGAATTCGGTTTTAACATCATCGTTGGCTTTTGCGAAGTGCGCAGCGTTTTCATCGTTAGCACCAGCAAAATATGATGCATTATAGAAGACAACTTCGGTTGACTTATATAAAGGCATTGACCAAGTTCCATCAAATTGATAACCGGTGCCTTCAGCGTAATAACCAGGAACGAAGTTTTCGATTTCTGAAGCGGAATATCCGAAGGTTGCATCTTTAATAAAATTATCTAATCTTAATAAGCTTGAATCACCAATTTCCTCAGACATATATTGGGAAAATGAGTCAGGATATCCGATAGCTAATGCAGGGATTTCATTAGCAGCAAGTTTGGTTCTTAAAGCACTTTCAAGTCCGTCGTAATCACCAGCAATATGCTCTTCAACAAGATTATATTTACCAGCATACTTAACGTTAAAAGCGTCGATAATCTTACCAACATTGCTTCCTTTTGTATGTCCGATACAGTGCCAGAAGAGAATATCAACAGGGGACGATGGATCATCAGTTGGTAAATATTGGTCGACGTTAGCGCCACCAGTGCTACCACATGCAATGAGGGACATTAAGCCTACACAGCTTAACACAAGTAAATTTTTCTTTTTCATATTTAAGGCCTCCTTTATCCTTTAATACCTGCACGGCCAACACCACGCATGATATATTTTCTGAAAAATACAAATAATAATAATAGAGGAACAGTAACAATAACGGTTGCAGCCATTTGTGCACCATAGTCATCAATCCTTTCAACAGAAGAGAATGTTTCTCTTAAACCGTTTGTGATAAGGAATATTTCTTTATGACCTGAAGCAATTAAGTTTGGCCACACGTATGAGTTCCACGCGCCCATTAATTTAAGAATAAAGATAGTAGTTAATGTAGGCATGGCAAGAGGTACCATTACTTTCCACAAGAACTCCCAATCGCTCTTACCATCAACCTTAGCAGCGAGATAGAGTTCATTAGGAATTTGTTTGAAGTTTTGTCTTAATAAATAAATATAGAAGATTGAGACCCAGAAAGGAACAATCATAGCGGCGAAGTTACCGACGTAATTTCCGCCTTGTGTCCATCCAAGTCTAGATACAGAAATATAGTTAGAAATAACCATCATTTCGCCAGGGATCATCATACTACCAAGCAAGAACGCAAATACGAGGTCACGACCTTTAAATTGTAATCTTGCAAAAGCATAAGCAGCTAAGATTGTAGTAATAACTGTACCAATAGTAGAGATAATACCAACGATAAGAGTATTTCTTAACAATGTGACGAAGTCTAATCTAGTTAGAGCTTCTGTATAGTTTTCCCATCTGATGAAATGAGGATAGAAAGTTTGGATGGTCTGTTGAATTTCTTCACCTGATTTTAAAGAAGTAATAATCATCCAATAGAATGGGAAAACGATGACTAAACCAGCAATAGCGAGCAAAGCATATGTAATAATTAATGAAACAATATGTCCAGCTTTGCTAAGCCTTTGCTTTGTTTCAGTGCTTGAATCACTTCCGGAAAGTGCTAATACGTAACCAGATGTGTCGGCAGCGTATTTGTAATCAACTTTTTTAGCTTTCATACTAATAATGCACCCTCCTCTTGCTTACCTTACTTTGAACTAAAGTAAATAACATAATAATTATAAATAGGAATATAGACGCTGCTGATGCGTAATGAACTTTGTTTTGAGCAACCATATCATAGATAAAGAAGACCATAGTCCTCATTGATCTAGGACCGGTTGTTTTATCAAATGTACCACCAGTTTTACCAAATAAACCGATAACAGAGTTATATTCCTTAAATGCACCAATAAATGATGTAATCATCATATAGAGGATTTGAGGGGATAATAACGGAACTGTAATTTTAAGTGCGACTTTCCATTTTGGAGCACTATCGATTTTTGCTGCATCATAATATTGAGCGTCGATATTTTGTAATCCGCCCAAGAAAATGAGAATCTTGTAAGGTAATGAATGCCAAACAATATAGAAGCAAATAGCGAACAATGCTCTCCAGTAATTAACTTTATCTCCAGTAACAATTTCAGATGGAATAATCCAGCTAACATTGTGTAAGCCAAAGATATTGTTGAATACACCATAGTCACTAGCGAAGACAACCGAGAAGACCATGCCAATCGCGATTGCGTTAGTAACATAAGGCATAAAGAATACTGTTTGGAAAAATTTCTTAAGAACTTTAATGGAATTTAAACCAAGCGCAATTAATAATGACAAGACAATACTAATTGGAACTGTGATGACGGTAAGAAGGAGCGTATTTGGTAACGCTGTCTGCATAACCTCTTCAAACATAGAACCAGGTCCTGACTTTTTAAAAGGAGTAAGGACGAGTAAATAGTTGTCAAAAGTAAATCCCTTATGAGCTCCAGTTAAGTAGTTATAATCCTTAAGGAATGATACATAAAAGGAGTTAATAATTGGATAAAAGGTGAACACTGCTAAAAGAATAATAACAGGTGCTAGATATAACCACGCTTTCCAATTGTTTTTACTTTCCATAATTAATCTAAATAAATCCTAGAATTTTTTTCATCTACACCGTCAAAGATGAATGTTTTTTGTTCCTTGATTCCGAATTTGTTTTCCCCAAGTTCAACTTTGATTAATGAATCAATAATCACCTTAATATCATTTTCATCACTATGATGTTCAGATTCACAAACAAGAGAGATGTCTCTACCCATAGTTTGTAATTGAGTGACATTAAGTGTTAAAACCTTTTTACTTGCTGGAACATCAGGTCCGGCTAAGAAACCTTCTGGACGGATGCCAACAAAGACTTTATGACCATCTTTAAATTCTCCGAGTTTCTTGTGTGAGAGAATTGCTTCTTCACCAATGTAAACTTTTCCACCTTTGATCACGCCATCAAAAACGTTAATTGGTGGAGTACCTAAGAATTTAGCAACGAATAAGCAGTTTGGTGAATTATAAACAGCTTGTGGATGATCACGTTGCATTTGAACACCAAGTTTCATAACGACGATATCATCACAGATAGACATCGCTTCTTCTTGGTCGTGGGTAACGAAAATAGTTGTAATGCCAGTTTCTTGTTGAATTCTTCTGATTTCTTCTCTGGTTTGTAATCTCAAACGAGCATCAAGGTTAGAGAGAGGTTCATCGAGTAACAAGACTCTTGGTTTTTTAACAAGTGCTCTAGCAATAGCAACACGTTGTTGTTGACCACCAGATAATTCGCTTGGTTTTCTTGTTAAGTATTCATCAATTTGAACAAGTCGAGCAGTTTCTTGAATAAGAGCATCCATTTCATCTTTATCAAGTCTTCTCTTTTTAGAAATTGCTTGTCCATTTTGATCGAGAATTTCAAATTTCTCATTAACAGATAAGCCTTTAGATGCGATTCTGGCTAATTCTATTTCGGTTGAAGCATCAATTTCCGCTAAAATGGCATCTCTCTTTTGAATCCTTAATTCACGAACTTGAGCGTTAATAGATTCAACGTCATATCCTGCGATTTGAGAATCGAGTTCCGCCATTCGAGCATTGAGTTCTGCAACTTTATCTTCTTTAGCAACATTAATCTTGCATTGTAAGGCTTCCTTGCTCTTAAGTAATTTAGAATATTGAATTGCTTCTTCAGTACTAATATTTTGGAAGCCAAATTTGAAAATTCTTTCGGCGACAGAAGTAACAATGTGGTACTTTTTGACAAAACCACGAGCACTCATGTCTTTTGAGAATTTTCCTTTGTACTGAGATTTCAAAATTATAGCCATCACATCATCGAATTCATTGACCAATAATTCTTTGATGGTATGGTTATTGGCTAATGTTTTATCGACAAGATTAGATACGATATTTAAGTTTGTTAATGGGAACTTAACATTATCGTAAACAGTCATGTGTGGATATAAAGCATAGTTTTGGAAGACGAGACCAATTTCACGTTTTTCAGGTGAAAGGTGGGTAACATCTTCGTCGCCAAACCAAATTTCACCATCGGTTGGCGCTTTTAACCCGGCAATCATGTAAAGAGTGGTTGATTTACCACATCCAGAAGGCCCTAAAAGACCAATTAATTCACCGTCGCGAATGTCCACGTCTAAAGAGTCGACCGCAACAGCGTCTGGAATGTTCTTCGCTGGATTACCTGGAAAAACCTTTGTAAGGTTCTTCAGTTTTATTTCCATATGAGATCCTCCGCTCATATTATAGCGCAGGCAAATTATATAAATAAAGCAAAAAACTTATTTCAAATGCAAATCTCGATTTTCGATGCTCATTTTCTTCATTTGGAGCTGAGCTTCTTCTCTTTCAAGGGCATTAAAATAGATTTTTTTATCAGTGACATCAACACAGTAATCATTGAAAACGTAGTTAGTTAAGCTGCTGTTAGTTTTGGTTATAAATACCATTGATATAGAAACAAAAGAAGGAATTAAAAAACTTACGAAATTTAACAGGTAAAAAACACCATAATTAAAAAGTACTCTCAAAAGATATTTACCTGTTGATTGATTTTCTGCATCAATAGTTATGAGACCAATATTTTCAAGTTTCATTCCAATTGTTTGCCTACCTCGTTTGAAACAAGTTAAAGGAAGTACCAAGAAGAAAACAGCAAAGACAATAGTGCTGATGACAACAAATTGAATAACAATACTTAAAAAAGCAAATCTAGTTAAATAGAAATACCTTTGGCTATTAACAAGATATGCCAGGCTATGATCTTGAAATTCCGATTTATAAAAATTGTATAAGTTCTCTGCTGGTGCACCACTTTTTTCACTACCATCAGGTTCAAATAGGTTAGTGTTCAACTTACGAGCTTTATACTGTTCATTAATCAAAGTAGTATCAGAAAAGTAGGTTGGATTTGAATAGAACTGATTAATGTGGTCAGAAATGATCTCTTTTCTTTGAGCGTAACTATATGCAGACTGATCAGGATTTTTTAAATTATCAACATAAGTAATTAGATCCGTACCATCAACATATAAAGCTGAATCATTTTTAATTTGGGTTAATTCATCCATTCTTGATGTATATAAAGGGGTTTTAGTAAAAACAGTATTTGAAATCGAAAGAAAGATAAAAGAAGATAATAAAAACAATCCTATATCAATAAAGTACGCTAAAAAGCGTTTTCCTAGTTTAGCTTTTTTGTATACTACTTCAATTTTTTCATTCTTTTGTTCCATCAGTAGCGTTCTCCAAAGCGTTAATAACATCGGCCGATCCATCGAATTCAGTTTTATCTTTAACTAAAATTCCAGTAATTAACGTAGATAAGTCGTTTCTGTTTTTATTAAAGAAAGGCATAAACAATGAAATTATGTTTAATGTTAATATGGAAATTAATAGCCATAATAGGTTAAAAATACCAATGATAGGAATTGAAGTAACTCCTAACATACCCATAAAATATAAACCAATTAAAGAACTGGAAGAGAATAACAAATAATTAACTAGGTTATATAAAATAATCCTTACTATAGATGGTTGATTCTCATTTATATCAGTTAACCCAAGTTTCATTACTTTTTGCCCTAGGGTAATCCACTCTTTTCCAATTAATCTCATAATTACGATATACAAAACATAAACAAACGTATATGAAATATAATAAATTACCGCAACAGCACCACAGGCATCAGTGTATGCTTTAGAAAAAACATCAATTAGTTCTTTATATGGAGCGGAGTTATTCTCTACATCACTAATTCCTTTTTTGATAGTTTCAACGTGATATGTAAATAATTTTGTGTACAAAGATAAATCCGCTCTATCTTCATGATAATAGTTTAGCAATTGATCAGTTTTGTCTTCGGTTAACACCACAAATCTAGAAATACCATCACCACGATCAATTAAATTTTGATTATCGGCTGTGACAAAAAGTGATGAATCTATATTCATTAATTTCTCATATAGATATGTTTCTTTATCATCTTTATAATCTACACCATCAATTACATAATTATTCAAAGATGGTTCATTACTTTTAAATACATAAAAATAATATGACAAATCATCAAATTTATATTGTTCTCTTTCAAAAACAAAAGTCTCTTCAACATTTACAGCTTTTTCAATAAATGTTCCATCTTCTTGTTTAACTGGGAAAGTTTTGTTATGAACATAAGCGCTAGTTTTACATAAGTATTCAAGATATTGATGTGCCCCATCATTTAAAGAGATTAGATTATTATTTTCATCAACTCTTTGAAGGTGTGAATTATCAATATATTGAGTTAGTTGGCTATTACAAGCATTTAATCTATCAGCTAGAGAAACAACAACCGGCGTTTTTATTCCAATTGCGTAGAAAATATTAAAGAAAATGTATGTAAAAACAAATATTCCAAAATAATCTAGTAATCTTGAATAAATGTGCTTTTTCTTACTAGCAATAGAATTGTTTTTGTATTGGCTCACTATTAGAGGCTTCATAGTTTATCATTCACTCCAGAAAGAAGGTATTCCACTAACGCCTCTTTAGCTGTAAATGGATAATTTTTGTAATCGACTTGATATCGATAAGCATAAGAAGATTCAGTAATATAAGTAATACTTACCGCTTTTGTGTACCCTTTAGAATCATAAACAGGGTCACTTTCAGAATATGTCGCATAGTATGTGCTACTCTTTAACGAATTGATATTATTTCTTGTACAAGTTTGAATCGATAATTGATTGTCAAAAGGGAAAACTTTAATTAAATCTCGACGAGTGAAATCTCCTATAGAGACCCCACTTCTAATTCCACCAGTATTATGACTAGATAAATATATCGTTGTGTAATCAAATTTATCTAAGTGATTATTTACATACCAATACATTGCCATACAAGCAACATCTGTAAAAGATTTACTTTCGTAAGTGTATTCATTTTTAAATGTATAAATTACTTGATCAGCTAAATCAATTATTTCCTTATATTCAGGTTTTTGACTTAAAGCTTCTACATCTTGGTCTTTCACTTTACATTCTGAGTCAGCCCAAAGATTCTCTGTTGAAGAATTCTTAACTGTGTAAACCACGCCATTACCTTCTAAATTTAATTCAAGAACCCCGATATTTTTACCGTTACATCCAGATTCGATATATGGAACGCCATTAAGATTTCCTTCTTTTCGTAAATGGTCATGAGCAAAAAACATCGCATCAACATATTTATGACCGGATTCAGCGCTAATTTGAGTTAAATCTTCATATTGAGTAGGAGAACCATTATATCCATCAAATCCTTCATCGTGAAAGGCAGCAACCACTACATCACAATTATGATTAAGTCTTAAATCATCAGAATAAGATTTAATATAGCTATTTGCTTGAGGAAAATAGAAATTATTAGAGATACTACCAGTTATGGAACTACCCATATTATTTCTAGCAGCCCCAATAATGCCAACTTTAACGTCGCCCTTTTGAATAATTGTATATGGTGATAACCAACTTGGACGAGTTTCTTGATCACTACTATAAAAAGTATTTGCAGAGATGATTGGACAATCTAATTGCTCGGCAAATGAATAAATATATTCTTCACCCCAATCGAATTCATGATTGCCTAACACCATTGCATCAAAACCAATGATATTCATCGCATCAATCATTATTGCTCCACGAGTTTCATTGCTTTCATAACCACCTTGGAACATATCTCCGCCAGAAAGAACAATATATTTATCTGGGTTAACACTAACGGTGTCTCTTATATATTTGGAAATATAACTTATCCCTGCTTCGCTTTTCTCATTATTACGAATAAAAGAGCCGTGTAAATCATTTAAGTATAAGAAGATAATGTCCTTATTAACAATAGTGCCTCCACCTTTTTCATTAATTACAATTTCAAAAGTAGCTGAATTATATCCAGTCTTACTAACAGTAATAGTCATTGTGGTCGCGTATTTAAGAACTTCACCATCTTGAATTGAAATATCATAATCAGTAACTAATTCATCGTTTTGATCAATGATTATTAAACCTTCTATTTCAAAGTTCTCTCCTTGGACATACGTGGATTTAGTTGGTAAAGATGAAACAAATAGTGATTTTTCTTTATTAACAGTAATTTCATATTTTGCTTCACCAATACCTTCAATAGAAATAACAACATCAAATTTTCCCGACTCAGTTAATTTAGTGCCAGGTTTAATACTTGAAGCATAATCAGTGGTAATAACATTATTAAGATAAACAATTAAACCATCTTGATTGAAAAACGAATTGAAATCAAAAGTAGTTTGATAAGTGCCACCTAAGGATATTTGTGAATCATTAAAAACTTCAACAGTAAATTTAGTGGAATTATACCCGTCTTTAGAAACGGTAACATCCTTTTTGCCAATATCATTTATTTGAAAAATATATCCTTCTTCTAAAGATAACGAATAATCAGTAACGGCTTTAGATTCCTGAATAGAATAGACAACAATTCCTTCAGAAGAAAAAGTATCTCCAACCGAATATCTTGTTTGATCTGGATTTCTCACTACCGCTAAATCTTTATTTGAAGATGGAATAGGAGAACTGGTACAAGAAATAAAGGTAACAAAAGAAATAACTGTTAATAATGAATATAATTTCTTTTTCATCTTGTTTTTATTTTACATCAATGTAGAAATAAAAAGGAGAATTATATATAAAGAGCAACAGAAAAAGAGGCATTTAAGCCTCTCTTCTATTCCTTATCTTAATTTACAATTGCAATTTTGATATATCTCTTCCGTTATAGAGAACGTGAAGAATGTTGACTGTTTTTAAAAACGTACTTACCGAATAAAATATTGAATAATTTGATATTGATACTTTTCGAATATTGCTTCTAAATTTCACAAAACGATATGGGAATGTTGATAACGATCTAACTATGGTCATAACATTTTCTAAGAAGTCTTGTGCGGCTTTTCGATTATCAAGATTTAATTCAATATAATCAACAATAAGAGCAAGTTCATTTGAAAAGACGTCAGATAATATGACTCTATAAGAGATCATTTAAATCCGTGGAGTTCTTTAATAGTTTTTTCAACTTCGTCTACAGAATGTACCCTGCCGTTTTTTACATCGTCAATTCCTTCTTGAAGTAGTTTCATAACTTCCTCGTCAGTCATATCACCTATTGCAATTGGTACCCTAACAGGAAGACGAACATCAAACGGAATTCCTCTAGAAAGTATCACATTGTGATAAAGCATTGTTATAAGACTACTAGGAGTGACTCCGAGTTGTTTCATAATATATTCTGCTTCTTTCTTAACATTAGAATCAATACGAACAAAAATTGCTGCATTAGTTGCCATTAGATATTTACCTCCTTTCGATATCATTTTATATCAATTGATATCATCACTCAATGAAAATGAACAATAAAAAGGAGACTCTCTTTAGAATCTCCTTATTAAAATTCTTGTGACCATCCGTGACCGATATCCCAATGTTCATCAATCACGAATTCAGTGCGGTCTTTGGGTAGTTGAAATATAAATAATATTTCTTCTTTGGCCTCAGGATAATCATTTATCCAGTTGCCCACCATTACTTTGAATCCCTGATCTTTAAATTCAAACACTCTACCACGTGGCTTTTTTGTGTAATCGCCAGAGAATCTTTTATCTTTATGTCTATAGAACTCTCTCTCCCAAATACTTTTATGAAGAGCAGAACCAGTTCTAACTTCGGTTTTCCAAGTTGGAGAATAATAAAATGGACGATCTTTAGCTAGAGTAACAACATAACCATATAATTCTTTCTTTTTTGGGTCATACCAAAATGGTCCGATGTTTGGTTCGTTTTGTTCATCAAAAGAATTGATCATTACTTCCATTGCGGCGTTAACATCATTATCTTCTCTTTTTTTAACTTTTTCTTTTGCTTCTTCGACGTTCATATATTCTATTAACATATTATAGACAATTTTATTAATAAAAAGGAGACTCTTTTCAGAATCTCCTAATTTATTTGTCTAGTAATTAACTAAATTATTTAAGAATTTCGTTAACTGTACCAGCACCGACGGTTCTACCACCTTCACGGATGGAGAATTTTGTACCCTTTTCAAGAGCGATTGGGTGAATTAATTCGACGGTGAGTTCGACGTTATCGCCTGGCATAACCATATCAGTTCCGGCTGGAAGAGTGATAACACCAGTAACATCGGTTGTACGGAAGTAGAATTGTGGACGGTAGTTGCTTAAGAAAGCTGTGTGACGGCCACCTTCTTCTTTGGTTAAAACGTAGACAGAAGCTTTGAATTTGGTGTGTGGGGTAACACTTCCTGGTTTTGCAAGGACTTGACCACGTTGGACTTGATCACGGTTGATACCTCTTAAAAGGACACCAACGTTATCACCAGCTTGGACGAAGTCACAAGTTTTACGGAAGGATTCAAGACCTGTAATAACAGTCTTTTGTGTTTCCTTAATACCGACGATTTCAACTTCGTCACCGAGTTTAGCAGTACCTCTTTCAACACGGCCAGTAACAACTGTACCACGACCAGAAATGGTCATAACATCTTCGATAGCGAGTAAGAATGG
>DEJH01000068.1:8007-8817 GCA_002353275.1 Caryophanales bacterium UBA2753 | reverse complement strand
TATTTTGGATTAATTCAATAACCCCTCTAGCAGCGACTTGATCAGCTAAATATTGAGCATAAGTAATACCGGACTCATCAAAAGTTGCATTAGTTAATAAGGTTTGGCCTTGTAAACTTAATTTATCAAATTCTGCTTTAGCTAAATCAACAGCGTTATAATATTCATCACTTTCGCTAGCGGCAGGAATCGCTTTAATTAAAGCGGCAACCGCATCTACATCATCATATAAAGTATTAGCATCTACTAAAGTTTGATAATTAACAATAAATTCAGCTGGATACCCTGCTTCAATATAAGCAGCATATAAAGCATTTGCAGCGTCAATTTTTTCTTTACTGCTTGGATAAGTAACATCACCAATATCTTTAATTGCGTCTATTACTTCCAATGCTTTTTCTCTACCAACTAACAAAGTTAATATATTAGTAGGAATAAAGCTTTTTTGATCATCAGTTAAATTCTTATAACTTTCTCTAGCTTGAGATACTGACGCTCTAAATTCATCTGTGTCACTAACAGTTGGAAGAGCTTCAATAGCGTCCGCAACATCATCTGCGGCATGAGCGTCTTCTAATTTATTTAAATTAGTTATAACTGATGCATCTTGGTCAGAGCTATCTAAAGAATCAAATAAGTCTTGAGCTGTAGCAATTTGCTCTTTTCTACTCTCATCAAATGGTTTAGAAATGGCATCAATCGCATCAATAACTTCTTGAACTCTATCTTCTCTTAAAGCGTTATAGTCGCTTCTAGCTTGGAGCAAATCGTTATAATTTGTCACAACTGTAGGATTTTTTTCTTCTTCTG
>DEJH01000068.1:0-7941 GCA_002353275.1 Caryophanales bacterium UBA2753 | reverse complement strand
AATATTATTAATTGCTTCAATGACTTGCTCGACCGCTAAATCTCTTAAGGTATTATATGTACTTAAAGCATTATTATAATCACTTAAATTGGTCACAACAGTATCAACTCTATCTGATTCATCTAAACCAGCTAAAGCATCTCTAGCAGCAAAAACCTCATCTCTACTTCCTGGATATGAAATAGGTTCGCTAATAGCATCAATCTTATTAATAGCATTATCAATTGCAGCACTTCTTAAAGAATCATATTGATTTCGATCTTCAATTAATTCATTGACTAAATCGGGATAATCACTATTTAAAACGGCTTTTAAATCAGAACTTAAACCACTATATAAACTTTCAGCATTTTCTAACCCTGTTTTACTACCAGGATAAGAGATATTAGTTGGTCCACCAAGATCATTAATTGCATCAACAACAGCTTGGAGTTCATCCACTAATGCCCAGTTTGCGGTATATTTTTTATTTCCATATGTTCCTTTGGCAATAGTGACAGTTTCCATATACCCTGATTTACCGTCTTCAGACCAACCTAAAAATTTATATCCTTCTTTTGTTGGATTAATCAAAGTAAATGTATCACTTTCTATTGTATATGAAGTTGGATTGGCGGTTGCCACGTTTCCACCATTAAGTTCGTAATCAATACTATAAGTAATTGTGGAAGCATTTAATGTACCAAAATCATATCCAGAGGATGAAACAGCTCCTGAACCAACGAGATATAATGCACCCGCAGTATCAGCAGTTCCTGCTTTTAAAGTCCATTCACTTTGAGCTTTATATCCTGCAGCAAGCTTGACATAACCATAAACAGTTGATCCTTGAGCAAAATTGGTACCACTCGCTTTTAAATCTGATGACGAAGCATCAGTAACGTTACCATTAGAGGACACATATACATTACTAAGACCGGTACCTTTAGTGATATTGACAGGTTTTAGAGCTAATGCCCAACGCGCATAAAGGACAAGAGAATCGTCTTTGTTTGTGAATTTTCTAGCAGATGTTCCATTGGCTTTATAGTACTGATTTCCACCAGTAGCAGCACTTGTATCGTAATATCCTTGGAATGTGTAACCTTCCCTAGTTGGAAGATTAGATGAAGAAATGGTCGGCATTTCACGATTATAAGGATTTTGAACTGAGCTTAACCCGCCAGTACCACCATTAGAATTGAGAGTTATCTTATATTTTGTAAAAGTATAGGTAACTGTCAACGTATCAATTATATGAGTTTCACGACTAGTATCATCCTCAAAATAGATTCTTTTTGGCGGATTTTCATTGTAATAAGTGTCAGTAATCGTCCAGCTGAAACTATTTGAGTTCTTAGCAAGAATTTCGGCGATCATTGTGATTTTTGGGATGACATAACCATCTTTAAAGGAGATGGAAAAATCGATTTTTGTCGCCCCATCAGCATAAGCTCTCGTGTTAACAAAATAAGTATTATGACCAGCATATAGTTCACCATTCTTTTTTGTGACTTTCCACCACTCCCAATTGCCCCAAGTAGTTTTTTTATAATCACTACGAGCGTTTGCTAATACATCACTATATGTCAAGGTGGCTGTCGTAGTAGTAGCAGCGTCTACTTTTACTAGATTGCTTTGTTTATTATTAATAGCAAAGGTTGCAGCTAGCACACCAAAGCCTAACAAACAAGCAAGTGATATCGATATACTTTTATTCCATGTTTTTTTCATATACTGTAATCCTTTCATAAAAATATATTATAGATATAAATAATCGCGAATATTATATACGCACGTGTGCCACAAAAGTGCCACACAATTATAAGAAAACAAAAAAACACTCTAAGAGCGGTTAATGATTTGTTTGTCTTGGTGTAACGGAATTAACAACTTAGAATTAGACATTTAGTATGCGCTTACGTACTAAATTGAGATTGAATAATTCTTTATACAAAAAAGGAGTTTTAAGATGCGCCACCACTAAGCGAATGGGTTTAAGGTCTCCATTCCAACTAAGCAGAGGCAAAGAATTATTTACCTCTATCGTTATATTGCAAATATAGTACCTATTTTTCAATAGTGAATTAAACTCTGCAAAAAGTTAGGTTTATTTATATGCTATATTTGCAAAAAGTTAGGTTTATTCTAAAGCTGAATTTGTAAAAAATCACCAACTTGTATCAGTTATTATTTACGAAATCTGTAAACCATTGTTTTTTCTTATCAAGTATTTACCATCTAAAGTATTTGTTCATTTATTTTATGGAGTGATAAATAAAGCATGTCATTATATAATTGAACTAACTTTAAATAGAGGTACAACAGATGAGTTTTGATGTATTTAATCCTTTACTTGAAACTAGTTATAATCAAAAACCTTATTTTGAGGCCAATGAAAATAATAAAAACCAGATGAATACTTGGGGCTGGTGTTTTGAAAAAAGTTATATAGACAAAACCATTGTTACTGCCGGAAGAGAAACAACTTATAGTGGTACTATTGATTCAAGCGGAAATATAAAACTAACAGAGCATAAACATCCAGGAAGCATTGAATATAAAACCGAAGAATCAGTAACTTGGTATCGCGAGTTTAAATCTTTTGAGCATAAAGAGAAAGTTCATCTTTATGAAAAAGAGATAGAGGAATTAAGAAGAAAAAAAGATCCTTTAAGTCAAGGAAGGGCTGATTATTTGTCTGATTTAATTAATATCTCTTTCTCTATTGTTGAGAGTGCTTATATAACTCCTGTTAAAGTTGAAAATCTTGAAAAGTATTATCAATATAGACGTATAGTTAAATCAACGAAAAGCTTTGATGAAGCAAGAAAACACAATGAATTAATTTCAAAATTTGTTAAGGAATCGAATCCTCAATTTACTAAATTATATGAGACATATTTAAACTTGAAATATCTTCAAGAAATTAAACCATCTTTATTTTCTATCAAGTTAAGGAAAGAAATACCTAATCAAATCGCAGAATATAAGAAGAAATTCTTTAATTTAATTGAAAGTATTAAGCCTCCTGTTGAAGAGCTTAGGAATTATATCGATGTTCCTGGAATTAATGAAATTATTAATAAAGGAGAAAAAGATAAAGACTATTTAGAGTTTTTTGTTTCTGAGGTTGTTCCAAGCACAATATATTGTATTAAGACAAACCGAAGTGATCTTGTAATTCCTGAAAAAGTAAATGGCGTAGCAATTAAAGAAATTTGGGGCCAAAAAGAACAAAGCGTTTTGGATGATAATGGATCAGTTAAAAGCATTTCTTTTCCAAATAACCAAATTACGCTTTATAGTCATTCATTTTACAAAACAAATATAGAAGAAATTAAAACTTTTGGTGGGATTAAAGAAATTTCTCGATGTTGTTTTGCAGAAACAAAGCTAAAAAAAGTTGAACTGCCTGAAGGCATAACGAAGATTGGTTATTGGGCATTTTCAAATTGTGAATATTTAGAAGAAGTGATTTTACCTTCTACGCTTGAACTAATAGATGAAGGTGCCTTCTATCCATGCCTTAAATTGACAAAAGTCCATTTTAGAGGAACTGTTGAAAAGTGGAAAAATGTTAAACGAATTATAGATTGGAACGGACGAGGTTTTTCAAAAGGTGCGATTCCCGCACAGGTTGTACATTGTTTAGACGGAGACGTCGAATTACCTAAATAAATCTTTATATTTATATAAGAATTCTGGGCAATTCAATAATTGGAGATTCATTTATCCTCAATTATTATTCGCCACATCTTCTTCACCAGGGCTTATCGATCTAGTGATAAGGCGGAATGTGAAAGAAATCACGAATTATTCCGCTACATCAAAAAGAAGGGAAAAACTCTAGACACACTAGAGGAAGAAGATATTGAGTTAATAAATTCAAATATTAATTCTTATCCAAGGAAATCATTAAATTGGAAGACTCCAATTGAAGCAATGAAAGCTAAGTTTGGTAATGATATTGTTTCTCTACTAGGAATCGAAGAAATCAGAAGAAAAGACGTCAATTTAACCGCTAAATTACTCCACCACAAGTAAGCAAGGTTATAACGTCTATTAGGAAGCATCTTTAATAAATATCGAAGTTGCAATTACTTATTCAAGAATAAGAGGCAACATCCTTTTGTTATGCTTTCTAACTTAAATATAACTAGAAAAACGCTTAGTTTTCAAGATAAAAAAGCCCCGCTTGTCGCATTATGCGTGTACGCGAGACTTATTTTTTCGAAGAGTTGCAATTAATTATTAAATTAACAAAATAACCATATGTGCAATAGATAAAGTATACCTACAATAGTAAGCAGCAAGTTTCTTTATATTTTTTCATGGCACAAAAAAAGCGTTTTAAGGTGCGCCACCACGAATTGGACAGGTTTAAGGTCTCTGGCCCGACTAAGCGGAAGGTATATTCTCCATATCACCATCCATCTACATAATATAAAATAAAGCCCTATTTCTCAATAGGGAATTAAATCAATGAGCCATTTGTCCAATTCGAACACAATGCGTACGATGTTCGTTTTTTTAACTCAGTTTTGCGTACGGTTATCATTTTTTGCGTACGGTTAATAAAGAAAAAGACCATTAAGGTCTTTTTCTATATATGGTGATCTATTCTTGGAACATCGCTGTGGATAAATATCTTTCACCAGTGTCTGGCAAGATTACCACAATTGTTTTGCCAGCATTTTCTTCTCTTTGCGCTAATTTGATAGCCGCTTTAATAGCAGCGCCGCTAGAAATACCAACTAACAATCCTTCTGTTCTTGCGGATTCTTTGCCCATTTCCATCGCTTCTTCATTACCGATTGTGATAATTTCATCATAGATGGATGTATCTAGTGTTTGAGGAACAAATCCCGCACCAATACCTTGAATCTTATGGGGGCCTGGTGTGCCTTTAGATAAAACTGGGGAAGTTTCTGGTTCAACTGCCACTACTTTAATGCTTGGTTTGTTTTCTTTTAAATATTTACCTGTACCCGATAAAGTACCGCCTGTACCTACGCCTGCTACTAGGTAGTCAATATTACCATCTAAATCTTTGAAGATTTCTGGACCAGTTGTTAAATAGTGGATATTTGGGTTAGCCATATTGGTGAACTGTGAAGGAATAAAGGAATTAGGAATTTCTTTAGCGAGTTCTTCCGCTTTTGCAATTGCACCTTTCATGCCTTTGCTGCCTTCGGTTAACACTAGTTCCGCACCATAAGCTTTTAAAAGATTTCTTCTTTCAATAGACATTGTTTCTGGCATAGTAAGAATAATTTTTAATCCTTTAGAAGCAGCCACCATAGATAAGCCAATACCAGTATTACCTGATGTTGGTTCCACTAGAACTGTATCTTTATTGATTAATCCTTCTTTTTCGGCTTTTTCAATCATAGCTTTAGCAATACGATCTTTAACACTGCCACCTGGATTAAAATATTCAACTTTAGCAATAATTCTTGCTTTTAAGTTATATTTGCTTTCTAAATTTGAGAGTTCCACTAATGGGGTGTTACCAATAGTGTCGATTATTTTTTGATAAACTTGCATTTGTTTTTTCCTCTTTTTACTATTCCTATATGTTTAATAGGTTTACAATATTATAACTCTTTGCTATAATGGTGTCAACGAGCTAACTCTATGAATAAAAAAGTATTAAGGAGAATAGATAATTATGAAACTATCTTCTAAAACTATTACTGCCATTAAGATGTTCATCGATTTAGGTGAACACTATGAAGATGGCTATATCTCTTTAGTGGATATCGCCAATCGAAAAGAATTATCCAAGAAATTCTTAGAACAAATTGTGCCGTTATATAAGGCTAGTGGCCTATTACTTGGTGCAAGAGGCAACCAAGGTGGGTATCGTTTAGCTAAATCTCCTAACAAAGTCACTTTAAAAGATATTATCTATGTATCTGAAATTGGACTAGGAAAAGAAAATGTTGGCTACGCCCCTATTGATGATTTCTTAAATCAAATAGATAAGCATTTAGAAATCTATTTAGAAAAGAAAACATTAGCCAATCTAATTGAATCGGCGAAAGAATCTTATTCAAACGATTATATTATTTAAGAAGAGCCTATTGATGCTTTCGTATATATCAACCAAAAATTATCTTGTTGCTTTTTCGATCGATTGACAAATTTGTTTAGAAGAATAATGAATAGCTTCAGTATTTTTAGCTATTTCGCCAGCAATATTAATCAAAGAATCGTTAAGAGCATCTAATTTAACAAACAAGGTATTGAAATAAACATTTAAGTCTCTTCTAATGGTGATAATTCCTTGAATTACAGTCCTATTAACTCGGTCCACCGAAGCGACTATTTCATCCTTATATTTTTTCATATCGTTAAGATTAAGGGCTTCTTTAAGTGTGTCAGCCCTTCCACTTTCTAAAAAGAAAATTAAGGCATCGATATCTTCCCAATCAGCTTTTGAAATAAACGAATATTTCTTTTCTAATATCTTGCTGGCTTCTTTTACTTCTTGTAAGGCTTGTTCATCTGCTTTAATTTCAGCTTTGGTTCTTACGGAACAAGTCATATATTTTTGTTTCATTAAAGCCTCATCTTTTTTGTTGTCTTTTTCAAAGAATTTAATATCTCTTTCAACTTGTTTTAAAATGTCGTCAATTTCTTTAGCGGCTTTTTTGCGTGCAAATATGCCAAGTTTTTTCTTATCTATATAATCCATGAAATATGGCGAATTTTTATTGGACTTAGCATCCAAAAGGACTTTTTTTCTATATCGAAGAAAGTTGATATTGTTAACAAAGGCAGCTAACATCCTATCGTAAATTTGAGCATCTTTTTTGAAGATGTTATATGCCTCGTTATATTTTTTATTGATATCATCGCAAAGATACATATCAGTATTTCCGTTTTTAATCGGATTTAGATTATTCCAGGTTTCTCTCCTTAAACGTATGAGTGGCTCATATGTTGGATTTAAGTCATACATTTCGATCATGTTTTCCCATAGCCAATCAGACCAGCCGTATCCTTTTTTCGGTTTTGCGGGGAATTCAAAAGCCAATTTACAATTTGTTTCATAAAAAAGAACGAAATCTTCATCATCGTAATCGAAATAATTTTTGTTGCCGTGTTTAGAATTCCATTTTTCTTCAAAAAGTATTTTCTTATTAACTTCATCACACTTGACAGCAAGGATTAATAAAACTCTTCTTAAATCATATAGTTCTTTCAAAAGTTCTTTCTTTTCCATTGTTCTTACCTCAACATATGCAACATCTATTAAATTTTACTAGAAAAAACGAATGCATTAAAGATGTCTTATCATCAAAATACTTACAAAGTATTTTAGATTTTCGTAATGGTCTGTTTATGAAAAAACCTCCTTCAAATTGTACCAAGAATTGTCCAATTTTAAGGGGGAATTTCAAGCAAATGGTACCCTCGAGGCGACTCGAACGCCTGACCTACGGCTTAGAAGGCAGTTGCTCTATCCAACTGAGCTACGAGGGCATATATGCTACTAGTTCACTAGCGCTTATATATTATCTTAAAAGAGCGACTTTTTTTCAAGCATTAATTATGTAATTTTTCGACTAATTGAGCCGCTACATCTTTTGGGATAATTTGAGATAACTCTTCTACTGTTGCCTCTTTTAAAGAGTTGATGTCTGGATAAAATCGAGATAATAATTCTCTTCTTTTACTTCCAAGTCCTTTAATATCATCGAATATAGAGACTGTCATCGCTTTATTTCTTTTCTCTTTGTGAAAAGAGATGGCAAATCGATGGACTTCATCTTGCATGCGTGTTAATAAGAAGAATAATTTCTTATTTGTAATAGGATATATATTAGAATTAATATCAATTATTCCACTTGTGGAATGTTTATCGTCTTTATATAAACCAAATACTGGGATATTCACTTCGATTTCTTTTAATGCCTTTGTGGCGCTTTCAACTTGAGGTAGACCACCATC
>DEJH01000020.1:4485-5052 GCA_002353275.1 Caryophanales bacterium UBA2753 | reverse complement strand
GATGATTTTTCACTAAATGAAGAAGTGCTTGTTTATACATATAACGTTGTTAGGGAAGATGAGAATTATCTTGTCGGATTTAAAAATATTGAAGAGAAAAATGTCTTCTTATCTTTGATAAAAGTCAAAGGATTAGGACCAAAAACAGTCGTAGGAGCGTTAAGTGCGACTACACCAAAAGAAGTAATAAACGCTATTAGTAGTAATAACGTTGCTTTCTTAAAGAAGCTTCCAGGAATTGGAGCGAAAGCTGCTGGTCAAATCATCCTTGATTTAAAAGGTGAATTAACTGGTTCAAAAGGAAATCCAAAACAATATGATGAAGTCTATGAGGCTCTTAAATCTTTAGGTTTTAAAGGAGCGGCAATTGACCGTGTTTTAGCGACAATTAACGAACCAGGAGCTACTTCTGAAGAAATTATTCGATTAGCTTTAAGGAGCTTAAAAAAATAAGATGAGTAGGTTATTAGACGCCAACCCTAATAAATTAGAAGATTCTTTTGATTCTTCTTTAAGGCCGCTTTCTTTACAAGAATATGTTGGTCAAAAAGATTTGAAAGAAAATCT
>DEJH01000020.1:984-4393 GCA_002353275.1 Caryophanales bacterium UBA2753 | reverse complement strand
TATATGGTCCACCTGGATTAGGAAAGACAACTTTAGCTCATGTTATCGCTCATGAAATGGGAACTAACATTAAAGTAGTTACTGGAACAACAATTGAAAAAACTGGTGACCTAGCCGCGATTTTAAGCGAATTGGAGCCAGGCGATATTTTATTTATTGATGAGATTCACCGTTTACCAAGAGTAGTGGAAGAATCTTTATATTCAGCAATGGAAGATTTCCGCTTTGACATTGTCATTAATCGAGAAACTTCTTCAAAATCTCTATCAATTAATCTTCCTCCTTTCACGCTTATTGGAGCGACGACACGCGCTGGTGATTTAAGCGCACCATTACGAGCAAGATTTGGAATTGTTGAAAAACTTAATTTTTATTCAATTGATGAAATTAAAGACATCGTTAAAAGAACATCGAGAGTACTCAAAACAGAAATCGATGATAAAGGGCAATTGGAAATTGCTAAAAGGAGTCGTGGCACTCCAAGAATCGCCAACCGTTTGTTTAGACGTGTTCGAGATTTTGCTAATTACCAACATCGAGATAAAGTCAATTATCAAGACACGCTTAATGCATTAAATGCCTTAAAAGTTGACTCTATTGGACTTGATGATGTTGATATCAGATATTTAAAAACATTAATCGAAAGATTCAAGGGCGGACCAGTCGGTTTAGAATCACTCGCTAATGCGATTGGAGAAGAAGTAATGAATCTAGAAGATGTATATGAACCATATTTATTACAAATTGGTTTCATTGATCGAACTCCTCGAGGAAGAGTGGCTCGAGATAAAGCTTATGAGCATTTAAAAATCTCATATCAAGAGAAGCTGTTGTAGTGTATTTTCACTACAATAAGTTTTTACACGCGTATGTAATATGTTATTGCATTATACGCGCGTTTGTAGTATGTTCTTACATAGGCGTTTTGCAAAAAGGTTTATATAAACCTCGGAGGTATTAACATGAGAAGATTATGGGCACACATTCTAATCGCGTTTACTGCATTAGTTGCTGTTTTTGCGTCCATGCCTACTCTTATTAAAGGAGTGAGCACTAATAACGATCATATTCGTGGACGTGAATTCACTTTCCAATTAACTGAAAGAGTAGCAAATGACGAGGAACCAAATCCAGCTAAATTAACTGGTAATTCTGCTAAAGAGATGGCTAACATCATGGAAGGTAGATTACTCGCTAGTGGAATTGATTCTTATAAAATTACGACTAGTGGAAATGGAGATGTCGATGATATCGTCACCGTTTCTTTTTCTGCTGATAATGATTCCCAATATACCGAAATCGTTAATTATCTTGGTTTCAGCGGTTCTTTTGCCTTGATGAATAATCAAGACACCGTTATTACCGAAGAAGAATTCTTTAATGGAAATGCCTATTTAAAAAAATCCGAAGTTAATGAATACCCAACTGTTATCCTCCCAATTAAAAACAACTATGAAAAATGGAATACCTTCTTAGATGAAGCTTTAAATAACCCAATTACTGAAGCTGCTCAAAGTGAAGACGAAGAAGCAAAATCATATTCAAGAATTTGGTTTATCTATAACTTTGAAAAAGAAGATACATATTCTAAACTTGTTGATTCAAATAAACTTGAAGAAAAAACTTTATATTATTTCGATTTCACTACATTAGATGAACTCTTTGCTGATGATTCAACTAAATCCACACTTAGATATGTTTCTGGTTATCGTGACACAAATGGTAACGGGATGGCTGATCCTAGCGAAGTTAGAGCAGCATATAACACTGCTGATTATTATTTAAACTTATTTAACGCTGATGCTTTAAAATTTGAAGTCAAATGCATTAGAGGATTAAACGAATACAAAGTATGGGTTGAACCACAAAGTGAATATATCATTAAAAATGATAAGATTAATTGGAACGCAACTCTTACTGCTGCAATAGCTGCGTTTGTTATCATCTCATTATTGATGGTGGTCTTCTATCGTTTAGGGGCATTAAGCGCGGTCACTACAACTTTAGTCACCGTTTTCTTAACCATCTTATTTATGGTTTCAACTACCCTAACTTATAACGTATATGCGCTAGTTGGTATCGTTTTAGTTGCGGCTTCTTCAATCTTAAGTAGCATCGTTTATCTTAACAAACTTAAAGAAGACTCATATCGTGGTCACACACTTAAAAAGGCCAACATCGAAGCTAGCAAGAGATCATTATTACCAATTATTGATATCAATGTCGTTACCATTGTTATCGGCTTATTAACTTATTTATTAGGTGGAACCGCTTTCCATACCTTTGGTTCTCTTGTTTTATTCGGAGGCTTCATCTCCTTAATTATCAATACTTTAGGTTTAAAAGGTTTGATGTGGTTACCAACTAATGCGACTGGTTTAATTGGCAAATATCAATTCTTTGGAATTAATCCAGAAAACGTTCCAAACCATTTAGCAGAAGAAAAACAAAGATATTTTGGAGCTTACGCTGATAAAGATTTCACCAAGAAAAAGAAACCTGTAGGTATTTTTGCTGCTTGCTTATTTGCTCTTTCTTTAGCTGGATCAATCGTCGCTGTTTCCCTTAATGGAGGACAAGCCTTTAAATCTCCAGCAAGTAAAGTAGCAGCAACAAGCCAAATCTATATCTCTAACAAAGTCGATACCGACCACTTAGATGACAAATTAAACGAAAACAAAATTAAAGATGAACTCTTAACTGTTATCGAAGTCCAAAAAGCAGATGAAAGTTGGGTCAATTTAGAAGAATTTGTTGCTTCTACTGATTACGTTAATTACGAAGTTAATAGTAGTGAAACAGTGGAAGGCACAACTACAAGCTATGTTACCGTTTATTACGTTATTAACTTAAAGAAAGATATTAGTGAATTCAGCAAAGCTAGATGGACTGGTATTGTTGATGAAGGAACCTTAAAGGATGTTTTAGGAGTTTATACAACAGATTTAACTTATTCAAATAGTGCATCTATTAAAACTGTTACCTCTCACGTTAACGCTCCTGATTCTTCTTTAGGACAAATCACTTTAGCAGTTTCTGTTTCGGTTTTAGCCTTAACAATTTATTTCATGCTTAGATACAAATTATCTAGAGGATTATCAAGCTTATTATTCCCAGTTATTGGAGTTTCTACTTCAGTCGGATTAATTGCTTTATTAAGCGTTATCGGTGTAGCTGTTCCAGCTTCAATTAATGCCGCTCTTCCTTTAGTTACTTTCTTAGCTTATGTCTTTATGATTACAATCATGAGTAAAGAAAAAGAAATGGTGCTTGAGGATAAATCACGTGATAATAGTTTTGAACACCGCGTAGAATTATCTAAACGTTCATTATCAATTGCTGCTACTCCATTATTAGCTAGTGCAGTTATTGGAATTTATTTATTGATTAACTTCTTTGGATTTGGTGC
>DEJH01000020.1:179-892 GCA_002353275.1 Caryophanales bacterium UBA2753 | reverse complement strand
CTTTTATATAAATGGTTCTCTAACATTCATATCGAAATTAAGCCAAGAAATAAGAAAGAAAAGAAACAAGTTAAGAAATCTGCTGAACCAGAAGAAGCAATCTTCATTGGTATTAACGACTAATTATATTAGCTACACATTTGTGTAGCTTTTTAATGTACTATGAATAAATCACTTTTTGAAAGACTATTAGATTTTTATCACATTAATTATCGTGATTATTTAAAGCTTACGGAGGGATATAACCTTTCTAACTTTAAAGGTGACCGTAATTTTGATGATATCGATAAAGCTGTCTCTTTAGTTAAAGAAGTGATTGATAAAAAAGGGAAAATTATCATCTATGGTGATTATGACGCTGATGGAGTGATGGGAACATCAATCTTGGTAAAGATGTTTGAATATCTCGATGTCGTCGTCGATTATTATATCCCTAACCGCTACGTCGATGGGTATGGACTAAATATGGTTCACACTCAAGAATATATCGTTCATCAATATGATTTAGTAATTACAGTCGATAATGGCATTACAGCTTTTGAACCAATTCAATTTCTAAAAGAATATGGTATCAAAACGTTAATTATCGATCATCATCAAACTCAAGACACGGTTCCAGTAGCAGATGCGATTTGTCACCCAATTTATTCTCATTTTGGAGATGTATCTTCTAGTGGTGCTTTTACCGCCTTTATTTTCTCAATTTCTTTATT
>DEJH01000020.1:0-146 GCA_002353275.1 Caryophanales bacterium UBA2753 | reverse complement strand
GCTTCTATTTCAGTGATTAGCGATATGATGCCTCTACTTTCTTATAACCGTAATTTATTACGAGTGATGTTTAAAGAATATGTTCCTGGGGAATTTAAAGCAATCGATTTATTAGCCGATCACGAGCCGCTTAACGAGAATGTTAT
>DEJH01000012.1 GCA_002353275.1 Caryophanales bacterium UBA2753 | reverse complement strand
AGATCTCTTAGCTGCTAAGCTGCTAAGTGATGAAGATATCTGATTTCAAATTAGGACATAAATATAATCGTAATGATTTAATAGAAGCCTTTGGTGGTTCTTTTATGGGTGGAATTAACATTTGTAAGAAGACCAACACAATTGTTATTACTTCTATCCACACTGGTAATCGTATATATGATGATAAGTTATTTGAAAGCGACATCATGTATTACACTGGTGAAGGTCAAGTTGGAGATCAAAAGATGTGGAAAGGCAATCAAGCTATTAACACCGCTTCTGATCGAGGAGTAGATATCCACCTATTTGTTAGATTTAAGAAAACAGAATATACATATTTTGGCATTGTCGAAGTAGTGGATGAACCATTCTTTGCTGACGAAAAAGATGTTAATGGAAACATGAGAAAAGTCATTAAATTCCCAATGATGCAAAGAACATCAGTGAGAAACTTAACTCAATTCGAAAATATACGTACAGTCTCTGCTGGAATCTCGCCAATGGAGAAACCAATCATTCAAGTAGTGGGAGCGGCTATCATTAATGATGATGGTGAACTACTATGTGCTCAAAGAGGATATGGTTCTTTAATTGGAAAATGGGAATTTCCTGGTGGAAAGATTGAGCCAGGTGAAACACCAGAAGAAGCAATAAAAAGAGAAATTAAGGAAGAATTAGATATCGATATCGAAGTAGAAGAACTCATTGATGAGAACTATAACGAATATCCTGATAAGAACATCAATCTAAAAGTATATAGATGCAAATATGTTTCTGGGGATATCAAAGATACAGAACATCAAGCTTTGAAATGGTCCAAACCAGAACAAATTGAATCATTAGATTGGGCAGAAGCTGATAAACCAATAGTGGATTCTTATCTTGATTCCTTACCTAAGAAGATTGATGGAGAACCGCTTCAATTTGATTATTTTGAAGCTGAAGCAATTAAACCAAATAACAAAGACCTCTTTCGAGCGGTTCAAGATTATGAGAAGTCTCAAAGAAATAAACAAAAATCAGGCGAGAGTGCTGAAATCGCTGTTATCCATTATGAAAGAGATAAGTTAAATAACTTAGGACATCCTGAACTCGCGGAGTTAGTGACTCAAGTATCAAAAGATAATTCTGCAGCAGGATATGACATCAAATCATATGATATTAATGAAGATGGAAGCTTTATTGAAACACATATTGAAGTGAAATCCGCAAAGATGGGAAATAAATACATTGAATTCTTCATTAGTGAGAACGAACTAAGAAAATTTAAAGAAGACACAAATCACAAGATATATTGCCTCATTAAAATGGGACGTAACTATAAACTTCATGAAGTAAATAAATACGACTTCTTTAGGAATAATTACCTATCTCCAATGACATATAGAGTAAGGATAAGGGTGGCTGAATAGGCCGCTCTTTTCTTAACTATTAAATAGTAAAGAAGCCCTTTTTATGTTATCATCGTATATGAAACGGGGCTTTTTATTATGAAAAGCCATAAATTATATAGTTAATAATAGGGAGACTTGCTTTATGGCAGCTAATACAGAAAGAGAAGAACTTCATCGTCATATTTGGAGCATTGCTGATGATTTAAGAGGTAGTGTTGACGGTTGGGATTTCAAGCAGTACATCTTAGGAATTATGTTTTATCGATATATTTCTGAACATTTAGAAAGATACATTGATGATAACGAACATAAGAGTGGCAATCCATCTTTCTCATATGCAAGATTAAGTGATAAAGAAGCAGAAACCATTAGAGAAGAAATGGTTAGTGATGTTGGCTTCTTCATTCTTCCTAGTGAACTTTTTTGCAATGTCAGAAGACATGCATCTCAAGATGAAAATTTAAATGAAACACTGGAACGTGTTTTTAAACATATAGAAGAATCAGCGTCTGGTACACAGAGCGAAGGTGACTTCTCTGGCTTATTTGATGACATTGATGTTAACTCAAACAAATTAGGCGCTACAGTTGCTAAAAGAAATGAGAAGCTTACTAAAATCTTAGAAAAGATTGGTGATATGCCTCTTCAATACACAGATAGCAAAATTGATGCATTTGGTGATGCATATGAATACTTGATGTCTATGTATGCATCGAACGCCGGTAAAAGTGGTGGTGAGTTCTTCACCCCTCAGGAAGTATCTGAACTCTTGATGAGATTAGCTACTGTCGGTAAAACTGAGGTTGATGGTGTTTACGATCCTGCTTGTGGTTCTGGTTCCTTGCTATTAAAGGCAGAAGAAGTTCTTGGAAAAGGTAAAGTGCATAGAGGATTCTTTGGTCAAGAAATTAATATCACGACATACAATCTTTGTAGAATTAACATGTTCTTACATGGCATTGGATTTGATAAATTCAATATCGCTTGCGAAGATACATTGATTTCCCCTCAACATTGGGATAATGAACCATTTGAAGTCATTGTTTCAAATCCTCCTTATTCCATTAAATGGGCAGGAGATGAAAATCCATTATTAATTAATGATCCTCGTTTTGCTCCCGCAGGCGTTCTTGCTCCTAGAGGTAAAGCTGATTTAGCTTTCGTTATGCACTCTCTTGCATGGTTAAAGACTAATGGTACAGCTTCTATCGTTTGTTTCCCTGGAATTATGTATAGAGGTGGGGCAGAACAAAAAATTAGAAAATATTTAGTTGATAATAACTTTGTTGATTGTGTTATTCAATTACCAGATAACTTATTCTTTGGCACATCAATCGCTACATGCATTATGGTTCTTAAGAAGAACAAGGCTGATACAAACATTTTGTTTATTGATGCTTCTAAAGAATTTGTTAAGGTTACAAATAACAATCGATTGGAAGACAAGAATATTGAAAACATTGTTAAATATTTCAACGACAGAGCAGACTTGGTTCATATAGTTAAAGTCGCTCCTTATGAATTAGTTAAAGAAAACGACTACAACTTATCAGTTTCCACTTATGTTGAAAAAGAAGACACAAGAGAAAAGGTTGATATTGTTAAGCTGAATAAAGAGATCGATGAGATTGTTACTAGAGAAGAAGTTCTTAGAGCGGAAATCAAAAAGATTATTGAGGATATAGAAAAATAGGTATTTCAATGAATAGATTAGAAGAACTCATAAATAAGTTATGTCCTAAAGGGATTAGGTTTGTTCCTCTTTGGTCTGTTGTCAATTTCGACAAAAGATTTATTGGCGTTGATAAAAACAAACAAGCAAAAGTTTTAAATTTTTGTCATGTTTCAGCCGAAAAATTAAAATCACTTAATGTTGGTGGAAACGTAAAGCTTCTTTCTGTAGGCAAATTTGAAGGACGCACAAACGAAGAAGTTGCTCAAAAAGTTGTAAATAGTGGAGAAGTCGTTACTATACCTTCTGGAGGAACCGCAAACATTAAATATCATGATGGAAAATTTGTTGATGGTGGCAATATTTTGTTGTCATCGAAGGATCCTAATAAATATTTTTTAAAGTTTATTTATTATTATTTGCTAAAGAAAAACGACTATATTCAATCCTGTTTTAGAGGTGGAAGTGTTCAACATCCAGACATGGCTAAGATTGTCGAAATTAAAATTCCTGTGCCTCCTATGGAGGTGCAGTGTGAAATTGTCCGTATTTTGGATAATTTCACAGAGCTTACAGCAGAGCTTACAGCTAGAAATAATCAGTTTTCCTTTTATAGAGAGAAACTAATAAGCTCGACTAGTGTTACTTATAAATTAAAAGAAGTTGTAGATATATGTTTGGGTTTAACAGCAACCCCAAATTATGTCGAAAAAGGAGTTACTTTTATATCAGCCAAAGATACTTCTAAAGATTTTTTAGATTTGTCAGATGTCAAATACATCTCAAAAGAAGATTATGATAAAGCAACTTCTAATGCAAAGCCTAGAAACGGAGATGTTTTGTTTACTAGGGTTGGTTCCAATTTAGGCCACCCTGTCATTGTTGAATGCGACATTGATCTGTGCATGTTTGTTAGTCTTGGCTTTATGCGAGTTAAAAATAAAAAACTTTTATCAAACAAATATCTTAAGCACTGGATTAATTCTAAGCATTTTTGGTCTCAGGTAAATGGGAAAACATACGGCGCTGCAAAGATTAATTTGAATACAGGCTGGTTGAATGAATTTTATATTTCGCTTCCGCCTTTAGATGAACAAAACAGAATTGTTAACTTGTTAGATTCTTTTGAAACATTTTGCAAAGATGTAAATAAAGGCCTCCCCGCAGAAATAGAAGCTCGTCAAAAACAATATGAGTATTATCGTGATAAATTACTAACATTTAAGAAGTTGAAAGCATAATGGCGCAATATACTGTAATTTCTCAATCCAATGAAGAAACCGTTGTTGCTGAATATAAACCAGCAGCGTCACGTTCCGATGCTTATCAAAGTGAAGCTACTCTTGAAAGAGAATTTATTCGTATGCTTGGTGAGCAGGCTTATGAATATGTTTCTATCCATGAAGAAAAAGACTTGCTGGATAATTTACGTGTTCAACTTTCCTTATTAAATGATTATAGGTTTTCTGATAATGAGTGGAGGCAATTCTTAACTCAATATTTACTTAAACCAAATGCTGGAATTAAAGAAAAAACATATAACGTTCAAGAAAACCATGTTTTCTCTATAAGAAGAGATAATGGCGAAACCAAAAACATTAAGATTCTTGATAAACAAAATATCCACAACAATAGACTCCAAGTCATCAATCAATATGAGGTAACAAAAGGGACTTATAAAAATCGTTACGATGTAACAATCTTAGTTAATGGTCTTCCTTTAGTTCATGTTGAACTTAAAAGGCGTGGTGTTGCTATCAGAGAAGCGTTCAACCAGATTAATAGATATCAAAGAGACTCATTCTGGGCTGGATGCGGATTATTTGAATATGTCCAGATATTTGTTATTTCAAACGGAACTCACACTAAATATTATTCAAATACAACTAGGTTTTCTCATGTCAAAGATCAAAATAAAACTGTCAAAAGCGAGAAAACTAGTAATTCTTTTGAATTCACATCATTCTGGGCTGACGCAAAAAACAAAATCATTCCAGATTTAGTGGATTTCACTAGAACATTCTTTGCTAAGCATACTTTATTAAATATTCTTACTAAGTATTGTGTATTTACAGCAGAAGAAAAGCTTTTAGTTATGCGTCCATATCAAATAGCCGCAACTGAAAGAATACTTAATAAAATTGAAATTGCAACTAACTATAAGAAATATGGCTCCATTGAAGCTGGTGGCTATATTTGGCATACAACCGGAAGTGGAAAGACACTTACATCGTTCAAAACTGCAAGATTAGCGTCTAAGCTTGAATATATTGACAAGGTCCTATTTGTTGTTGATAGAAAAGACCTCGATTACCAAACGATGCGAGAGTATGACCGTTTTGAAAAAGGGGCAGCTAACTCTAATACTTCTACCGCGATTTTAAAAAGACAATTAGAAGATCTTAACGCTCATATCATTATTACAACTATCCAAAAACTATCTATTTTTATTGATCAAAATAAGAATCATCCTATTTTTGATAAGAAAGTAGTTCTCATTTTTGATGAATGCCATAGAAGCCAATTTGGTGATATGCATACAGCGATTGTTAGAAACTTTAAGAAATACTATATCTTTGGCTTTACAGGTACACCTATTTTTAGTGTGAATGCTTCTAGTGGTGCTAATCCACATTTAAAGACAACCGCTCAAGCCTTTGGAGAACAATTACATGTATATACTGTCATTGATGCTATTAGTGATAGAAATGTTCTTCCTTTTAAAGTTGATTACATTAAGACAATGGAAGAACCAGAAGAAATTGAAGATGAACAAGTAAGAGATATTGATAGAGAAGCTGCGTTTAATGCTCCTGAAAGAATTTCGCTTGTTACAAAATACATACTTGATCATTTCAACCAAAAAACATATAGAAACGAGAAATCATATGCTCATTCTGTAATTTCTAATGTTCATGATGTCGCTAAAGGAAAAGAAGAATTAAGAGATAAAAAGAGATTGAGTGGTTTTAATTCTATTTTAGCTACTTCATCCATTGATTCTGCGAAGTTATATTATTCTGAATTCAAAAAGCAAATGGAACACTTAGACGATAGTCATAAGTTAAGAATCGCTATTATTTATTCTTATGGAGCTAACGAAGAAGAAATTGATGGCATTATCGATGAAGAAAACCCAGAAAGCACATCTAAATTAGATAAGAATTCTAGAGATTTCTTAGAGGCCGCAATTAAAGATTATAACCAAATGTTTAATACCAACTTCTCTACTGAAGGGGATGGCTTCCAAAACTACTATAGAGAACTATCTTTAAGAATGAAAAATAAGGAAATTGATCTCTTAATTGTAGTTAATATGTTCTTAACTGGTTTTGATGCTACAACATTAAACACACTTTGGGTTGATAAGAACCTTAAGATGCATGGCTTAATGCAAGCGTTCTCAAGAACAAACAGAATCCTTAACAGTATTAAGACATTTGGAAATATTGTCTGCTTTAGACCACTTCAAAAGAAAGTTGATGAAGCAATAGCGTTATTTGGTGATAAGAAAGCCTCTGGAATAGTGTTATTAAAAGGATTTAATGATTATTACAATGGCTACACTGATGAGAAAGGTGTTTATCATAAAGGATACAAAGAACTCATTGATGAATTACAAGCTAAATATCCTCTTAGTGAACCTCGAATTGAGGGAGAAGACAAACAAAAAGACTTCCTTAAATTATTTGGCGCTATTCTGAGAATGAAGAACCTCCTATCATCATTCGATGATTTTGAAGGAAATGAAATAGTGTCAGAAATTGATTTCCAAGACTACTGTGGACGTTACTTAGACTTAAAGCCTGAAGTTATGGCAAGCAGAAACGGAGAAACAGTAGTAGTCAATGACGATATTGTTTTTGAAATCGAATTAATCAGACAAATTGAAATAAATATTGATTACATTTTGATGCTTGTAACTAAGTATCATGATTCGCACTGTAAGGATAGAGAAGTGCTTATCGCTATTCAAAAAGCAATAGATGCTTCACCTGAATTGCGCAGCAAGAAAGCCCTTATTCAGAGCTTCTTACAAGGAATAAATGAAGTTGATGATGTTATGGACGAATGGCATAAATTCTTTGCTGAAGAAAAAGAGAAATCATTAAAGCAAATCATTACTGAGGAGAATCTTAAAGAAAAAGAAGCGAGAGAGTTTATTTCAGGCTGCTTTAGAGATGGATATGTAAAAACTAATGGTACTGATTTAGACAATATTCTTCCTGCTATGTCAAGATTCGGTGGCAGTAACAGATTAGAAAAGAAACAAAGAGTTATTACTAAAATAATTGAGTTCTTTGAGAAATTCTTTGGAATATATTAAATATGAAAAAAGATTTTTACTATAAATCTATTGAATTCTATTTTCAGACAAAGAAACTTTCTGTATTTGAAACAAAAGAATTGAACCATCCATTTCTTAAAGAGATTCCTAAGCACTTATATAAGTATAGAAAAAGTGGAGAAGATGGGAGAATTGATTTTTATGTTGGAAAAAGAAATATTTATACTGCCTCATTTAATAATCTAAATGATATTTTTGAAGGCATTACCTCTTCAACTAAAAGAAGAATTTCTAAATTTGATGGAGAGGCAATGTGTAAATACTATAGAGATACAATAATCAATATTCTCATTAATAGGTTTCCTTCTATAGATAATAAATTAGCTGAAACCATATTTGATCTATTTCTAGAAGAACATTTTGATACTGAATCAATATTTAATAGAGTCAAAGAGTTCGTTGACGAGGGAGAACAAAAAGAGCTCAGAACAGTTATCAGTTCCCTTACTTATATTTTTGAAGGATTGGACACAAAAATGAATGATAATTCTGAATTTAATAAGGGCATGCAGCTACTTATGAACATAAATGACTATATGGGAGCATTCTGCATGTGTGATAGCTACTCTAATGAAAACTTATGGGCTCTATATGCCGATGAATTCAGAGGTTATTGTATTGAATATGATTTAACTAACCCATGCAAATCAAAGGGATCAATAAGATTTATTTCAAGCTTATATCCAGTGAGTTATGTGGACAAAAAAGATGATGATTGGTTTAAACCATTATTCGAATCAACAATAGCAACCATTAACATTGATGGAAAAGGCAATAAGTTCAATAGTGGAATAATATTTCATCACTGGATGATAAAGACTTTATGTTCTAAGAAAAAAGATAGATGGTCAAATGAAAATGAATGGAGAGCAATTGGAAAGGCAAACAGCGCATTTCTAGGTCCTTTAGTCTCATCAATTATTGTTGGACACAATATTAATAAAACTGATTTTGAAAGAATAACAATGTGGGCAAATAAGAATAACTTTGAGTTAAAGATCACTGATATTGATTATGACAAACAAGAAGTTATGATAAGAGGCATAACTCAAGAAGACATTAATAAAATAATGAAGAGAGAATAATGTCTGTACACTTAATCGTTCTTATAAATATAATCTTCCCAAAATACCCCACCCATGTATATTGTTTATATAAATAAGAAAATATAATTGTAAAAATGGAAGAAAAAAGAACGAGAAAAAACGAGTTGGATTGTTTGAACAAAATTAAAGAAAGCTTTTTATTTTCAAATGCTTTGAAAAAAGAATTTGATAATTCAGATTATTCTATAATGAGCGCTATTTTATCTAGTGCACATCAAAATGAGAATTCTAATGATTTTCCCGATTTCTTTTTCGATGGTGGAATAATCGAACATTTTGAAGTAACCACCGCTGGTGAAGACAAAAAAGGCTCCAAATATAAAAGAGACAGTGCCAATTATCAGCGATTAAATGAGGAAGAAATTAAAAAGCAAGATAACGAATTTATTAATAGTCCATATCAGCCTCATTCATTTCAAACTATCACAATTGAAAACCAACACAATGGCTTTTCATATGAAAATTTTGTTAAGTCATTCAAGAAGAACGCTGAGCAGCATTTATGTTCTTTAAGTAAGAGCAAATGCGTAAATCAAACTATTGTTTTTTTAATTGAGAAACAGGGCGGGAGCCTTTTTTATCCTCTTAACAGTTACCAAGTAAGGTTTTATAGGATTAGTGAAGATAAGCAACTTCTTCAATATATTAAGGAGGAAATGTCTTCTGTTGACTATATAATCTATCGTGATTTAGATAGGTATGAAATAATTGATTTGTCTAAGATTGATTCATTAATTGCGGTTGCTAGAGATTGTAGCAACGTTAAATGTGGACCAATGAATGATACTTATATCAAATTGTACATTGATTGGTAACGTTTTATATATTCGTCTATTCATTGTTTAAATAGTCTAGTGGTAATATCTTTTTATGAGTGATGGACTTATATTCTTGATTATCTTTGTTGTAATAGCGGCATTTGCTATTTTTGGCATGGCCATTTATTTTAGCAATAAAGAAAACAATTCTTCTAAAAAGACTATTTCAAATAAGGCAAACGCACGAAATTC